>CAZHMQ010000029.1:0-20483 GCA_964533645.1 uncultured Coxiellaceae bacterium
ATTTATCTTGTGTTAAATCCATGGCATCAATATGCCAAGATGTTTTTGTTAAAATTGCTTCACTTAAATGACTACCGATAAACCCGTTTGCGCCTAAAATTAAAACTTTCATAGTTAACCTTATTTAAAAATACTATACATCACATCCAACACCCTATCGTGGTCCGCATCCGTCATGGTGGGGAATAATGGTAAGCTTACAATGCGATTGCCAGCATCTTCCGCATTAGGAAAATCACCTGCTTTAAATCCTAACTGATTACGATAATAAGGATATAAATGCACAGCTCGATAATGCAAGCCGGTACCTATGTTTTTTTCTTTCATTTTTGCCATGAATGCATCACGATTCATGTTAGCTTCTTGTTCATTGATAAGCGGTGTATAAAGATGCCATGCATGCCTGTGAGGATACGTCGGTTTTCCTGGCAGTTGCCATTGTGGCCAATCAGCTAAGGCTTCTTGATAACGATAAGCTAACTCACTTCGACGCGCGATAAAATCATCTAATTGTCTTAATTGATGCAACCCAAGCGCAGCTTGAATATCCATCATATTATATTTATATCCAGGTATGACAATTTCATAATCTTGATTACCGGTTTTGCCAAAACGATTCCACGCTTCTCTATCCATACCATGAAAACGTAACAGACTTATTCTTTTTGCTAACACTTCATCACGCGTCGCAATGCAGCCGCCCTCACCGGTGGTAATATTTTTGTTTGGATGAAAACTAAAAACCTGGGTATCTCCCACACTGCCTATACGTTTTCCATTGAATTCGGTCCCTATCGCATGAGCAGCATCTTCAATGACACGCAAACCGTGTTGATTCGCAAGACGATAAAGCGTGTTCATTTCGACAGGTAAGCCTGCGAAATGCACCGGCATAATGATGCGGGTTTTATCCGTAATCACATCTTCAACCTGATTCAAATCCATGTTTAAGGTAGTTGGATCAATATCAACTAAAACCGGCTTAGCACCTGCTAACACGATGGTATTTAAGGTCGCAGCAAATGTTAGAGGGGTGGTAATCACCTCATCCCCTGGTGCAATATCCATAGCGAGCAAAGTCAAATGCAACCCCGCCGTTGCAGACAATAATGGCAACACGAAAGGTGCATCTAAATATTCTTTTAAATTTTCAGTAAATTGTTGAACTCGCGGTCCAGTCGTAATCCACCCAGACTGCAAACACGCTACCACTTCATCGATAGCTTCTTGACTAATAGTTGGCTTAGAAAAAGGTAAAAATTCATGGCTCATAGACGTAAGTCTCATCCGTTTTATAAATCGGGATGATAGCATAAATTTATTTTAGATTTTCAAGGTTTCTGTTTATAATCCCTTCCTTAATCTTTTTTTACTAGTCAAGAGGTTTAAATTATGAGCATTTTAGTTGGTCGCAGAGCCCCCGATTTTACCGCGGCAGCTGTATTAGGAAATGGCGACATTGTTAGCCAATTCCAATTAAGCGATGCCCTTAAAGGCAAATACGGCATTTTATGTTTTTATCCGTTAGATTTCACTTTTGTATGCCCATCGGAGTTGATTGCATTAGATAATCGTATGCATGAATTCAACCAACGCAATACTCAAGTGATTGGTATTTCTATCGATTCCCAATATTCACATAGCGCATGGCGCAAAACACCAGTCAACGAAGGTGGTATAGGACCTGTCAAATATCCTTTAGTGGCTGACGTAAATCATTACATTTGCCAAAGCTATGGTATTGAACATCCCACTGCACATATTGCACTACGCGCATCATTCTTAGTTGATAAACAAGGTATTGTACGTTCACAAATTGTGAATGATTTACCTTTAGGTCGTAACATTGATGAATTATTACGCTTAATCGATGCATTGCAATATCATGAAAAACATGGCGAAGTTTGCCAAGCAGGCTGGAATAAAGGCGACACAGGTATTACGCCTACTGAAGCTGGCATTGCTGAATTTTTAGGTGAAAAATCAGGTAATTTATAATCTTACTTTCTCTCGTCGTACCTGTCAAAAAGGTCGCCTTCGACGTGAAAAAATTTTGCATGGAGAGTGAACTCCATGCAAAATCTATGCCACGTGTGCTTCGCATTATAGTGGCGGTCTTTAACCTCTAATGAATTTTGATAAAAAATCATACACTCAAGGAGATAAAAAAATGAAATTAAAATGTATTGTTACATCCATGATACTTTCAGGCGTCATCAGCTCCCCCACTTTCGCAGGTAATGACGACATGCCTGTAGGTGGTCTCAAAGGCGAAGTATTTGCGACTCCTTGCCCGAATCTCAGCGTGTATTCACCCATGATGGACGCTATGAGTCAAACTGTAAGACGTGCGAAACCAACAGTGGGTTGTGGTAAACCCATACAACTCGCGGGCGGAATCAATTTTGACACGCAATTTGGTAATGTAAATCAAGGTTTCATGGGTGAAAATAATTCGCGTTTTACTGTAAATGATGCTTATCTTGATGTGACAGGAAACATGAATCCATGGGTCAGTGCTTTCATGGAATTAAGTTATAACAGCATACAAGATACGGCGTTGAATACTGTCAGCTTTGAACAATTCCCGTTTAATAATCATGTCGTTTCTATGCCAGGCATTTACAGCGAAGCTTACACACTGCATGCATTAGATTTACAACAAGGTTATATTACGCTTGGTAATCCAGAATTGTTTCCCATTTTCTTAAAAATAGGTAAACAATTTCAAGATTTTGGACGCTACACCATACATCCTATTACACGTAGCATGACACAAGTAATGACAGAAAGCTTACAAACTTCCGCTGAACTAAGCTTTATCTCCATGTGGAATAATGCTAGCTTACACGGATCCATCTTTACTTTCCAAAATCAAATTCCAGAAATGGATATTGGTGATGTTACTCCATTTTTCCTACCTATCGTTTCTAATCATGGCAATACCAATTTTGGTGCGCAATTAGGCATGGGCCAAGTTAGTACTCAATTAGGCTGGGATATCGGTGTGGGTTATATCAATGACATGATGGGTATCAACGATATTGCTTATGCAACTGCTTTCATAAAAAACACTCTCGCAGGTGATGCCGATGGTCAGGTGATGAATACCAATCAATCTTTCTATCATGAAAGAGTTAGCGGTTTAACTGCTTATGGCATGGTTAACAGCGGACCTTTTAGTTTAAGCGCACATTATGTGACTGCATTGCAATCGTTTAATGATCTGGATGTCAGTGCTTCACTCAATGAAATGACCGATGATTTTCTTGAAGGCGCACAACCTTGGGCTGCGGATCTCCAAGTGGCTTATGGTTTCAATTATTTTCATCGCGCACAAAATCTTTATCTGGGCTATCAACAATCCGGTGATGCAGTGGCATTATTCATTCCGGAACGTCGTTGGATCGCAGGTTATGGTATTGATGTATTGAAAAACACTAATATCGGTGTTGAATATTCTAATGATAGAGCATATAGCATTGCAGAGGGTGGCAACGATGAAAACAGCAACCGTGTTGCGTTGCGCATTGGTGTGATGTTTGGTTAAAGATTACACTTAATCAGCTGCTATGAATCCCTTCCCACGCTTCGCGGGGGGGAAGGGAATTTTTATCTTTGTTGAACGGTTTGATTCACGTTTTGATTCACATTAATTTGCTTGGGCCTACCTTCTAGACCTTTTGAAAACCCTCTTAAATAAGAGATACCAATGTTATCTTGGTTAACAGGACATGAATTTGCATAATTATTAGGCATAGCATCGAGTTTTAAACCATCGGTTAAGCCATTGCTATAGGCAGCATTAACATTACAGTTTTCTGCAAGCCATTGTTGATGCATTTTCTCTAATGTTGCACAACCCGATAATGTCATTAAAGAAAGGGTTATTAAAAGTAGTTTTTTCACAGTATTGCCTCTTGATTCATTGAGTTGCGCTGATAATATACTAAAATCTATAATATGGCAATTTTTGTTTCTATATTGGCATGCGATTCACCATATAACAAAACAACTCTGCCGTTTTTTCGGCATCATAAATCGCTGAATGGGCTTTTTCCACGTCAAAAGGAATGTTAGCTTTGCGTAAGGCTTTGGCCAATACGGTTTCGCCCAAAGTTACCCCCGCTAAAGTTGCTGTATCAAATGAAGTAAATGAGTGAAATGGCGAAGTTTTAACATGGCAACGTTTAATAGCTGCTTGAATAAAAGCCAAATCAAACCACGCATTGTGCCCCACTAACACTGCGCGTCGGCACTTGCTTTGTGTTAATAAGTCATCTACAACTGTAAAAATATTATGCAAAACCTGCTGCTCAGGAACTGCATAGCGCAAAGGATACCCTGGATCTATCCCAGTGACCTGAAGAGCCTCCGGATCGAAGTTCGCACCTAAAAAAGATTCGACATGAAAAGCATAGGTTTTTTCAGGAAATAACTTGCCTTGACTATCCATATTAATTGATACTGCAGCGATTTCTAATAAAGCATCGGTCGCCGGATTTAAACCAGACGTCTCAACATCAATAACCACAGGCAAAAGACCACGAAAACGAGTCGCCATGTTAGAATATTTGAGTTTTTGTGGCAAAATTCTATCCCCGCTAATAAAATAATGGCACATTATGAGTCTGTTTGCCTTAAGCTGGCAAGTTTTAAAAGGAAAATGGGCTTCAACGTAACATATATATGGAACACAGCACGATGATGATAAGTGACTTATTAACTAAACAAGACCCCTTAAGAGATGCCATCACAACTGCCTATCGCGCAGACGAAACCACCCGAGTAAAAGCACTCTTGCTCGACGCAGCCATGAGTGAGGATGCTTTAAAGCGAATATCTGAGAAAGCTCAACGCTTAATCAAAGAAAACTTAAGACAACGCAAAAAACAAAGTGGAATCAATGGGTTTCTTAACCAATACGATCTTTCTAGCGAAGAAGGCATTGCACTCATGTGTTTAGCAGAAGCGCTGTTACGCGTTCCGGATCATTACACCATGGACAGATTAATCAGCGACAAGCTATCACAACCGGACTGGTATCAACATTTAAATAGAAAAAACTCACTCTTTGTGAATGCTGCCACCTGGTCACTTATCTTAACAGGAAAGATATTTGCCCCTACACTACATACTGAAAAGCACTTAGGCGCAACATTAACTCGAGTGGTGAGCCGCCTAGGTATTGCTGCCATTCGCCCCATCATGTTACAAACGATGAAACTTATGGGTAAACAATTCGTCATGGGCACCACCATAGCCCAGGCATTAGAGCGCGCTAAAAAACTTGAAGCCATTGGGTATCGCTATTCTTATGACATGCTAGGCGAAGGCGCTAAAACCGCTGAAGATGCCAAGAAATATTTCAAATCATATCAAGATGCCATTACTGCTATTGGCAACGCCTCCCAACATCAAGATCACATCCATGGACCGGGTATCTCCGTAAAATTATCCGCCTTACATCCACGCTATGAACTGGCTAAACGCGAACGTGTGATGACAGAACTCGTTCCTTTATTACTTGAACTTGCAAAAATGGCTAAAACCCACAACATAGGCTTAACCGTTGATGCTGAAGAATCGGAACGACTTGAGTTATCTCTTGATATTATAGAGGCTGTATTCAGCAATCCTGCGCTACATGGCTGGGAAGGTTTTGGTTTAGCCGTGCAGTCTTATCAAAAACGCGCGCCTTTTGTGATTGATTGGCTGGCTGATTTATCCAAACGCTCTCAACGTAAACTCATGGTACGTCTCATCAAAGGCGCATACTGGGACGGTGAAATTAAAGTCAGTCAATTACTTGGTTTAGAAAATTATCCTGTATTCACACGTAAACATTCTACCGATGTTTCTTATATTGCCTGTGCGAAAAAAATCTTATCTCATCCTGATTGTTTTTATCCACAATTCGGCACGCATAATGCTTATTCCGTGGCTGCCGTGTTAGAAATGCTTGGATCACGCAAAGATTTTGAATTTCAATGTTTACACGGCATGGGCAGACCACTCTATGATCAAATCGTCGAAGCCGGTATTCCTTGTCGCATTTATGCCCCAGTAGGAACACACAAAGATTTATTGGGTTATTTAGTGCGCCGACTACTAGAAAATGGCGCTAATACGAATTTTGTAAACTTAATTGCTGATGAAGATACACCTTTGGACAAGCTTGTATTAAATCCAGTTGAGAAAATCACAAATCTTAAAGAAATACCTCATACGCTTATCCCTTTACCGAAAAAGATATATACTTTGGAGAACACCGTGAATATCCATGTGAATCGACTTAATTCAAAAGGCTTAGATCTTTCGAATGAACATACACTCAAAACTTTAAAAGAAGCCATGGAAAAAGCTGACAAAAATACATGGAAAGCAGGCTCGATTATTCATGGCGATTTAGTCATTCGCGGTGAACCTCAAGCTGTCGTGTCCCCTGCCAACAAACAACATGTGATAGGACATGTTTATAAAGCAACTCCCGAAGATGTTGAGCAGGCACTTCGCTATGCCAAAAATGCTTGCAAAGCTTGGGCGGATACATCCGTCGAAGAACGTGCTGCTTGTTTGGAGCGAGCAGCTGATTTGTTTGAAGAAGCCATGCCCAAATTCATGACGTTGTTAAATCGAGAAGGCGGCAAACAAATCGTCGACTGCGTTTCTGAAATACGTGAAGCCGTTGATTTTTGTCGTTATTATGCTGCACGTGCTCGTGTTGATTTTAAACCCCACGAATTAAAAGGTCCCACTGGAGAATTTAATCAATTAACTTTGCATCCGCGTGGTGTGATTGCTTGTATTAGCCCTTGGAATTTTCCCCTCGCCATTTTTGCAGGTCAAGTGCTTGCAGCACTTGTGGCTGGCAATACCGTCATTGCAAAACCCGCTGAACAAACACCACTGATTGCAGCCGAAGCGGTGCGTTTATTACATAAAGCTGGCATACCTCACGACGTTTTACAATTAATTGTTGGCCGAGGTTCTATCGTTGGAGCAACATTAACAAGTGATACGCGAATTGCCGGTGTCATGTTTACAGGCTCCACTGAAACTGCAAAAATTATTCAAAAAGCTTTAACCGACAGACCAGGACCCTTGGTACCGTTTATCGCTGAAACCGGTGGACAAAACACTATGATAGTTGATTCGTCAGCACTACCCGAACAAGTCG
Source organism: uncultured Coxiellaceae bacterium (assembly GCA_964533645.1). GTDB lineage: Bacteria > Pseudomonadota > Gammaproteobacteria > DSM-16500 > DSM-16500 > JABDBK01. The sequence goes on from CAZHMQ010000029.1 coordinate 7,181, forward strand.
TCACGGATGTCATCGCATCATCGTTTAACAGCGCAGGTCAACGCTGTTCGGCATTACGTGTTTTATTTTTACAAGATGATATTGCGCCTCAAATATTGACTATGTTGGAAGGTGCGATGGATGAATTGACCGTAGGTGACCCAGCTTTACTTGCAACCGATATTGGTCCAGTGATTGATGAGGCTTCGAAAAATATGCTTGAGGAGCATTCTGCAAGAATGCATAAAGAAGCAAGCTTTATTCATCAAGTTCCGATAAAAGATTTGCCCCCAGGTAATTATTTTGCACCGCGTGCTTTTGAATTAGCCTCGCTAGACATATTAAAAGGTGAAATTTTTGGGCCCATTTTGCATGTCATTCGTTATAATGCGAAAGATCTAGATAACGTACTTGATGCTATTATTGCAACAGGATATGGACTCACGATGGGTGTACATAGCCGTATTGACGCAACCATTAAGCATATACAAAGCCGTATGCCAGTAGGCAATCTTTATGTCAATCGAAACATGATAGGCGCTGTGGTGGGGGTACAACCCTTTGGCGGTGAAGGCTTATCAGGTACTGGACCTAAAGCAGGCGGACCCCATTATTTACCGCGATTATGTGTGGAGCGAGCAATTTCCATTAACACTACTGCTGCGGGCGGAAATACGACTTTAGTTTCTTTGGGTGAGGGAACTTAATGAACTATGAGCAGTCTATTATTCATATTACTTTCCTGATTTTCACGGGGACTGCTATTCTTTCCACGGTTGCGTTATACACGCGTCAATCGTTATTAGTAGCCTATATTGCACTTGGGGCTATTTTAGGTCCTTGGGGCCTAAAATTCGTCAATGATTCAAAGCTAATTCAACAAACAGGCGATATAGGCATATTATTTTTATTATTTTTATTGGGATTACACTTACATCCCCAAGATTTGTTACAGTCCTTACGTAAAATGAGTTGGATCGCACTGGTCAGTTCAGCGATTTTTTTCATCTTAGGATTTGCGGTAGGCTATGCCTTCCACTATCCGGTCATTGATAGCACTGTCATTGGTATTGCCATGATGTTTTCTAGCACCATCATTGGCTTGAAGCTTTTACCAACGACGATTTTACATCATCAACACACCGGCGAATTGATGATAAGTATTTTATTATTGCAAGATATTATTGCGATTGTCGTATTACTTTTTTTAAATGCTTTTGAGGGTCATGCATTTACCTTAAGTGAGATTCTTCCTCTTGTGATAGGCTTTCCCTGTTTATTATTGATTGCTTATTTATTTGAACGTTATTTATTAGCGAAACTCTTAATAAAATTTGATAGAATCCATGAATATATTTTCATTTTATCCATAGGTTGGTGTCTTTGTCTGACAGAGCTTGCCCATTATATTGGATTATCTGGAGAAATAGGGGCTTTCATCGCGGGTGTTGCTCTCGCGACTCATCCTATTTCGTTATATATTGCTGAAAGCCTAAAACCTTTACGCGACTTTTTTTTAGTCATGTTCTTTTTTACCATAGGCGCGAGTTTTAATATTGATGCCATCTCCATGGTGATATTCCCTGCTGCCGCTCTTGCCATCCTCATGCTATTACTCAAACCAGTGGTATTTTGCTATCTACTTCACATATTTGGTGAAACCAAAACTATAAGCTGGGAAGTCGGCGTGCGTTTAGGTCAAATTAGTGAATTCTCACTACTAGTGATTTTTTTAGCCGCTCAAACAAAGCTAGTGTCTGAAAGCACGATGAACTTAACACTTACTGCGACTATTATTACCTTTATCGTGTCATGTTATTGGGTAACATTACGCTATCCCACTCCACTTGCAACTTCCGATCAATTAAGACGAGATTAAACCTATGCATAATCATGATCATCACCATGGACACAGTCATACACCACAGTCTTTCAATAAAGCGTTTGGTATTGCCGTCGTACTTAATTTAAGCTTTACTTTATGCCAAATTTTTTATGCCTTCGTCGCAAACTCTATGAGCTTGATGGCAGATGCCGTGCATAATTTTGGTGATGTTTTTGGTTTAATACTTGCTTGGGGTGCAAGCTGGTTGCTTACATTACCAGCTCGCAAACGCTATAGCTATGGTTATAAACGTACGACTATACTTGCAGCACTCAGTAATGCTTTGCTTTTAGTGGCAACTTCGGCGCTTATTATCTATGAATCTATTTACAAACTCTTGCACTTAAGTGAAGTGAATGGATTTATTGTGATAGTCGTGGCAACGATTGGTATCATCATCAATGGCGGTACAGCTATGCTATTTATAAAAGGCGCGCACGATGATTTAAATATCAAAGGTGCATTTATCCACCTCTTAGGCGATGCACTCATTTCTATTGGCGTTGTGATCGCAGGTATCGCCATTTATTACACGGGATGGCTCTGGCTAGATCCTTTGGTGGGTTTATTTATTGTTACTATTATTTTAATCGGCACTTGGGGATTATTACGTGATTCTGTGAGACTTATTCTTGATGCCGTTCCTCATCATATCGATCAACAAGGTGTTCTTACTTTTTTACAGCAATTACCCGGTGTTAAAGCCGTTCATGATTTACATATTTGGGGTCTTAGTACTAAAGAAATTGCTTTAACCGCACATTTAGTTATGCCAACTAAAAAACTAAGCGATGCCGATTATCTTAGTATCAATCACACGTTAAAATCAAAATTCAAAGTGGATCATGTGACATTGCAAGTCGAAGCTGGCAGTGAAGAGCATCCTTGTGAGAGCTGTGGAACTTCATAATGAGATTTTTATCACAACCTCGACACAAACCTAGGCCTGCTTTTATCAGCCTGTGCCTCAATGACGGGTGGGCTTACCTTTGCAACCTCGCTTTGTTTAACCGCGCTCTTCGAAGGAACTGAATTTATCGAATAATCAAGATCTACCTGTAATCCACGTTTTGCTATATAAGTATGTGATCCACCGCCAGGTTTTTTTTCTATGTTCAAGCCATCGCCGTTAGTGTCGTCTCTCACACACTCTTTTACCCTGCCAAAGCAGTTACTAAAGATGCCGCCTATCATCAAACCTAAAACTGCACCTATTAAAACACATATAGGCGGTGCAATGATAAGCGAAAAACCAAGCGTAGGCACAGCAAGCAGGGGACCCACTACAAAGACTCCAACATACCAACCTGCCGCCGCGAAAGTTATCGCGCCTAACTTATCTAAAACATGATCTCTAGGGGAAGGAGGAACTATCCATACATCTGGAAGCTCTTCTTCATCATCTGCAATATACTGAGCACCCATTTTTTTTATGTCATTTTTTTCAAATGCTTCGATTCTTTCGATATCAATTCCGCCTAACTGACCAAAAAAAGTCTTAAATTTTTGTTCAAGCAACTCGGAACCTAGCTCTGTTCCAATTAATTCGGAAGCATCTATTTGAAAAAATTGTTCTGCATCTTCCGTAAAGTCTACTTTTTCACAAAAATACGAAGGTATAAAAATTGTTACACCTCGCTGATCAAAAGATGCTTTTTCAGAGTCTTCTGTCATGCAGAACATCCATTTGGATGGATCATCTTTAGAATATATCAATGCTATGCTACGACGTTTCTTATCATCGCCCACATACCCAAAACGCAAATCATTATAATGATCTCCATGAATTAAGTTTAGATCATCTGATGCTATGGCAAACGTTTGCCAAACAAGTTGAATAAACGAGCCTCCATCCATATCACCCTGCATATAACAGAAGGGTTCGTCAATATGAGTCCACCCACTATAAAAATAATGGCTGGTATCATTGGAAAATTTATTTTTGGAAAAAAAGAATGCTCTTGGTATATCCCTATTAATATACGCTTGAGCCTTATCTGCGGGGAGATATTCTGGAGTATAAAGCGGAGTTTCACTATATTTTGTTGTCCATTCTAACGCTTTATTATAATTAAAAACGCAACGCATGAGCGCCATGCAAAACCATCCTGTTTTTATAAAATTTTTATTATCAATGGGTTGTAATGATTTTAGGTTTTACTAAATCCATAAAATCTTGATAACTCATTTGTACCAATTCTGCATGAGATCCTGAGTTAAATGCAATAGTATCATGCGATAAATGACTCGATACAAAAACTGGCATGCCATATAAATCACCAAATGGCGGCATAGCGCCCAACTCACATTCAGGAAATTTTGATTTAAAATCAGATTCTCGCGCCAAATCAATATTTGTCTTTCCTGTTACTTCTCTAAGCGAAGCAAAATTTACATGATGGTTCGCTGGTAACACTATCATGGCGAGTTGATCACCAATTTTGACAATCACTGTTTTTACCATTTTTTTACCGGAGATATGCGCTGATGCAGCAATTTCTTGCGCCGTATAACCAGGAGAATGCGGAATGAGCGTATAGTGAATATGATGGTTTTCAAGATAGTCTTTTAACATTTTGGTTGGCATAAATCCCCCCACAAAACAAAGCCTACACTTATTCAGTATACTGCAAGCATACATTTTGCGCACAAATTTGGAAATTTATTTACCATTATTTTTTTATAAAAAAAATCATAGAGTTATATACCCATTACATCCTGAGGTGTCATAGGTATAGCTTGATTAAATGCAAAGATTGCTTGATTAATTTCAGCTTCTGTCGTAAAACGTCCAAAGGAAACCCTTATCCCCTCATGCGCAGCTAGGGTTGTTTGACCTAAAGCACGTAATACATACGATGGCTCAATACCTTTTGATAAACAGGCAGAACCCACGGATAAAGCAATATTAGGCAACGCATGAAGCAAATCTTGTGCTTTTATGCCTGGAAAACGTATATTTAAAATACCCGGATAAGTGCGTAGCAGGTCACCGTTGATAATGACATTGTGATTTGAACTTATGTCTTGCAAAAAACGATCGCGCAACCGTCGTATTGTTTGTTCATCTGACTGCAATGCTTGTTTCGCTATGGCAAATGCTTCTCCCATACCCACTATTTGATGCGTTGCTAAAGTACCTGAGCGCATGCCCAGCTCATGACCACCGCCATGTATTTGCGCGGCAACTCGTACCCGTGGTTTACGTCTTACATATAAGACACCTATGCCTTTTGGGCCATACAGTTTATGTGCCGATAAGCTCATAAGATCAATGGGAATAGCACAAACATCCAGTGGGATTTTTCCCGCACTTTGTACAGCATCAACATGCAATAAAATACCACGATTTGCAGTCATATCTGCAATAGCTTTGATATCTTGAATAACACCTATTTCATTATTCACATGCATGATTGAGACTATAATCGTATCCGCACGTATAGCAGATTCTAATTGAGCTATATCCACCAGACCATCCGGCTTTGGTGTAAGATAGGTGACGATAAAACCAATTTTTTCTAATTGTTGGCAAGTATCTAAGACAGAAGGATGTTCTGTTTTTACTGTAATGATATGTTTGCCCTTAGCCTGATAAAGGTGAGCTGCACCTTTTAATGCTAGGTTATTTGCCTCGGTTGCACCAGAAGTCCAAATAATATCTTGAGGATAAGCTTGTATTAAATCAGCCACTTGTGCGCGAGCAGTATCGACAGCGACTTTTGCAGCTCGTCCAAACAGATGTGTTGATGAAGCATTACCAAAACTTCCGTCCAACATGAGATATTGAGCCATCTTAGTGGCTACACGGGGATCAACAGGTGTAGTGGCTGCGTAATCTAAATAAATGGCTTGTGTCATAAGATCAATAATGTTAAAAAAGTGTGTATTATAACATTCTTGTGGATATAGTCACTTTCCTGGCAACTTATGGTAACCCTATGAAAATTAACTCAATTATCAAATGGAATGAATTTGTAGCCTATTTTTTTATCGGCGCAACTACAACATTACTTGATTGGACGCTCTTTTGGGTCACCGTTAAAAAACTTGGGTTTCATTATGAAATTGGATTGATGAGCGCCTATATCCCCGCAGGAATTTTTCATTTTTTTGCCAATAAGTTTATTACTTTTCAATGTAAATCCAAGAGCATAGGCTCGCAATACTCTGTCTATATCATACTGACAGTGTCGTCTTTAATGATTAGTATGGGAGTGATAGCCCTACTCATCAATCTATTCGCCTTGGACAAAATGACTGCGCGTATACTTACTACTGCATTCATGTTGGTACCCAATTATCTACTGCACAAGAATATCACTTTTAGTAAACGTTTATTTACCACGGCGGATGCGGTCTAATCTACATTCTTCGATAAAGCGTAAATGGACCAATATTTTCTAACCACTGATAATGTAACCAGGCTTGTTTAAAGTTTTCATTTTCCGAAAAATAGGCGGGATAATCGTACCCTTTAGGAAGAAAAAGTTTCTCATCGCCTTTATAAGTAATAATAATTTCGGGTCGATAGTGATTTAAATCGTACGCCAAAGCATCCAAAAGAAATGTTTTATCACGCATGATATCCGTGGGTAAGCTACCATATTTATCTTCCATCTTTCTTAATCCTCTAATCCACCAAAACAGAGGGAATCTCCCGGCAAATTCTTTCTTATGCATTGTTACAAGTGGAAAACAAAGCCCCGTTGTCAACGAAGAAAAACAATAAAAAGAATGATACGGCAAGGTTTTAGCTCTTGCTTGTAATGCATTAAAATCTTTAAATTGATAGAGCTGAATCATTTGAAAAAATTCTTTGGTAAAAATAAGTATAGGCATTGCAAAACTTACAACAACAATAAAAAAAATGTCTTTTTTCGTAAGCGTATGTTGCTTTATATCCTCTGACCATAGCGAATACACGTAAATTACCGTTAAAACGAGTGCAACACCGTATGCTGGTAATACATGATAAGTCCATGCTGAACGTGGCACAATAAAGGCTAAAATGAATCCGATAAGCGCCAAGGATAAAACTTGTAATAACTCTCGAAAATGATTTTTATGGGGATAAAATAAATAATAAGCTGCAACAACAGAACAAAATATAACTCTTGGTTTAACAAACATCACAAGCCATCTTTCTTCCGTACCAATAAAATAAAATTGAGAAATTAATGGCATCAATACATTGAAATACAAAGGATGATAAATAAAAACATATGCTATATACAATACCATCACAGCTAACATCACCAACGACTCTGGTCTCACCCAGCTTTTAATGCTTTTTTTCAATAACATCAAATAAAGCTCTACCAATATAACTGGTATTAAAAAAAATGGCTTTAAGGAAAACACTAATCCTGCCATCAAACCAATGAGACAAGCTTGCAAAAAAGGAATAGAAATATGTTTAGCTCTAGAAACTACTGCAAATAAATATGGCATGCAAAGCATAACTAACAAATGTTCTCGCTGGCCAAAATCACCCAAAGGAACAATAAGAAACGCAAAAACAAGCATAAACATCATGGTGTTTTTTAAAAAAACATCTTCTTTAGAAAGAATATTTTTGAGCAAGCCATTACAAAAAATTAAGGATATAAACGTAATAATAAAAATATAAAAATATGTCAACGATCGTATATCAAAGCTTGTCAATTTGTGAAAAAAAACAATAGGCATATAAAGTATAAAAATCATGGGAGGATTTGTTTCAAAAAAATCTTTTACGTATGTACCGCCTGAAAGAAATAATTCTGTGTCATACAACAAACTGGCAACATCTGCATTTAAAATATATTCCATATGCGCCAAATAAACAATGATGGAAACACACACAAAGAAAAAAAAAGGAAAAGTTTTATGTTTTAAAGCTGTCATATCGTTATCCTATCATTTCTCATATAAATATCGTAATTACCAAATTTGGTATAAAAATTATAATGACCCCATGCAGCACGAAACGCATCATTCGTTAAAAAAGATGCAATGACATCAAAATTTTTCGTTTCTCTGTGCTCAAAACTTTTAGTATCAACAATAATCCATTTAGTTTGGTAATAATGTAAATCATCTGCAATGGCATCAATGAGATTTTTTTTATCTTTTATAATGCTATTCAATGCATCATTATTTATTGCTTTTTTTTCTAAGAAAACCAAGCCAGGATACCACCAAAAAAAAGGAAAACGACTCTGATAATGACCTTTTTCAATGTCATAAATCATAGGGAAACAACTTGCCGTTCCACTTGCTGTAAAACAATTTATAGTATGATCACCTGGCAACTTATTAAAAAATAAAGGCAGCCCATTTGCAGAATACGTTTTCTTAAATGTTGTATAAACATTAAAAAATTTCCATTCAGCAGACAAAGGAACATATACCATCATAAGCATCATCACGGCGATATATGCCTTTTTTTGTGGATTATTGATAAAAATATGAAGTTGCCCAGCAAAGCAATGCAACATTAATAAAAAAGCTAATGAAAAAGCCGGGTAAACATGGTAATACCACACATTCTGCGGAATAATAAAGGCTATAATCATTCCTAGCAAAGCCGCATAAATAACCATTCCAAGATAGCTGTAATGATCATATTGCCTATAGAATGGATATAAAATCGCTACAATTAAGCAAAAACTCACATACGGCATAGATAATATCTGCATCCATGCTTGCTTAATCACAAAAAAATAATATTTTGAAACGAGTGGTAATATGACTGAGATATACTCGGGCTGAAAAATAAAAATAGATGCTAAATAACTTATTAATACACTAGCAATCACTAAGGATTCTATTCTTGCCCATGCAAAAAGCTTTCGCTTTTCTAACATAAACAATAATTCAACCACACAAAATGTCGCTAAAAAATAAGGTTTTATCGCAAAACCAAATCCTGCAAATAGACCTACAAAAACAGACAACCATGGATTAACTTTTTTTCCATCCAATTTTAATGCTGCACACAACAAGTATGGCAGAATAAAAATCAATAATAAATGCTCTCGCTGAGCAAACATGAATACAGGAAAAATGATTAAGACAAACCATATACCACAAAAAAATAGACTTAAATAATAATCTTTCGCACTTCCAACCATAGACTTAAACAGGACTAAGCAAACCATCGTAGAAATCGATATAAGAATAAACATATAGATTTGTACTATGACACTCAAAGACAAGGATAGTATTTTTTCCAAAAATATCACGGGACTATATAAATATAAAATCATAGGTGGATTTGTTTCAAAAATATCTTTGCCATAATGCCCACCTTGAAATATTTGATGGGTGGCATGTAAGAGATAACTTACATCGGGAGAAAATAGCATTTGTTTTTGTAGGAAAAAAAACAAAATAACGGTAAATAGAGTAAACAGTATAACCGATATTATCTCTTTATGATTCATAAAATCCTTCACATAAATAACGATGACAGTTGAGTCTATCATAACAACACGCGATATTATTTTTAACTTGATTTTCCAATTACAATCCCTATTATTATGCTTTAGGAAATGGACTAACTTTAATATTTTTGGAGTTTCGGATGATTGAACTATATGGCTCTCCCACCCCTAGCGCCTATACCATCGCGATCATGTTAGAAGAAATTGGCTTACATTATTCTATGTTTCCTATTTCCAAAAACAGCGATCAGCAATTAGAAATGGGATTTTTAAATACCACACCAAATAATATTTATCCTGTTATGCTTGACCGAAACGGCCCAGGAGACAAGCCTCTTGCTATCTTTGAATCAGGCGCTATTCTCATGTACCTTGCAGAAAAAAGTGGAAAACTCATTCCACAACACCCCGCTGAAAAATATGATGTTTTGCAATGGTTGCTATTTGAAAGCTCGAAACTCGCTCCCACTCTAGGTAATACTAAACACTTTATGTATCATGCTCCAGAAGAAATTCCATATGCACTCAAACGATTTAACAATGAAGCCAAACGAGTGTTTTCCATTGTTGAAAAACAACTTTCAGAAAATGCGTTTTTAGCAAGCGAATATTCCATTGCTGATATCGCAAGCTTTCCATGGATAAAAGATCACGAACGTTATGGCATCAATGCCGATCAAATTCCATACACATGTGCCTGGCTAGATATGTTAAACAAACGGCAGGCGATACATAAAGGGTTAGAAGCCATCGAAACCCTAAAAGAATAGCTATTTTTGTTTTAATACAGCACCCAATATACCACGCAGTATATTGAGCTCCATACGCTCAAGCCGTACGCGATTAAATAATCGCTGTAACCGCGGCATGAGCTGTCTTGGAACGTCAGGATTTAAAAAATTAATCTGGATGAGTACTTGCTCTAAGTGGTCATAGAACCCTTGCATATCTTTTGCAGATACATACTCATCTTCCCATGCTAATTCTGTTTTATCCAGAGCAGCCGCCACTCTTAACTCATAGGCAATGACCTGAACCGCTGCTGCAATATTTAATGAGGAATAATCCGGATTACTTGGAATTTGAATATGATAATGACAAAGCTGTAATTCCTCGTTGGTCAAACCCGATTGTTCTCTGCCAAAAACGACAGCAATTTTTGATGTTCTCGGTTCAATGACCGCTTTTTCCGCGAACTCTCTTGGCGATAGCATAGGCCATGGAATAGCACGCGATCTCGCACTGGTTCCCACCACCAAACGACAATCCGCGATGGCATCAGACATCGTCTCACATACAGTAGCTTGACCAAGCACATCTAAAGCGCCCGACGCCATCTCGTCGGCTTTGACATGAGGAAACAACTTAGGCGCAACCAAGCAAAGATGAGATAATCCCATGGTTTTCATGGCTCGAGCAGCGGCTCCAATATTGCCAGGATGGGATGTATTGACTAAAACAATGCGAATATTTGGTAACATTTTGATCCTACATTAATCATAAATCATTGACGCATGTATCGCATCTAGTTACAATATGCTATGATTAAAACATGGAAACATAAAGGACTTAAAAAATTTTACTTATCTGGAGATAAGGCTAGCATTATTCCCGATCACGCTAGGAAATTGCAAGTTATTTTACAATTACTCGATGCAGCTGATGCTCCAGAAAAGTTAAATTTACCCGGCTTATTTTTCCATAAATTAAGCGGCAATTTAAAAAATTTTTATTCTGTCACAGTGAAGACCAATTGGAGAATAATTTTTCACTTTGATGAGCAAGATGCAGTTTTGGTTGATTATATTGATTATCATTAAGAGGTAAAACACTATGCCTATACATAACCCCCTACACCCCGGTGAAATTATTCATGATATTCTTATCGAAGGCGCTAGTCTATCTGTCACTGACGCTGCTAAAAAGTTAGACGTTAATCGTATTACACTGTCTAGACTGCTGAACGGGCACACAGGAATCAGCGCAGAAATGGCATTAAGATTATCAAAGCTTTTACCTAACACTGACATGGTTTTTTGGATGAACATACAGCGCGATTATGATATTGTTTTGACAAAGAAACAGGCTTCTAAAATTCATGTCAAACCATTGAAGGTAGCATAAAAAATCTGTAAAAAAACACATACACTAAAAATTCACTATCCACGTTGTAGTATATTTGCTATTCTACACGCCCTACTGACATATCGTTAATAAAGCCATGAGAGAACCCATTGTAAATATTGCTGTGAATGCAGCTCGCGCCGCCGGGAACATTATCGTGCGTGCGACAGACCGCCTGGACACTATCAAAGTCAGCCAAAAACATACTAATGATTTTGTGACGGATATTGATCAACAAGCCGAGCAAGAAATCATTAAAATTATACGTAAAGCACACCCTAACCACGGCATCTTAGGTGAAGAAAGCGGTGAATCCAGTGGCAGTAATGATGAATATACTTGGATTATTGATCCTATCGATGGGACACGCAATTTTATTCATGGGTTTCCTCATTTTGCAGTTTCTATCGCGATCCGACGTAAAGGTATGATTGAGCATGGCGTCATTTATGACCCTGTACGCCAAGAACTGTTTAGCGCAAGCAAAGGCAAAGGCGCTCGTTTAAACGAACATCGTATACGCGTCAGCAAATGCAGCACTCTTCAAGAATCTTTATTAGGAACGGGCTGTCCGACATCTCGTCCAGAAGAAGAGGTGCAAGCTTATGTCAATGTATTACAAACCTTATATCCCCTCTGTGGCGATATACGCAGAGCCGGTGCTGCGGCACTGGATTTAGCCTATGTGGCTGCTGGACGATTAGATGGGTTTTGGGAATCGGGCTTACAACTCTGGGATCTTGCCGTAGGCACATTATTGATTAAAGAAGCCGGTGGCTTGGTTTGTGACTTAGATAGCAGTGATAACTTCTTAAAATCAGGTAATGTGGTTGCTGGTAATCCTAAAATACTTAAACAGCTGCTGAAAATAGTTCAACCATAATCAAATATTAACTTCTCGTCATCCCGCGCATGCTTTGAGCGCGGGACCCAGCGCCTTATTTACTCGATCAGTTAGCCGCCCAAAAGAAAGGAAGAGAGAAGTCATAGCTTTGGCCCCGTCTACTCTTCACTCAAAAGAAACGTGAATAATATCAATATATTAATCAGAAATAGACTGGCTAGTTGGTCATCAGCAAATTGTACATTAACAAAACATGCTATAATTGTATTAATAATTAATAAATATAATAACTGGACTTTGGCCATTCTTAATAATTACAGGTAGGGTGGACAAAACATTGCGTGGTTATGAATTATTTGCACTTTTGGTGGGCACGGCCAAAGAGCGACCTTTGCCCACCCTACGCTACATCGAGCAATGTGTGTCCACCATTTTAAAAATGGCCAAAGTCCAGAATAAATAATAAATATAATAAAAAAAAATATTAATAAAATTAAATAAGTGAGGAGGTGTGTTATGTCGCGTTTATTTTTTAGAACCCCCCCCGAAGTAGATTGGAAAGCATCAGCAATCCGGATGTTAGAAAAAGTACAAAAAGATAATAATAAATTTAAACACAGATGGAGACCAGAGAATGAGGTTTTGTATGGGGAAGACGCTACAGTTGAGCCTGACAACAAGGGGGTTGGGCGTGACGGCAAGAGGCGATTAATTCTTCATAAGGATAAGGGAGGAAGTGTTGAGCCTGACAGCAAGGAGCGATTAATTCTTCATAAGGATAAGGGAAGAACGGGAGGAAGGGCAAACCTCATTCAGGGTTGTCTTAATGAAGTTTCTCAAAATGAGGATAAGGCTCGTTGTTTCTTGCTCTTACGAAAGTTACGCTTGGATAATCAAGATCATACTGATCGTGTCAATCAAACTAAATGGACACATCAGCATAGCTATGGAGAAATAGACAAACAAGTCACTAAATATTTAATGCAATTTGAACATCCCGCTAGAATTTTCAAGTTATTTTAAAAAATATTTTACAAATTT
>CAZHMQ010000030.1:0-19979 GCA_964533645.1 uncultured Coxiellaceae bacterium
ACGCCTTCGGCGAAAGGAAGGGCTTATGGCGGGAGCACTGCGGCGCATTTGGTAGTAAAATACTATTCTACCATTATCATTCGTTTGCCAGAAGTGGAAGAGACTCGGCTGAAAGCTCAAACGAGCAATTATATTTAATAATTTTTGGGTCAGGAACTGGCCGAAGTGTGGAGTCGTGGATTTTTCGCGATGTTGAAGCACGAAACTCGCATCCATACCAATAGGTTGGATGGAGTAGTTCATCAAAGTCAGATTATTTATCTCAATCTATTGTGTGTCTTATGGACAGAATATTAAAACACTTCCATACTGGAAATATTAAGCGCGCTTTTTTTTTGCGCTTTTATGCACTTTTCCATGGTGTATCATATATTCCCTGCATGCTTGATTAATTAATGTTTGATACTTATTTGTTGCATGCTTGAACCAATCTAATACATCAGCATCAATACGAATAGTAATTTGTTCCTTGACGGGACGATAAAATTTCCCTATTTCCGCTTGACCCCATTCGGTTATTTCGTCAGCATCTTCGTCGGACAAATTTATCTTCCGGCGTTTAAGTGCATCAAGTTCTTTTTGCATTTTTTCTGTAATCGTCATATTTTTTTGCTTCACTCGGTGTAGCTTTTCTGGCTGAGATGATTCGGATGATTTCTTCACCATTTGTATCCTCTCCCACGGTATGGGCCACATAAATGACCATGTCTTTAATTAAGCCTAGGCTTCGCCAACGTTCTTCACTATAGTCGAATCGGTGATCAGGGATGTTTAATATAAAAGGATCTTCAAATATAAAGCATGCCAATTCAAAACTGATTCCATGCTTCTTTTTGTTAGCTTGATTTTTGACTTTATCCCATTCAAATTGCATCTATAGTTTCCTGTTTATAGATAGTATAGCAATTATTTTATGGAATTGTAACTACAATTTTGTAATTATTTTTTGAATTTGCACCTACCATAATACCTTTAAGGTCATGAATATCACGTTTGGGCACTAACTCTAAGCAACCACCTTTGATAATAAAAATAAATTGTTGACCTGGTTTGATATGTAATGCATCTCTTATTTTTTTAGGTACTGAAATTTGAAACTTGGAGGAAATAGTTGCAGTATACATATTCTTACCTCTATCCTATTAAAAATCATATAATTGAAAAAAAATATCTATCATGGGATGATGAAGACCCTTGGATTTCTCTATCATAAAAAGGATATATACATCGTGTCATTAGAAAATTTTACGTTGAGCTTTGAGTTTTATCCACCAAAAACTTCTGAAGGTATGAAAAACTTAGAAAACACGGTACGACAACTCAGCCAAACCCAACCCCATTTTTTTTCTATAACATTCGGTGCAGGTGGCTCAACTCGTGAAGGGACGTTTGATGCGGTAAAAAAAATCCAACAGTTGAATATTCCTGTTGCTCCTCATCTAGCCTGCATAGGTTTAACACGCGATGAAATTATTTCTATTGTAAAAACCTATCAAGCAGAAGGTATAAAACGCATTGTTGCACTAAGAGGCGACCTACCCTCAGGAATGGGTCACAGCGGTGAACTACGTTATGCAAATGAACTTGTCTCTCTTATTCGAGAAGTGACACATCATACATTTCATATTGAAGTGGCGGCTTATCCAGAAACACACCCCCAGGCTGTTAATGCATTAGATGATATCATGTATTTAAAAATGAAAATGCATGCCGGCGCAAACAGTGCAATCACACAATATTTTTTTAATGCCGATTCTTATTTTTATTTTATCGATGCATGCAACAAGCATAAAATTACCATTCCTATCATTCCCGGAATCATGCCTATCACCCATTTTTCAAAATTAGTACGCTTTTCTGATAGGTGTGGCGCGGATATTCCTAGGTGGTTACGCAAAAGATTAGAAGCTTATGGAGATGATCAAAAATCCATTCAACAATTCGGACTCGAAGTAGTCTATAAACTTTGCGACACATTAGTGCAACATGGCGCACCAGGATTACATTTTTATACACTTAATCATAGTGAGCCATGCTTATCACTCATTCACTCATTAGGGCTTAAGACCACTTTCATAGGAACC
Source organism: uncultured Coxiellaceae bacterium (assembly GCA_964533645.1). GTDB lineage: Bacteria > Pseudomonadota > Gammaproteobacteria > DSM-16500 > DSM-16500 > JABDBK01. Next base: position 2,085 of record CAZHMQ010000030.1, read on the forward strand.
CACGTTCTATAGAGACTAATCACTACATACAAAATCATATAACCCATCGATATAGAAACTAACACGGGATTTGATTCGGGGTATATCCACAGTAAGTAAATTGTCGTTGCACCCCAACACAAGGTTGCAAACAACATGGCTAACCGAGGGAAATTGCTTTCCGCAAGATATTCCATTCGTGATGGATAAATATATTTAATGGGCACAAAGCTTAACACTGCTAACACAAATAAAATAACAAGATTAGTCCATTCTGTCATTTGCCAGAAAAATAAATAAAATACGGCAATATTCCAGTAACTAGGAAAACCTTTAAAAAAATGATCCGATGTTTTTGCATCCACTTGAGTGAACTGATAGGCAGAAGACAGCACAATCACTGCAACCCCTACATGACGCCAGGCTTCAGGAATAAGATTGGAAACTAATAAAAAGAAAGCAGGTACTATGGTGTAATTAAAAAAATCAACGATATTATCTAATAATGCTCCATCAATTCTTGGCACAGCCACTTTAATATCAATCATACGAGCAAACATACCATCGACCGCATCAATTAATATGGCTACGCACATCAACCATAAAGCGGAAAGATAATTATGATGATAGATGGCCGACAAGGCTAAAATTCCTACGTAAGCACCACTTGCCGTAAAAGCATGCACTAACCAACCTATAATACGTTGTTTTATACTGACTACTTGAAAGTCTTTATTCTGTTTCAAATGGAGAACCTCCTTTTTCGCTTTTGTAGAAATGCTATATACAGCACCAAAGACCCACTCAACGCCGACAATATTGACCCAAGAAACACCCCCAAACGAACCTCCGTTAAGTATGTCGTTTGCTCCCCTTGAAATGCAAGCGTACCAAGAAATAAACTCATAGTAAAACCAATACCACACAACAAAGCAATACCGTACATATCCAAACTTGTTATAGCTTCTGGTAACAATGCAAGACGACTTTTTATCATCAGCCATACAAAAGCCAACACTCCCGCCTGCTTGCCTATGAAAAGACCTAGCGCTATACCCAACACTACTGGCTGAGTAAGTGTCAGCCACGACATGCCTTCAAACGATAATCCTGCATTACAAAAAGCGAACAGCGGTAAAATAAGAAACGCTACCCAAGGATGTAGCTTTTTTTCCAAATGATGCAAAAGTGAACCGTGTCCATTAGACATCACTCGCAATGGAATCATCATGGCCAAAAGTACACCTGAAATACTCGCATGAATTCCTGAATGCAAAACACATACCCACAATAGCAACCCTAGCAATACATAAGGCCACAAGGTGGTGACTTTCAGAATTTTATTTAAACCCCAGAGAAGCAACATCACCAAACACCCTAGCAAAAAATAACTTACAGAAGAGTCATAGGAATAAAAAATTGCAATAATGATAATAGCACCTAAATCATCAACGACTGCAAGCGCCAAAAGAAACAACTTCAACGATAAGGGAATACGTTTACCAAATAATGACAAAACCCCAAGCGCAAAAGCAATATCTGTAGCCACCGGGATAGCCCAACCATGTAAAGCAACTTCGGCATGCCGATTTATCACTATATAGATAAGCGCTGGGACCAACATCCCACCAAGCGCTGCAGCACCAGGCAGTGCAACTTTTGATATGCCCGATAACTCGCCTTCGAGAAATTCCCGCTTAAGCTCAAGGCCTACCAAAAGGAAAAAAATAGCCATCAACCCTTCATTCACCCAGAAAACAAGTGGATGATGTGGCAATGGAGTATGCAATACATTCAAATAAACATCACGCCATGGTGAATTAATAAGCAAAATGGCCAGCAATGCGGCACAAAAAAGTGCGACACCTCCGGCTGCTTCTAATTGTAAAAATTTATGTATTTTATTTATCATTCAACTTACTCTTACTGTTTATACCTACCCTACGAAAAATACCCTTGTATTTCCGCCCATTATGCAATAAATTCAGCTTCGATATAGCAAAAAATGTCCTAGGAGCTAGCACCATGCCTATATTAAAGATGTCTGACCTTAAACTTACCAATAAGCACGTACTGATTCGCGAAGATCTCAATGTACCACTGAAAAATGGTGAAATCACCAGCGATATACGTATACGTGCAGCGATCCCAACCATTAAGCTGGCTCTCAAAGCCGGCGCAAAAATCATGTTAATGTCGCACTTAGGCAGACCTGAAGAAGGTGTTTTCGACCCTCAATATTCCTTGGCACCCATTGCAAGAAGATTATCGGAATTATTAAACATCGAAGTCCCATTAGTGCAACATTGGACAGGCCGCTTTTCTATGCATAAGCACCATATTGTCCTACTTGAAAACGTGCGCTTTAACAAAGGTGAATCAAGTAACAACCAAGAACTCGCTAAAAAAATGGCCGCATTATGCGATGTATTTGTCATGGATGCTTTTGCCACCGCGCATCGTAGTGAAGCTTCTACCTGCGGAATTGCTTCTTTTGCTCCTATCGCTTGCGGAGGACCCTTGTTGATACAAGAACTTGAAGTCTTAAATGCTATTATGCAAAAACCCAAGCATCCTATTGTTGCCATCGTCGGTGGATCGAAAGTTTCTACTAAGTTAGCACTACTCGATACTTTATCACAAAAGGTCGATACCCTCATCGTCGGTGGCGGTATAGCTAATACCTTTATTGCCGCTGAAGGCTATGTCGTAGGTAAATCACTTTACGAAGCAGATCTTATCGATGAAGCAGAACGTATGATGGTAAATGCAAAAAATCGTGATGCTGAAATACCTATTCCCTCCGATGTTATCGTTGCAGAAAAATTAGCTGAAGATTCAGAAAGCTCTATTCGTCTCGTTTCACAGGTTGACGATAGTGAAAAAATTCTCGATTTAGGTCCTGATACTATCAAAACTTTAACTGGCATTATCAAAAAAGCTAAAACCATTTTATGGAATGGTCCAGTAGGTGCCTTTGAGGTAGAACAATTTTCGCATGGCACAGAAGCCATTGCTAAAGCCATTGCTGAAAGCAAAGGTTATTCTATCGCCGGCGGCGGTGACACCTTAGCTGCTATCGAAAAATATGGTATTGCCGATAAAATTGATTATATTTCCACTGGCGGCGGAGCCTTTTTATCTTTCTTAGAAGGAAAAAATTTGCCTGCTATCGCTGCTCTTGAAGCATTTGCTACGAATTATAACGAGAAAGTCACATGAACACCTTGCGTCGAACCAAAATTGTTGTAACCCTAGGGCCATCACTCGATAATCGCGACATGCTTAAACGCGTAATCAAAGCGGGTGCGGATGTTTTTCGTGCCAATTTTTCTCATGGAACAGTCGAAACACATGAACAACGCATCGCTGCAGTTCGTGAAATTGCTAAAGAGCTTGGCAAAACGGCAGCTATTCTTGTTGACTTACAAGGTCCAAAAATTCGTGTGGCGCGCTTTAAAAACAAAAAAGTCAATCTGCAAGAAGGTCAAACTTTTATCCTAGATCCCACACTAGGGGATGACGAAGGAACGGAAGCATCCGTCAGCTTGGACTACAAAAATTTGCCCCATGATGTTTCCGCAGGCGACACCTTATTGCTCGACGATGGACGCATTGTATTCGAAGTGGAACGCATAGAAGGTCATCGCATTATTTGCAAAGTCGCCGTTGGAGGAGAGCTCTCCAACAATAAAGGTATTAACCGTCTAGGCGGCGGTCTTTCAGCTGAAGCACTTACTGACAAAGATCGTGCCGATATCAAACAAGCTGTGCGTTTAGAAGCCGATTATCTTGCCATTTCTTTTCCAAGAAATGCTGACGATGTGAAAGAAGCTCGCAGCTTACTTCATGCAGCAGGCGGGAATGCTGGTATCATTGCAAAAATAGAACGCGCTGAAGCGGTAACCCATATTGAAGAAATTATTAAAGCTGCCGATGGCATCATGGTTGCACGCGGTGACCTTGGAGTTGAATTAGGTGATGCAGAAATCCCAGGCGCACAAAAACATATGATACGCATGGCGAGAATGCTCAACAAACCAGTGATCACTGCAACTCAAATGCTAGAGACCATGACTTATAACTCCATCCCGACACGCGCTGAAGTTTCTGATGTGGCTAACGCAGTATTAGATGGAACCGATGCTGTTATGCTTTCTCAAGAAACAGCTGTGGGGAAATATCCAGACAAAGCGGTCGCTGCGATGGATAGAATTTGTTTAAGTGCAGAAAAAAATGCCATTAGAAGAATCTCTGGGCATAGAAATGAAGTGCATTTTAAATATGTGGATGAAGCTATCGCGATGGCAACGATGTATACCGCCAATCATCTTGATATCAAAGCTATCATTGCACTCACTGAATCTGGGACAACCCCACTATGGATGTCGCGTATTCGATCAAGCATACCTATTTATGGTTTAAGTCGGCATGGTGCAACACAAAGACGCATGGCTCTTTATCGTGGCGTCTATCCTATACCATTTGATGTTACCGATCTTGATAGACGCATTATCAATCATTCTGCTGTCAATGAGCTTCAAAAACGTGGCATTATTCAACATGGTGACTTGGTCATTATTACCAAAGGGGATTTAATTGGCATACATGGCAGAACGAATGCTATGAAAATTGTCACTGTTGGCAGCTTACCTGAAATACCGTAATTAACAAAAAGGAATGGACTCTATGAATGTTAAAGTGCAGATCATTTTTTATAGCATGTTTGGCCATATTTACCAGATGGCAAAAGCAGTGAGTGAAGGCGCAAGCTCGGTTGAAGGCGTAGAAGTTGAAGTATTACGTGTCGCTGAACTTGTGCCCGAAAGTATTTTAGAAAAAAGCGGCGCCAGTGCCGCACAAAAAGTGTTTGAGACTATTCCTTTTGCAAAACCTGAACATTTAACCAAAGCTGATGCCCTTATTTTTGGAACCCCCACACGCTTCGGCAATATGTGCGCACAAATGCGAAATTTCTTAGATCAAACAGGCAGCTTATGGGTAGCTAATGCTTTAGTCGGCAAAGTTGGTAGTGTGTTCACAAGTACCGGCACACAACATGGCGGACAGGAAACCACTATCACCAGTTTTCATACAACATTATTTCATCTTGGTATGATTGTAGTGGGTGTTCCATACTCGGAAACAAGATTAACGAATATGAATGAAATCACTGGCGGCTCGCCTTATGGAGCAAGCACTCTAGCTGGCTCCGATGGGAAAAGAACGCCTAGCGAGAATGAGCTTGCTATTGCGCGTTATCAAGGTAAGCATGTCGCGGAAATTGCAAAGGCGTTGAAAATTGGAAAGGAGAAAATCAACGTAATGCTTTAGCTAACTGTATCAATACACTACGTAACTCTCGCAAATTATGAACAAATTCTGCAAGATATTTGGCATTGCTATAGGTTTCCAACAATTCCATTGGCATCGCAATGATTTTATTGAAAATAAGCTCCATGTCATGAATGTTACCTTCAAAGTCTACAACTCCTTCTTTAAGCTTTTCCAAGTACAATAACGTTGTAATAGCCGTCACAAACTCATTCATGCCTTGATCACATTGCAAAAGCGAACTTTCTATATTTGTTATCCATGCTTTATCATAGCTAAAACGCACTAAATAATGCATAGCAAATAAAATTTCTGCTAAGTGATTAAGCTGCATAAAGTAATAGCGATAACCTTTTTGCAATGTAGAATCAAATCCTGGCTGATAAATCCAAACGGGCAATAACAATAACTTACTCTGAAAATGAATTTTTTCCTGATCCATTTGAGACATTCGATCTTGGTTTTGGTCTATTAAATAAAAAATAATAGTAGAAAAATAATCGCGTGATGCTCGTAGTAATGGAATAACTGCTTTCTTAAATTCAAGATCAATTCTATCAGAAAAGATAAGTGTATTTGTTAAGACACCCACCAAAGAACCGCAAAGTATAACATCCATATTATTATAAAAATTTACAACATAGGGAAAAAACATACGTGCTGCAACGGCCAAAACAACTAACATGAAAAATCTTAATAATCCTTGAAAAAAAGCGCTGCCTGTTGAGGTTAGCATGACAAAAACGGTTGAAAAAAGCATTAAGCCTAGCGCCTTAGGATACAAAAAATAATAGATAGCAACAGTTAATAAGATAGCAACACATACACGAAGCACATGTCTTATTTGAGGATATTTAGATAGTAAATGTATCATGTCGGACTCATGATTAACGCACAAAGTGCGTATAAATCCTGAATAAAAAATTGAAACACGCTTGGATCACGTGCTACTACTTGCAATGTATTGCTATAAAGATTTTCAAATGCTGAAATAGCAGCCATAAATTCGCTGGCTTCAATAGCCACATTCGAGTCAAATATTTTTTTCGTCATGTTACGAAATAAAAACATGGATGTTTTTTGAAGATGTTGCATTTCTTGATGACAAACTTCAAATAGTGCAAATTCATTAAAACGAAATCTTAATAAATGTAGCGAACAAACCACTTCATGTAGTTTTTCTACTTTAACGAGTGCACACATCGCTTTTGTATCATTTTTTATAATATGGCGGCTACGTTGTAAAGCTTTAGTGAATGTTACCTGTTTTTGAAAAAGCTTTTTTGATTGCTTAGTCACACTTTCTTGTTTTAGGTAGCTGTCAAAAAATAACTGATGCAGTATGGCAAGAGCATAATAAGCATTGTAGAGTGATTTTTTAATACGGTGATCACGAATAAGTTTTAGCAGCAAATGTTATTTATCCTTTTTTATATCACGCCAATATTCTTTTTTTAGCAAATAGGTCAAAATAAATAATATAAACACAAATCCTAACACCCACACACCCAGATGGGTTTGTTTTTCATGATAAGGCTCGGCAGAATATGCCAAAAAATTCACTATGTCTCTTGCCATTTCATCAAACTGAGCCGGCGTCATCGAGCCTTGCGATTGTAATTCTAGAACATCATACCATTGTAATGCATGATCATATATCCCTCTGGATTCTTTCTGATCATTTAACTTCGTTTGTATACCTTGATAAGACGCAAGAATATAGGACATAGCCGTATTAGGAAACAAAAGATTATTGGCACCTGTAGGTCTTGTTTTATCCACATAAAAACTATGCAAATAAGTATAAACCCAATCTGCACCCCTAACATCGGTTTCCAACGATAAATCAGGTGGCTTTACATCTAAAGGCCATTTTGTAACATTCATTGGCATGCGCTCTAAAGTGACTCCAGCTTTTTTTGCAATGGGATCATATTGCATATAAATTAAGGTATGACAAGCTATGCATACCGTTCCAAAAACTTTGGCGCCACGCTCAATCGAAGTTTTATCACTGAGATCAACATTGACTTTAGCGAGAACAATGGGGCTCTCCTCTGCAAACACATGGGCAGAGAACATTAAGATTAGACTTAATAAAATACCTATTTTCATTCAGTCAATCGCTCCGGAAGAGGTTTAGTTTTTTCATAACGACTATAAAATGGCATCAATAAAAAAAACGCGAAATAACCTACACTGTAAACCTGGGCTAGAAATGAACGTAGAGGTGATACTGGCCGCACCCCCAAATAACCTAAGCCTATAAAACATATCACAAATACAGTAATCGCTATTTTAGAATATATTCCTTTATAACGCATAGAACGCACAGAACTTTTATCTAACCAAGGCAATACAAACATTAAGGCGATTGCTGCAGCCATGGCTAACAATCCTAAAAACTTATCAGGCACAGCCCGCAAAATCGCATAAAACGGTGTCATATACCACACAGGTGCAATATGTTCTGGGGTCTTCATAGGATTAGCAGGTAGATAATTATCGGGCTCAAGAAAAAACCCTCCCATTTTTGGAGAAAAAAATACAACGCTCGCAAATACCGCAAGAAATACCACCGCACCTGTTAAATCTTTTAGGGTGTAATAAGGATGAAAAGCTATGGTTTGATTTTTTTTATGTTTCACATCGAGTCCATCAGGATTATTCGAACCTACGTAATGCAAAGCAACCAAATGTATAAACACTAAACCTAGCAGAACCAAGGGAACTGCGGTGACATGCAAAGAAAAAAATCGGTGCAAGGTCACACCTGACACATTAAAATCTCCACGCAACCACACTACAATATATTTTCCAACCAAAGGAATGGCACTGGCAAAAGAAGTGATGACATTAGCGCCCCAAAAAGACATTTGCCCCCAAGGCAATACATAACCTGTAAATGCTTCAAGTAACAATGTTATATAGATCAACATACCTATGAGCCATAATAATTCTCGCGGTGCTTTATAGGAGCCATAAATCAATGCTCTATACATATGCAAATACACGACAACAAAAAAAGCTGAAGCACCTGTGGTATGCATAAAACGTATTAACCAACCATAGTGCACTTCACGCATAATATGTTGCACAGAAGAAAAGGCCGCATCCGCAGTAGGAGTATATTCCATGGCTAACCAAATGCCCGTGACTATTTGATTAAGTAACACTAATAAAGAAAATGAACCAAAATAATACCAAAAGTTAAAATTCTTCGGCGCTTCGTAATGCGTAAGATGGCGCGTTGAAAATTCTCGCCATGGATATCGTGCATTCACCCAACTCATTAATCGACTCATGCTACACCACTCTGATCTCTACCTATCATAATTTCATTATCATTAAGGTATTGATAACGTGGAATGACCAAATTAAGTGGCGCCGGTACACCTTTATAAACTCTACCGGCCAAATCGTAACGAGAACCATGGCACGGACAATAAAATCCTCCCAACCAATCAGGAGAAATACTAGCCACATCTGGCCTATAAGTAGGAATACAACCTAGATGTGTGCATACACCTATGGCAATGAAATAATCCGGTTTAATAGAACGGTAAAGGTTTTTTGCATATTCAGGTTGTTGATCTTCTAATGAACCAGGATCACGCAGCTCTCCATTCAACTTAGGTAAGTCATCAATCATTTCTTGAGTGCGTCGTATAATCCATACGGGCTGGCCACGCCAAGACACCGTAAGTTGTTGCTTAGGTTGCAAGGCACGAATATCCACCGTCACAGGGGCTGCTTTTGCTTCGGTATCGACACTTGGAAGCCAATATTCTACAAAAGGTACAGCTGTTGCTGCCAAGCCTATCCCACCTACCGCAGTCGTTGCACGTCTTAAAAAACAACGCCGTGCGAGATCGATGTCTGATTCTTTTTCCTTGATTGTCATATAACTTCCTGTCTCTATTTCAACATCTGAGTTTACATTTCTCACCAAACAATGGCGATAACAAAATCCCAAGCTCAAACAATAACCACAAAGGAATAGCAACCATAATCTGTGAAACCACATCGGGTGGAGTAAGTAACATTCCAATAATAAAAGCTGCAACTATGATATAAGGTCGAAGTTCAATAAGTTTTTCGCGTGCTACCACCCCTGATGTAATTAATACAATGGTAATCACAGGAACTTCAAAAATCATACCGAAAGTAAAAAGAAATTTAAGGGCAAATAATAAATACTGCGCGATATCTGGACTAATTTGCACACCCACAGGCGGAGATTGTATCAAAAACTTAAATAACAAAGGAAAAATGACAAAATATGCAAAAATAACGCCTATATAAAACAACCCCATCGAAATTAAAAGCAAGGGCCAAATCAATCGCTTTTCATGTGAATATAATGCGGGTGTAACGAAACTCCAACATTGATGGAACACCAAAGGTATAGTACAAAACAACGCTAAGAAAAAAGTTAACTCTAAGGGCACAAATATGGACGATAATATATGAATTGCTATTAAATGATGTCCCACCGGTAAACAATGTAACAAAGGTTTTGCTAAATAGGTAAAAACATCATTTGCAGCATAACATAAACTAAAAAAAATACCAAAAAATACAATAAGACAACGGATTAATCGTTTTCTAATCTCTATCAAATAAAGTAATAACGTTTCAGATTGGAGATTCGTCATGGCTTCTCATTTCAGCTTTCCTAATTCATTTTTAAGTTTAGCAGATGCATGACGAAACCAAGTAAACCATCTACCTAGATTTTTAGCCACTTCTGGTAAACGTTCCGGTTTAATCACGACTAATGCCACCATGATTATCAACAGTAATTCCATTAAATTCATAGGTCACTCATCCATTTTTTGCATTGGCTTATCATTCATATCTTCTTGCATGCCTTTTCTAAATCCTTTAATAGCAGCACCTAAGTCACTGCCTATTTCACGCAAACGTTTTGTGCCAAATAAAACTAAGATAATTAGAAAAATCAATATTAATGAACCAAGACCCATGCCTCGAAATCCCATACAATGCATCCTCCTTAAAGTTGATGCGGTACTATCCAACCCATCCAATAACTGAAAAATAATAAGCAGAATAAAATCAATGATAAGCCAATACGCCATGTAAGCAATTTTACAACATCAGCAGAATCTCTGTTTTTTTCTCTCACAAGAAAATACAAGGCACTTCCCAGACTATAGATAATAAATAATAGCAAAATAACCACAATAACTTTGACTATCATAGCAATCCCTCTTAGAATTTTTTTATCCTTAATTTTTTATGGATGATACTCCAAAATTTAACATGATGGGAGCTCTCTAGTGACTAGACATATGTTTATATCTACGCATAATCACTGGTTTTCACGGCTTGCGCTATTATCGAGTCTTATCGTTTTATTTTGGATATTACTTGGTACTTATACACAGTTACTCGCTACAGACCATGTTATTAAAACATGGACCGAATTATTCCAAGCTTATCTCATCCATAGCATCAGCGTACTTGCTATATTTCTTACCATTACAGCCTGTTATCTTCATCGCGAACTTGGTTTTAAACCATTTGTGATCTGTTTAGGCTTGCTCGCACTTGCAATCAGTCAATACTTTATCAATCAATGGACAAATTATCTACCGTTAGCAATCAATACTGCATTTACTCAAACTTTAGTAAAATTATGTATGCTTAGTTTATTTTGGTGGATCAGCATTATCACCGGACCGCGCGACAATGTTCTCATGAATGAAAATGACAAAAAATATAGATTCTGGACATGGCTAGGTTTTTTATTACTTTTCTCACAAATGTTGTTAAGTATTTGGCTCATAACAAGCCATATGGATCTTGTTTGCGCTGACTTTCCTTATTGTAACGGCCAATTATTTCCAGAGCTCGACTTTCATGCATTGATAACATCACCTTTAAATCATGCTGGCTTACTCACACTGCAGATGTTATATCGAATATGTACGATGGTGACGACGCTTTATCTAACTATCTTCAGTATAGTCTTTATGCACAATCGAGCCTTAGGTGAAATGGGTATGTTGATATTTTTATTTATGCTTACTCAAATCATGCTTGGAGTAGCAAGCTGGATTTTACAAAAATCATTCTGGGTCAGCTTTGGCCAAAACACTATTTCGGTATTTGTTTTACTTGCTATGATTTCTTTACTCATCGAGTTATACCGTAAATATATAAGCTCTTATCGTTAAAGGATAACCTCACAACCTAGGGAGATTTTTGTGTACGTTTTCATTCGACATATGATGTCTATCACCTGCTTAATGATCTCAGCAAACACATTAGCGAATAGCTATAAGGGGGAAGCCCCTCTTCTTCCACCTGTGACCATTCCTCAGTTAAAAGGGGGATTTGATATAAGCATAAGTGCGCTTTATATGACCCCATCGAGTAGCAATTTAGATTATGTAAGCGTTAACAAACAGCCGACAGATGGAGATATCTTTTTCCATGACTATGCATTAGCTTACAGCGTCACACCTAATAATAACTGGGGTTTTATCTTGGATTTAGGTTATATCTTTCCAAATACTGCTCACGATGTACGTTTAGATTGGATGGCTTTTCACAGTAATTACAATAATGAACACACTGTTATCGGTCAAACAGGGATGTTCACCAATGTTGTTTTCTTTCCCACCAGTAATGAATTTTTACAAACAACTGCCGATTATGCAAATGCATCTGCCAGCATCAACTACAAATTAGACGCTCTTGACTTGACATTTGGACAATACCTCAACATTTACAAACGATTACAAACTCGTGTATTTACCGGGCTTCGTTATGCACGGGTTGGCAGTGACATGGCAACGGTATATACAGCTGTCTGGGATACAGATACCAGCGTTCCAACCGCCGGTGGCTTTAGCGGTAATATCAACAGCAGCTTTAACGGGTTAGGTCTTATGATAGGAATAAGAGCCGATTTCGATTTAGGTAAAGGCCTTGGACTGGCTGCTAGTTTTGACACGGCATTATTAGCAGGACAATTGAGCCTAAACGCAGATCAAGTTATCCATGAAAGCACCTCTGACACATCTACTGTCATCAGGAACGCATTAAACTGGGGAACTCAAAAAATAACAGCCCCAGCATTTGATGCAAAATTTGGCCTTAACTACCAATATCAATTTAATAATGGCACTCAATTCATAGGCGAATTAGGTTATCAAGTAAGCCAATATTTTGATGTCATTGCACAAATGGACAGAAATGGTTTTAATGACGCTCCTATGATAACTCCTTCTGTTAGCACCGATATCACCGATTTTGGTTTAAGAGGGCCTTATCTTACGTTGCGTGTTAAAGTGTAGGTACGTTTCCATAAGTCATTGATAGACTGAATATTACACAAAAAACCACTCTTTGGTCTTTGACCCTTTCTATTCAAACAGCTATAATTGACACTTTTGCTAGGAATATTCACAAAATATGCAATTTAAGGCAAAACTTAATATTCTACTTCAACATATAGTCCCACAACATATCTTATCGCGCTTAGCGGGTTGGATAGCAAACAGTCGTTGGTACTGGCTAAAAACCAAACTTATTAATGACTTCATCAGACGCTACCAAGTGGATCTTAGCATTGCTAAATTAGAAAAAGTCGATGATTACCCTAGCTTCAATAGCTTTTTCACTCGCCAACTTAAGCCCATATACCGACCCATTGCAGATGGCTCTCAGCATATAGCTTGCCCTGTGGATGGCTGCGTGAGCCAAGCAGGAAAAATCAACAAACACTCCCTCTTTCAAGCAAAAGGTCGCTCATTTAGTTTAAATGATCTTTTAGGTGGAAGAACTGAACTGGCCAAGCATTTCCATGATGGCGAATTTGCAACCTTATATCTTGCACCCAAGGATTATCACCGTGTGCACATGCCATTGAAAGGTAAACTGATTGAAACGATCTATATTCCAGGAAAATTATTTTCTGTGAATCAGGATACTACGAAAGCCGTTCCCAAGTTATTTTCGCGTAATGAACGCTTAGTTTGCATATTTGAAACGGAATCAGGACCTATGGCGGTTATTTTAGTCGGTGCCATGTTAGTCAGCGGCATAGAAACGGTTTGGCCATCTAATTTTTATACCAAAACTCTTCTGCAAGAAACCTTTGAAAAAGGCATTAGTTTGGAAAAAGGCGCTGAATTAGGGCACTTTAAAATGGGCTCTACCGTGATACTACTATTCCCCAAAAATACCGCGAAATGGGTAGAAGAACTCAAGGAAGAAAGCAATGTGAAGATGGGAAGCTTAATGGGGCATACTATTTAAACAGTTACGGGCTGTTTACAATTCTACTATGCTGGCCCTAATATTTGAGAACCTTTGATAAAGAAATAGGGGCAGTCTTTCGACTACCCCTATCTTTTTACCTACCCTGGGCATCCAGCCCTGTTTACCTTTCCTTGGCAAACCATCCTAAAAACCTAAGCATCAGTCCCTAATACCGGTCCTTGTATCATCCTTGATGGTTTTTATCATAGCAAAAAAAGAACACGATATAATGAAGATAGCTTTCTGAAAAGAGGGCATGGAAATATTGATATTGGCAAATAAAAAATCTTTTTAATTAGATTCAATAAGTTAGGCAATAAACACAGGGATGAAAAGAGCTATAAATAGTTGTCTTCCTAATGATTTAATGGCAAAAGTCTTACAATTTTATCAGCATTTCTTACTTTTGCTGCAAAAACTTTGCTAGCCAACGTTGTGCGGCAGATCCAAAGAAAAGGCCGCAAAGTACAGCACCAAAGAACACTAATGCTACATAAATAGGCAATAAACCGACTGCCACTATATGCCAATGCTTAATCCAATGATTCATTGAGGTTTGTACAGAACAAATAGAAGGCAATATATCGTCTTGCAATAACACTCTTACAGTCACATAAACTATGACGACTAGGCAAATAATACCGACAAGATTCATTGAATGTATTTTTCTCATAATATTTATTTCTCACAAATACACAGCCGCCCCTAACCATGAGCATATCATGTGCATTTTATATCTCTTTCCTTAAGATAAGCTTAGTAAAATGGTCTTTTTTTGAAAGAACATAAAGAATTGCGTGTTATTTGATCAAGCTCAGGAATTCCGTTCGCGTACGTGTATCTGCTCTAAATGCGCCCAACATCACGGATGTTGTCATAATTGAATTTTGCTTTTCAACTCCACGCATCATCATGCACAAATGCTTAGCCTCAATCACTACTCCAACACCTTTGGCGCCAGTCACTTGCAAAACCGTTTCAGCGATTTGTTTAGTCAATTTTTCTTGAACTTGCAGACGTCTTGCAAACATATCGACCAGACGCGCAATCTTTGATAAGCCTATAATGTTACCGCCGGGAAGATAAGCAACATGGCATTTACCAATAAATGGCAACAAATGATGTTCGCACAGAGAATAAAGCTCTATATCTTTCACAATAATCATTTCATCGTTATCTGACTCAAATAACGCACCATTGACTATTTTTTCAACAGAATCGCGATAGCCATGGGTCAAAAATTCCATCGCTTTCGCTGCCCGTTTAGGGGTATCTCTCAAGCCATCTCTTTGAAGATCCTCACCCACTGCCTCGATAATACTTTTATAATATTTTTCCACTTACGACCTCGTCACCCCGGAGGCCAAGAAAAACGACGTCCGCCCAAAAGATGCATATGGACATGAAATACGGTTTGACCTGCTCCAGCATTACAATTAGCCACTAATCGGTAACCTTCTTCAGCAACATTTAACTCTTTTGCTAATAATTTAGCTGTTTGAACCATATGACCTATGAGTTCATTATCTTCCGATTTGACTTCATTGATTGTACTAATATGTTTTTGTGGAATAATTAAAATATGATGAGGCGCTTGAGGGTTAATATCCTCAAAGGCAAGCACAAGATCATCACGATAGACAATCTTGGCTGAGACTTCATTATTCACTATTTTACAAAACAAACAATCCATTCCTTACTCCTTTTCTCAGTATGTGCGTAGCATACAGAAAAAGCGGGTAAGGGTCAAAAGGGATGCCGCTTCAATATTTGACGTTTTCCACTTTCTCGAGTAAAGTGAGCGTCATTTTTATACTCTAATTTCAAGTAAAATTCTATGCAAACGTTAAACATAGCTGGTTATAAATTCATAACCTTAGCCAACCTGGAAGTACTCCGTGAGAGACTGCTGGAGCAATGTCTTTCTTTTGAACTAAAAGGCACTATTTTACTGAGCTCTGAAGGTATCAATATCAGCCTGGCTGGCCAAATTCCTTCTATTTCCGCCTTTAAAAATCACCTTAAAACGCTACCCGCATTTGCAGATATGACATTTCGCGAAAGTTACTCTGACCATATTCCTTTTAAACGTCTTAAAGTAAAAACCAAAGCGGAAATTATCACGTTTAGACAAAATCAAATTCATCCTGAGACCAGACGCTCACCCGCGATTTTGCCTAAAGAATTAAAACAATGGCTAGATGATAATCGTGATATCACTATTTTAGACACTAGAAATGATTATGAAGTACGATTTGGCACATTCAAAAACGCCATGCATCTTGCTATAGCCGACTTTTGTGATCTCGCAAAAGCATCTGCTACAATCCCTCGCAATAAACCTATCGTCATGTTTTGCACCGGAGGTGTCCGTTGTGAAAAAGCGGGGCTATATTTAGAAGAACAAGGTTACTCTAATGTATTTCAGCTCGAAGGCGGCATTTTACATTATTTTCATGAAGTAGGTGGAGAACATTACGAAGGCGAATGCTTTGTTTTTGATGAACGTATCGCACTCGATTCCACCTTAAAAACTACTGGCACCACGCAATGCACCTCTTGCAATGGGCCCATACCTGCTTATGGAGCTTGTACAACATGCTCCGAATCCACCCATCAATCTAGGAATTTATAACATGAGTTTAGCAAATCTATCCGCAGGCAAAGACATTCCAAATGACGTCAATGTTGTCATTGAAATTTCGTCACACAGCAATCCTATCAAATATGAAGTCGACAAAAAAACCGGCATGCTTATGGTCGATCGTTTTGTTTCGACTAGCATGCACTATCCTTGTGATTATGGATTTATTCCTCACACCTTATCAGAAGATGGTGACCCAGTGGATGTCTTAGTCGTCACACCGTTCTCATTACAGCCTGGTGTTGTCATTCGTTGTCGCCCTATTGGGATGTTGCGCATGGCAGATGAGTCAGGTGTCGATACCAAAATTCTTGCGGTTCCTGTCAACAAGCTTACGCCCCGATATCAAGATGTGCAAAAACCTGAAGATCTTGGCTCTGAATTTCTTGCTTCTATTGAACACTTTTTTCAACATTACAAAGATTTAGAAAAAGGTAAATGGGTTAAAACCAATGGCTGGGATAATGCTGAAGCTGCCAAAGCTGAAATTATCGCTAGTTTAGAACGGCATAAACAAGAAGCGTAATTTAAACCTAGATTAAACACTATGAAAAAAGGAATTACCATGTTTAGCAAAAATAGAGTGGATGTTTCGCCACTAGAACTCATAACCCTTGATAAAGAAGATGAATTTATATTATGGATGATGAACCACAATGATAAAAATTTAAATGATCTAAATTTATTTTTAACGCTAACTAAAGTTAATTTACTCCACTTTCTTCTCAAAAATCATACTATTAAAGCATTCAACTATGCCATCGAACGCAATATCCCTGATATACCTGGCTGCAACAATTACGGTTTAACCACAACAGCCTTATTACAAAGAGCGAAAAGTCTTACGAGTACTATGCTAAAGTACAAAAAAGCGGTTGAGGAAACCATCGTTATTTCAAAAAAATTAATTGACCATGGTTCACATGTTAATTTTGTTGCGCCACTTTCTAAAGTTGCCTTACAAAAATTACCGTCAGACAAGCTCTCTTATACAGGTTTAATGGGTGAAACTGTTTTAATGTTCTATGCCATGACAGGTTGCACAGAAATGGTAAAGTATGCTTTAGAGCATGGAGGGAAGGAGAGTATCAATGTAAGAAATTTTGAGCTTGCTTCTTTAGGTGCTTATTGTAGTCGACAAACTGAGGCCATCGTTGCTCCCCACATTCCACAAACTGATGAAGGTTATCGATTTGATACCGCTTTATCCATTGCTTTTGCCTCTACCCAAACACATGATGGTGAAATCATAAAGCTGCTCCTAGATCATGGTGCTGATCTGAGTATTTTTCATGATGATGAGTTTTATAGACCTATACTGTTTGCAGCAGTTGCGAACTTTGATTCTACCACTGGCCATATTAGACCTGAATGCCGTACTAAGGTAGAAATTATCCTGAAAAAAATGGAAGAAGAAAATCTTCATGTGACTGCGTGTAAAGAAACCTATCACATATTTTCAGAGATGCTATCTGAGCAGGGTTATCGATATAAACAAAGGATGTGTACTTTATTGTAATATGAACTACTCCCGCCAATCTTATAATATGGCGTGAGTTTCGCGGTTCAACATCGGTAACAGCTCAGCCAATGGTGTCAATTTAAGCGTGTCAACCATTTCTTTTGAACACATGATAACGTAT
>CAZHMQ010000031.1:0-2427 GCA_964533645.1 uncultured Coxiellaceae bacterium
ATACCTTGGCTAATATTGCATCAGCAAAAAAACGTGCTCGTCAATCCGAGAAACACAGACAGCACAATGCGAGCTTGCGTTCTATGGTGCGCACCTATATTAAAAAAGTCTATGCAGCTATTGAAGCTCATGACCAAAACCTTGCGGAAGAAACTTTTAAGGCTGCACAACCTATTATCGACCGCATGGCCAATAAAGGTTTGTTGCACAAAAATAAAGCTGCTCGTCATAAGAGCCGTCTCACAGCCAACATCAGAAAGATGACTGAAGGTCAAGCTGCTACCCCTGCTAAAGTTAAAGCAAACAAAGAAAAATCTGCTTAGTCAGAGAAGTCATAAAGGTTAAGTAGACCCACCGAGGTGACTCGGTGGGTCTACTTAACCGTCATAAAGTCAATACTCAAACAAATGATCATATAATAACCAATATTAATTGGAACTTACACCATCACCACTCCAAAAAGTATATCATTTAATCATATACATCTCTCTTCATCATGAGGAGCTTGCATGGATATCTTCACACGCAATAATCTTCAACGCGATACTCATTTTCATTATGAAATCGCTCAACGCAAACACAAAAAAGGTATTATCAAAATCTTTACCGAAGCATTTTGCGGCGCTGAACCTATGACGCATTATCTGCATATCGATCCCAAAAAATTCAAAACTTTCACAAAACAAGTGACCGAAAATGCGATATGTGATCATCTAAGCATAGTGGCCTTGGATAAAGACAAAGTGATTGCCTGTGCCTTGGTTGAAGATCTTGCTGACATGCATGAGGCACCTATTAATTTTGATCCTAGGTTTAAATATATTATTAGCTTACTTGAACAATTAGGTGGTGATTTTTTTAAAGATAAGAGATTTGAAAAAAGACATGTCGCTCACCTTTTTATTACGGCTGTGGATAAAAATTATCGTCGTAGAGGTTTATCGACTCAAGTCAACTTTCATGCTATGGATCTCGCTGCCAGACATGAATTTCAATTTATGTATAGCGAGCTCACTAATTTTTATAATGAAATGGGTGTCTTTCATCATATGAAGCAAAATCATCGCAAGCTTCTTGGAGCTTGTGATTATAAAGACTTCGAAATTGACGGTTTCAAACCTTTTCCGCATCTAAAAGGTTATGCACATGGGTATATTTGGGAGATTTGTGAAGGGGCTAAGTTGAAATATACGGTTAATGATCAAATGATGATCGAAACAATTTAGTTACCTTTGTGGCTCAGTTATGTCTTCTGCCCTACCCTGCTCCAAAAACCGCATAATTTCTTGCATCATTGTATCTGTACCGACACGACTTAGACCTGAGATGCTACATACCTTACCTTTCCAATCTAACCTCTTCACAATATCATCACAAAGCTGATCTGCCTCGCAGGGAAGCATTAAATCGGTTTTATTAAGCACTAACCAACGATCTTTTTCATATAATTCAGGACTGTATTTTTTCAACTCATTAGCAATCGCTTTAACATTTTCGACTGGGTCGCTACCGTCAAGCGGCATAATATCGACCAAATGCAATAACAATAAAGTACGTGAGACATGTTTCAAAAAACGAATACCTAAACCAGCACCTTCTGCTGCTCCTTCGATAAGACCAGGAATATCAGCCATCACAAAACTGCGTTGTTCAGAAACTCTTACAACCCCTAAATTGGGATATAAGGTCGTAAAAGGATAATCTGCTACCTTGGGTCTTGCTGCGGATACTGCATGAATAAGCGTCGATTTGCCTGCATTAGGCATGCCAACAAGCCCGACGTCTGCAAGCACTTTTAATTCTAAACGTAAATTACGATGTTCTCCGGGACCTCCTGGAATGGTACGACGAGGTGAACGATTCACACTACTCTTAAATCGCGTATTTCCAACACCACCTGTACCACCTTGAGCGACGCAAGCCGTCTGTCCGGAAATGGTAAGATCAGCCATCAATTCATCTGTATCTTCGTCATACACCATAGTTCCCACAGGAACGCGTAAATATAAATCCTCGCCTGCCTTGCCAGAACAATTTCGTGTGCCGCCTTTTTCACCGTGTTCAGCCCTATGAATACGAGCAAATCGATAATCCACTAGCGTATTGATGCCTGCATCGGCTTGCAGATAAATACTGCCGCCAGTACCGCCATCACCCCCATCAGGACCGCCATGAGGCATGAATTTGAGACGTAAAAAGCTACAGCAGCCGTTACCGCCGTTGCCAGCTTCTACAGAAATTTTGGCTTCATCAATAAATTTCATAATGCAAAAAAAAACCTCGTTTATCACGAGGCTCTCCCTATCACTGTCATGCCAGCATGCTTTTAGCTGGCATCCAAAAATAAAAACCAAAAAAAAAAGGAGCCTGACAAAAAAAAAAAAAACATAAAAAACAAATTTATAAATAAAAACCGCAAAATAAAAA
>CAZHMQ010000031.1:2437-19697 GCA_964533645.1 uncultured Coxiellaceae bacterium
TATCACTGCCATGCCCGCTTGGTTTTAGCTGGAATCCATTACATCCCACCTAAAAGATGGCTGGCATGACATATATAAAATAACCTTAAGCAGCAGTTTCTTCAGTAACAGGCTCAATATTAACACAACGTTTGTGTTGAGCACCTTTGTGTCCAAATACCACTTTACCAGCGACTAATGCATACAAAGTATGGTCTTTACCTATACCTACATTACGACCTGGATGAAACGGGGTCCCACGCTGACGAACAAGGATTTCGCCTGCATTAACAATCTGACCACCATAACGTTTAACGCCTAAATATTTCGGGTTTGAGTCACGACCATTGCGCGTACTACCACCCGCTTTCTTATGTGCCATTGCAAATCCTCTTAAGCTTCAATCTTTTCAATCTTCACTTCAGTGAAGTATTGTCTGTGACCTGTTTGTTTTTGATGGTGCTTACGACGTCTAAATTTCATAATATGAATTTTTTTATGACGACCTTGGCTAACAACGGATGCAGCCACTTTAGCGCCTTTGACAAAAGGCAAACCCATTTGAATATTATCGCCATTTGCGACCAATAATACGTCATCAAAACTGATTTTTGAACCTACATCAGCGGTTAGCTTTTCTAACTTCAATGTTTGTCCTTCCTCTACGCGGAATTGTTTACCACCGCTGGTAATCACTGCATACATGTTTTTATACTCCAAAACACTTCTTGTTCGACCTGAAAGGAATGGGATTATAGATACTCTTCAGATCTAACGCAAGGCCAGAATACCTTAAACAATCCACAATGTTATGAATAAAATGGTTATTTATTGTTCATTTTGCCCATTAGAATGATAACATATTGATTTATTTTAATTATTATGCATAACTAGGCGTTTATAAAAAATGTATATAACCACTTTTAGAGGAGTTTCATTATGTTTACACCAAGAAATCTTCCCGCACACGAATTAAATCCATATGCATCCGGAGAAGATCCTTATGCGGTTCATGAAAGAATTCGTGCTGCAATTATTGAAAAAATAGAAAAAATAGAAAAGATCCCAAGTAAAACCGAAACGCATGAAAAGCAACTACAAGAATTATTTAATGATCTAAATAATGCCGCAGAGAATTTTTGTGTTGCTACAAATAGAAAGTATTATCGCCCTTAACTTTTTAACGAACATCTTATACTGGATCAGTTTATAAAACTTGACCAGTATAAGATGCTATCGTCATGGTTTACTTGACAGAAGCCCATCATGCAAACTAGCATTTCATCTTTTAGATCAAAAATATAGAGAACCCTATACTCATGCCGTTGGAATCCATACGCCGCTTGGTTCAAGCCGATCTTGAAGCCACAGATCGATTTATTTGTACCGAACTTAAATCTGACATCCCCTTCATTAATCAATTGATGGAATATATATTAATGGCGGGCGGAAAACGCATACGCCCCCTGCTAGTCTTACTTTCTGCACAGTGTTTCGAGCATCAAAAGAATCAACATATTGATCTTGCCGCTGCCATTGAATTGATACATACAGCCACCTTATTACATGACGATGTGGTCGATAATTCCAACTTACGACGCGGTAAAAAAACAGCCAAAAGTATATGGGGTAATGAAGCAAGTGTGCTCGTGGGTGATTTTCTCTATTCGCGTGCTTTTCAGCTCATTGTAAAATTACAACATATCCCTATTTTAAACGTCTTTGCGAATGCAACTAATATCATCGCGGAAGGTGAAGTATTACAATTAATTAATTGCCATAACCCCGACACCACCGAACAAGCTTATTTTGAAGTTATTGAGCGAAAAACGGCCAAATTATTCGAAGTTGCCACCCAAACAGGGGCAGCATTGTCGACTGATAACCAAGATTACACCACAGCCATGCAACAATATGGCCTAAACTTAGGGATAGCCTATCAGCTGATTGACGATGTTTTAGATTATCGCGCATCCAGCGAACAATTAGGAAAAAATATAGGTAATGACTTAGCCGAAGGCAAGCCTACCCTACCTATTATTTATGCACTACGAACAGGTAAAGCTTATGAAGTGGACTTACTGCGTAAAGCAATCATTGAGGGCTCGACAAAAAACATCGATGATATTATTGAGATTATTGAAACTGTAGGTGCCATAGAGTACACTGCACAAGCTGCAAAACAACATGTTTTAAAGGCTAATACCATGTTAAAAATCATTCCTGATTCGATTTATCGTGGAGCCTTACAAACATTAGCTGACTTTGTCGTTGATAGAACTTATTAACGATTTACAAGAACTCTGGACGGGGTGTAGCTCAGCCTGGTAGAGCACTGCTTTCGGGAAGCAGGGGCCGCTGGTTCGAATCCAGTCACCCCGATCAATAGAATCAACAAGTTACATAACGATTTCAAAATTGAGATCAAATCTGAAGTGAAGCTGTCATGCTGCATGTTTAATTAATTTTTTATAGTTTAAATATTTTCGTAACAGGGTTCACAAATGAACGTTCTTCAGAAAATAAAGGTTCTAGGTGTTTATCTTTTGTCACTTTGAAATAGCGTAAATCATAGCTTCTCGTATCATATGAAGCAACAATGCCTGCCAGATCTTTAATAAGTTTGGGAGATAGCGCTTTTTCAACAATTTCAGTCATCAAAGGCTCTCTTGTTTTAATGATTCCTTGTTTGGCTTGAGTCAAAAGAGTTAATATATTTTTTTCCGGACCATGCGGATGCGGAAATAATGTGTTACGGAGTTTTTCTTCAGCTTTTTCTATTGTTTTATTCGTGATAGATGCGCCATATTGTAATAATAATTTAACAGCACCTTCATTACCCCTCATTACAGCAAAATCTAATGCAGTCTCTTTAGTTTGAGCAATACCGGAGAAAGAAGCTTCCATGTTACAATCGGCTTCTGCTTCTAATAATACTTTAATACAAGCATTGTACATAGAAAAATGAGATTCGTTGCATGCTGCTACCATAAGTGGAGTCATTCCATAACTCATGGCTAAATTCACATCAGCACCCTCATTTATTAATTGTTTTATATAGTTTGTATCTGCAAATGTAGCTGCCAAACCTAACATACTATGAGATACTTTATCTAGTTGAGGATATGTTCCCAGTATTAATATTTGTTTCCATCTGTATTCTTTTTTTATAAATGATTTATTTTGTTCTGAAATATCAATTTTTGATGTAAGAAGTTCTGTTAATAATTCTTCATCACTTTTATTTTTTTGTTCTATTTCAGGATAAACATTAAGCTTATTCTGTTTGAGATAATTTATCATCTCTTGAAAAGATATGGTTTCGTTTACAGTTTCAGAACGTTTCTTCTTAAGAAATGACGCTATGACACTGTTGGTAGATTGGTTTCTCGTTTCATTAGGTCCAGGATGATACATCTTATGTTCAAGTTTTCTCATTTGCATATTTTAACTCCTAATTTTCGGTATTCGTTTATATAATTTGTTTAATCGTATATAAAGCACTATTCAACTTATTTTTGTCGGAAGCCGGCATTGCTGCCGACTTATTACTCGACAATACTCTATAATTTGTACAAGAATGTTCATTATATACGGTTATTATTTCACGCTATAGGGAGATAATCTCCCTATTCCGCCCGCTCTTAGAGCCGGGGTCGGGATGGTGGTTAATCTATTTAGCTTTGTCAAACTGCGTCGCATCTTCTGAAGATATGATTTATTGAAAACTTGACGTGTTATTTAAAATCTTTAATCAAAAGTTTTAGCCTAACTTTCTTGTTTGAACACATTCTTGTTTATCTTGTTCAATAGCTTTATTAATAGCAGTTAAAGTTTCTTCGTTAGAATTCACAGTTTCTTCCAAACATTTCAGATCTTTTTTCAAAAAATCAATATTTTTTGATATTTTATTTAGAGCTTTTAAACATTTACGAGTCTTAGCAGTCTGTGCATATAACGTAACAGAGCTTATGGACAATCGACCAAAGTCAGGAGGCGCAAGATAGGGAAAAAGCACTGATTTCATAACTTCAGAGGTAGCCATGGTTAGCTTATCATTTTGTCTTTTTATAAGTCGAGGATCATCATGTTTAATAAAGCCTTCTTTTATTGCTTGTTCAAACAGCTCTGCAATTTCTTTCGTTAATATTTGAATTTTTGCACTGAGTGATTCTTTTTTAAAATAGTTAATAAAACTTGTAGTCTTATGTTCATTTTTTAAAGCTGCAAGTTTTGCTTTTTTATCTTTCAATACAATCATCACGTCGCGTTTTTGTTCAGTCTCAACATTTTTATGTAACATACACACCTCGATTTATTAAAGTTTCAAAAATTGGAAAATATCATTCGGTAACAGCGGCTTCGCCTTTACGCTGAGTATTACCCGTAATTATTATTGTAATTAAAGTATGACACACCTACAGCATCCCGATTCTTTTTCATATAAATTAGGCACAGGGGGATCATCTGAATTTTTTGGTGTTGCCTTTTTTGTTGCTCGAAATTTAGGAGAAGCATCACCTGAATCAGAAGGATCAACAAACATAGCATATCGTGGCTCTGCCTGTTGTGTAGCCCGAGATTTAGGAGAAGAATCTACGTATATAGCATGGGGTTGTTCCGTCTCTTGTGAAGAGGATTTTGGAGGCTGAGGAAAAAAATTGCTGCTTGACGCTGTTGACTTAGCCGGCTCTAGTTTTTTTTGCTCGCTTAAACCAGAAGTAGGTTTTTTTAGCGATTCTTGATATTGTGGAAACTCTTTATCATACACAATCGCTTTGGCATCGACCTCTGAAACCCCAAAACCTTTAAGCATCTGAACATAATCAGTTTTGAGTTTTTCTCGGTTTTTTATCAACGCTTCTAAACGCTCAGCATAAACAACTTCGATTTTCGGTATGATGGCATCTTTATCAAATACTTGTTTTACGTGCGCTGTAAGCATAGCTAATTGTTGATTTCTTTCTTCAGGATCTGAAATGGACTGTACGCGTTCTTCCATGAGTTTTAATGCATCTTCTAAGATCATATCAGATGATAAACCAAGAGATCTTTTATGATCTAATAAAAAAGCTTTGCATTTCCTCACGTCTTCTCTTATGCTTTTCGCATCATCTATGACTGCTTGATTATCAGCGTTTCCCTTAGAAGGTCCTTGCTTTTGTAACATTAACTCAATTTTACGTTTTCCGCCTGCATCAAGCTTGGCTGGTTCTAATAATCGTAATAGTCTTCCTACAAGCATGTCTGCTTGTTGATCAACAGTTAGCATAGACAGTAATCGTTGTTCCAACGCTTTTGTCGCATCTGAAAATGTATCATCATCCAATAAACAAACCGCGTTTTTTTGCTCTTCAACCATCGGTTCCTGAGCATTTAATAATGTTACAATATCACGTGTTTTTTTGGTGTTTTCCACCGATTTTACGTGTTTCATCTCTATCCTCGTTTGTATTTAAGAATATGTCATTATATTCAGTTATTATTTTGTACAATAGGGAGATAATCTCCCTATTCAGCGGCGACATCAGCTCCTTACTCAATATAAATATCGTTTAAATTGTTGACATTTTATATTATTTGTGTAAATAATGCCCGCTTTCTGTAATACATACTTTTAACCATAGACTCATTATGCATAATCAATTAATGAATACTCAATTAAGTTTAGAGACGTTTTCCAAAATGATGCCGGGAGTTTTTCTTTGGAAAAAAAATATTGATTCTATCTATACTGAAGTTAACACAAATTGTGCTGAGTTATTTGGTATAAATAATAAAAGAGATATTTCTGGCTTCACTGATTCTGAAATTCCATGCAAAATTTCTGAATTTGCTGAACTATTTAGACAACAAGATAACCAGGTTATTACAACTGGTAGACCCTTAAAAATTTTAGAAGTACATAACTGCTCAAAAAACCAGTTAAAAATAATGTTAAATACAAAAAATCCGCTTCGTGATGAAAACAACATTATCATTGGAACTTTTGCATATTGTATTGATATTACGAACGAGATAGATTTAGTAAAAAAGTTGCTTTCGTCTGTAAATCGTAATCTATTTTCTAATAAAGAAACAAAATTAACGAGAGGAAGTTACATTCTATCTCATAATAATACAATTTTACCGTCTACCCCCTCTCTGCCACAAGTTCTAGAAGGAAATTTAATTTCAGATAATGATTTTGTAAATGGTAATACTAATGAGCTTACTCCAAGACAATTGGAATGTGCAATATTATATGTAAAAGGATTCACCATTAAAGAAATTGGTAAAATCCTAAAACTATCTCCTCGAACAGTAGGACATTATATAGAAAATATAAAAGATAAATATCAATGTTCAAAAAAACATGAATTGATATCTTGTTTACTAAAATTAAATGCTATTAAAGCTAAAATATAACATAAAAATTGCCATTGACCCTGATAATACCAGATTGACTATAGCCAAAAATAATCAACCTAACGATATAAAAATAACGTAACCAATGAAATGAACCCTCCATCTGATTAGTCCATAATCCAAATGACTATTTTGGCGCATTATGACGCCGTATTAAAGATGGATGGGTTCATTTCATTGGTTACAATTGATTTTCTTCTTATTGGCGATAATAATAACATTTTTCAAAATTTATGAAATGTTTTAATCAAGTTTCTATCGATATGTACACAATAACAACTGATCAAAACCTTTATCTAATAGAGATTCTAATTTACACGTTTGGCCGAATAAATTACAAGCTGCACATTTATATGCTACTTTTGCATGAAATTCATATTAATCAAATCGTTAAGCAAATAAAATATGATATACTTATAACAAAAGAGTAAGGAGTTATATGAGAGCAATAATGAGTGATAAATTACGGGAAATTCTGCTAGACCCCAAACGAACAATGCAGCTAGAAGAAGGAATTTCTAAACTGGGCTCTCACAATGTAGGTGAAAACAATAATGTCATCATTCACATAGGCGGTCATACGTATCAAGCACGTTTCGTAGAAGCTCAACCAAAAAAGAAAAAACTGGCGTTTTAACGAATGAACATAGCGTTTCCGGCTCTGCTAATTTTTTTATTTGTATTACCAGGCTTAATCTTCAATCTAGCTTTTTATCAAGCTGACAATACCCCATTAAAATATATCTCTCTTACACATAAAACTATTGTTTGTTCAGCAATAACAATCATCCTTCATTCATTTTGGTTATATCTTACTATTCACTGGTTTCATTACGATATAAATATTAATCAAATATTAATTCTTATAGCTGGTGTAAAAGATGATCTATTCACATCAATAATATTATCAATCTCCACAGCCGAAATATTTGCTACTTTCATCTATTTAATATCATTGTATATTGCTGCTTATCTCATTGGTTCATTTTTTAGATGGGGAATCAGACGAACAAAATTAGATAAACTTGAATTTTTTAAAATTGATCACCCCTGGTACTATCTTTTTACAGGTCATGATTGGACAGATGGCAAACCAGACGGTGTTCGCATAGCCGCTATTGTAGAAATTGCCAAAAAAGGTTATCTCTATGTTGGATGGTTAGATAAATTTTATTTGAATAGAGATGGAAGCATTGATCGCCTCATATTAACAAGCGCAATGCGTAGAGAAATAAAGAAAGATAAACCTACTGATGCTGACAATGAAAAATCACTATTAGAAAGATTTTATCCCATTGATGGCCATTACTTTATTTTAAAATACTCCGAAGTGAAAAGCCTAAATGTACAATTTTTGAAACTTGAAGAAATCACGCCGCAGTAACAAAAACAGTAACTAACCAAATAAGCGCGCTTATTTAATATTTCATTGATATCAGATTTATTTTCTTAACGAACTCTTTCAATAAAATGATACTATAAGTATTGACTGTTCGTATACATTTAGTATCATCATGTTTGGCAATTGTATTTCTTAATACAATAACAATTAAAAATAATATTGGGATGGCTAACATGAATTCTCAAAATAATATAGAAAAAAAGGAAATCTTTACCGAAAAAGAGGCGGCACTATACATAAGTATGAGCCGAAGTTTTTTAAGTCAAGATCGAATGAACGGGACTCGTAACGGTAGAACCATAGAACAAGATTTTGTAAAACTTGGTAGAGCTGTGCGCTATCGAAAAGATGATCTTGATAGTTGGTTATTGAAAAATAGAGTTAGAACGCGAATTCCGCCCAGAACAGCGATTCCCGCTAATGCCTTTAAGCCGCAAGCTAACTTGATGAAATTAAAATGTTTTCGTAAACTTTTTTAGAATAGCCGAATAAATATTGTGTTTTTAACTCACGATAACGTTGCTTATCAGTGGTTAGAATAAATAAAATTATTGCTTTGATTATCTGGCGTGGTGTTACGGTCCACGGGATAGCGACTCACTGATTTAATTTTTAATCATTTCGAACCTTTCAATTTTAGGTAGGAGGGTTATTTAAAGAGGTGATTTTTTTGCAACACTGCCAAGCTTAAAATTGACTTATTATGCATAATCATTAGAATGGATGTCACAAAACATAATAAAAAGAGAAATTTATGCCTTCATCTTATGATCTTATAAATTCCGAAAATTTCGATAAATATCCAGGCCTATTGTCCACGCTTACAAGCGAAAATTTTTTAGAAAAAGTGAAACAACTCAAACTTTCTCATGATGAAATTCGTTTTTTATGGGTAAATATCATCAAAGATCACGATAAGATTCTTACGTCGATAAACTCATTAGACGATTTAGAGTGTATTTCTAGAGCATTAACCTTTGATGTTGATGAATTTCATCATCAAGTTCATCTTGCTTTTAGAAATAAACTTATTGAATTAAAAGTACTCCATAAATGTATCCATACGATGGATGATTTTGCGAAAGTTGTATCTAAACCCTATAAATATTTAGGGTCAAGTTACGATACAGATAGAGAAGTCATTAAACTATTCAATGAGTTTCAAGATCAATTTCCAGCGCTCATGCAACGAGGCTTTCCAAGAAAGTCTTTCAGAAATGGATTCTTCAATTTTCTCACTGTTTTGAATCCTGAATTGTTATCAAGCATAGTTCGTGAAAATAAAGAATATAAATGGGTGACCCAGAATGACACGATAAATAATGATGATTTAACTAAATTATTATATTTATTAATGTTCTATGATCCTAGGAAAGAAGAACATACATTAACTTTACTATCATATTCGCAAAGTAAAAAAGGAGAATTTTATTCTTCTCAATATGATATTTTGATTAGGAAAAATGAAAAGTCAGAGATTGAAATTTTGCCTCCGTCCGATGCTCATTGGGGTCGCCGTGATGTAGTTTTATCTGAAAAAGAATTAAAATTTTTGAATGATGCATTAGGAGATAAGGATCAGGTTACACTTCATTATTCTGACCATGCCGATGTGTTTAATAGTATCTTAAAACAATATTCCCTACCGAATGCTGTAGGAATGCATGTTCCTAGTTGCTTTGATAAAGAACAAACTCTTGCTTTTGCTGAAGCAGTATTTCCAGACGGTATTAACTGTTCGAACACACAGGGCCTTAGTCGCCGAATAAATGCTTTGTTAGATGATCTAATTAAGCTACCTGTTGATATAGTATTATTTGCCTTGAAAAAAATACCCGCTGGATTATTGTCGGGTTTTTCTAAAGAGATACTTGCTTGGCCTTGTTTTGTTATGGAAGAAAATAAAGCTTATCGTGACGCATTAATAAACCACTTTACTGCAAGATCGGATCATGGAACAGAACCCGTAGAAATAAAAGTAATTTCTGTGTCAGATAATATCCATGTATTTATGAAAAAACCGAAAGCTCACATAGGCAAGGATAATGTTGTGGCTTCTGAGCCTAAGAGCTCGTTTAACAAGGGTCAAAATTAAATAATTTCACATCTGTCTTCCCCTCTCCGACTAAAGATGTGGGAGGGGAAGACAGATGTTTTTATGAATAATGATTAATAAACTCCGATCTCCGATGTACTCCTTCAGGAGCCGTCGTCGTATTATCTTGCGCTGACATAGACTGATCTTCGTCAGGAATATAAGGTGCCATGAAATATTCAAATTTGGCTATCGGATCATTAATGCTCGCGTGTTTGCCCGTCATAGGATCTATTTTAACGCTGACTACACCTTCGGGTTCAATCATAGGGCATTCTGGTCTTTCTTTTAGGACAATTTGCATGAACTCAATCCACATAGGAATAGCTGCTTGAGCAGCTATTCCCGCTAATTCAATAGCGCCCTGTAAAATTCTTTTCGTAGACTTTTTAACTTTCTGGTATCATGCGACCATTTTATCAACGTCGGAACAAATGGAACATGAAATACTCAAGGAAGTATTTATCTGCACAAGGACTATTAAGCATTATACGCGATCAGTTCAAGAAGATTATACCGTTTCGTGATTTAGCACCACGATCCAATCAGATTACATTGACCGATTGTTGTCAGGACTTGCGATGTTTAGTCTAAAATTTCCATCATTATTAAAGTTTGATGAAAGCAGGGAAGAAAAAACCATTAAACATAATTTACAGGTTCTATATGGCGTACAGCAAACACCCTGCGATACATACATGCGCGAACGCAATGATGAAGTTGATCCTCGCGAAATAAGGAAAGCCTACAAGCGAATATTTTCTCAAGTTCAACGAGGCAAGCTTTTAGAAGAATTTACCTATTTAGATAATCACTACTTATTTGCCGGAGATGGCACAGGATTTTTTAAATCAAACCGCATTCATTGTGAGAATTGCTGCATTAAAAAACATAATAAATGTCACATTGAAATTGATGTTGAATTATCAGATAACTTATCAGACTATGCTCCCAATATTTATGTGCTAATTAAAAATGTGTTAAGGCCATGGGAACTTTATTATATCGATGATGACCGAAAGATCGTCACAATACCAATATCTGCTATTGAGGAACTGGAAGATATTTTATTAAATAATTCATGGAAATCACAGGATTCGCGACTTTTGGATCAGTGAATAAAGGTGGGTGAGATATACTTGTCACTGTTTTGGATATAACATCCATTTTGGATGAGGGTTGTGATTTTTTCTCTTCTTCTGTGCTTTTTCGTTTGTCAGATTGCATAGGGTGCCTCGTCATAGTGCGCATTTTTTAGTTACGGTGTCAAAGCTATGCAAAGGGCATGTTATATCAAATGAAATTTGTTTATAAAATTAAATATTGAACTGAGCTACCCTAAGCATAGCTTTGACACCTGTTCCACCTGTTCCAGACACCTGTTCCACTAAGCATAGCTTTGACACCTGTTCCATTTTTTATTTGGGATTATTTATAACTGGAGCCAATTCCAGGTTTTGATCCCATGTCCTCATCTTGAATTGAATCCTGCTTGAATCTGCCGGGATAGATAAATGCTAAGCTTGCTCGTACCTCTTTATGTAATAGACTTCGAACATGAACTAGGTCATCGTTTGCTTCTAGAGCTTGCTTAGAAAAAAATTCATGCTTAGATCCATCTGTTCGCAGCTGTGGCAGTTCATCATATACTCTTTTAAGTACCAAGCGCATAATCTCATTATCGGTCGACATGGTACCAGGGAGCGGTGCTTCACATGCATTCCTAACCGCAATACGCATACTGTCTACTATTGTTTTTGGCTGTTGTGTATTATTAGGCATATTTATTCTCCGTTCGTTTTTTCTAATTATGAGGCTATAATGTTAAACAGCCCATAATATTTGTCAATATTGTCATTTATTATGATTTAGACTAACATCGCCTTCGGGAGAAGGGGTTACTTATTTAGATTCGCCTCCATCACAAAAAATATGATCACCTTAAATAAAATCCATTAAGGTACTTTATTATTAATTTCGCATGACAGAGAATTTCTCGATAATATAGTCGATCACATTATGCACATCGATCATAAAACCTTAAAACTTTATGCTGGCAACTACTCTGCCTTTGAAAAACAACGCGCTGCCAATATATTGTTACAACAAGCGGCTTATGAAAAACAACAAAAACATATCGCACATTTACAAAGCTTTATCAATCGCTTCAAAGCCAAGGCATCAAAAGCAAAACAAGCGCAAAGTCGAGTGAAAACCATAGAGCGTATGGAACTCATAAGCGCAGTCCAAACAGACTCGCCTTTTCAATTTCATTTTAAAAAACCCGATATTTGAATTTTTTTAGGGAAAAAGTGCCCCTGGAAGTGCCCCCGGAAAACTGTACTTGGATAGGAATTGAACCTTGGGCCGCAATAAAAGAAGTTATCAACTAATTATATAATTTTTCATAAGCATCCGCTTCATCTTTCGTTATTTTATGTTCACTTAATATTTTTCTATTAGCAAGGTCATAAAGCACTTCTTTCGCACTATAAAATGCCTCTCCATTTTCTGGAATAGGACGTACAAAATGACGCGCGATATCGACATAAGTAAATTGGGTGTCATTCAACCATTTTTTTATTGTTAATTTATGTCTTATATCTTCCTTTTCATTATAAATATTTTCTGATGTATTAAGTTCAACGCGTTGATATATATTTTGAGTATCATACATTTTTATTATGTTATAAACATGCATTAAAAAATATCTTCCTGAAGGGGATAAAGAGCCTTGCTCTTGATATGATTCTTTATGCAGTAACTTGACATCTTTTTTATTTACATCTCCTACAAATAAAAATGCTGGCCCACCGCCTGTTCCCATGGCTCTTGTGCCAACCATAAAAAAGAGAAGGTGTCAGAGCTGGGTTAAAGTCAGGTTTATTGATGCACATGTCCTTAACATAGCTTTGACACCTTCTTCACCCACTTTCCCTTGTAATTCGTTAGTTTCAATAAGGTATATATTGTAACGGTATTTTTTCTGAAGATTCTGTATTTAAACCTCGTTTAAATTGAGTGGAAGCTGTAACTAATAATCGTAAAATATTTGGATTGAATTTATGTAACCTTCTAAACATGATAACACCTCGTTAATATAAAAAATTATACTATTCCAGACATCTGCAATATCAAATTTAAGGACCTTTGGGTTTGTTTTCTTCTTGATGTTGAACACATACTGCATGTACTTTTTTCGAGTGATATACATTTGTTACAAATTTTTTATATATATCCAAAACCCCAGAACAACGTCCTTCAATGAGCCCAGCATTTGCATCGTAGAAAGAACATCGATTATGAGTCAGCGTATCAAATCTAACTAAATGCTGAGATTCTTTATTACCATCAATTTCATCAACAGCTATAAGAAATGTATTTCTCATTTCAAAACGCTCTCCACTTTCTTCCTGTATGAAATGTAAAGCATCCTCTGGAGAGCCAGCCCCCGATGATTTTTTTTGTATCATGACTTTATAAGGATAATTTACTTTGTTTTCTAATTCATTAGATTCAATAAATAATCGTGCAAAAATATACATTTCTTGTGTTTTAAGGCGTTCACGATCGGGCCGACGGCCAGTGTATTCACCTAAAGAATCAATAAACATATTTTCGAGCCTAAAAAAATATTTATTTTGCAATGCTATCGCTTTGTCTTCCTCATCACCTTTTTGCGTAACTTGTCTCATTGCTAATCCCGCGCAAACACCTTTGGAAATACGACCTTCTTCCAGTAAGCGGCGTTGTTCATAGCGAGTACAAGTTAATGGTATATCTTCATCTTCTAACTGCTTTTGATTTACGTGCTTCTTATAAATGGTATTAACACCTAGTAATAAAGATGATGTAGCAAATAATCGAAATATATGACTTTTATTCAAATTTCTTAACATAAACGCCTCGCTAACATTAATAAGATGACTTATTGTACGGATCAAACATTAATGCATTATTAACAAACAATATAATTAGGGGGATTTTTACCCTTTAAAGCACATAAAAAGATCTTGAACAGGCTCTAAGTAATCGGGTCAGAGAAGGCCGCGGCCTCCGACTGCCCACAGAACCGGACGTATGGGTCAAGTAATAAACAACTCATGGTACGTGTCAATATTATTGCCATTAGCCATGATTTAGACTACCATCGTCCTCGGAGTAGGGGCCGCAGGTTCACCCCAATCACAAAAAATATGATCACCTTAAATAAAATCAATTTACGCCGCGGTCAACATCTTTTACTTGAAGAAGTACAGTGGACCATTTTTCATAAACAACGTATAGGTTTAATCGGCGCCAATGGCTCAGGTAAATCCAGTTTATTTGCTATGTTACTTGGCCATATTCAACCAGACAGTGGTGAGTTAGAACTTCCTCGCAGACTCAAAATTGCACATGTCGCACAAGAAACGCCTGCTTATTCAAAATCGGCATTGGGCTATGTTCTGGATGGCGATGAAGAACTAAAACAATTAGAACATGACTTACAGCTTGCTGAAGAAAATAATAATGGCGAACACATAGCCATGCTTCACGCACGCATGAGTGAAATTGATGCATATTCTGCCCCTGCCCGTGCAGCACAATTATTGAATGGTTTGGGATTTAATAAAATAGAACAAGAACAAGCCGTCAGCGATTTTTC
Organism: uncultured Coxiellaceae bacterium; assembly: GCA_964533645.1. Taxonomy (GTDB): domain Bacteria; phylum Pseudomonadota; class Gammaproteobacteria; order DSM-16500; family DSM-16500; genus JABDBK01. Next base: position 16,970 of record CAZHMQ010000031.1, read on the forward strand.
TGGTGGCTGGCGTGTACGCTTAAATCTTGCAAGAGCACTGATTTCGCATTCCGATATATTACTATTGGACGAACCCACTAATCACCTGGATTTAGACGCCATTATTTGGTTAGAAAATTGGTTACGCAACTATAAAGGCACTTTATTATTGATTTCGCATGATAGAGAATTTCTCGATAATATAGTGAATCATATCGCTCATATTGATCATAAAAATTTAAAACTTTATACCGGAAATTACTCAAATTTCGAAAAACAACGTGTAGCTAATCTTTTATTGCAGCAGGCCGCTTATGAAAAACAACAAAAACATATTGCGCACTTGCAAAGTTTTATTAATCGTTTCAAAGCAAAGGCATCTAAAGCAAAACAAGCTCAAAGCCGGGTAAAAGCGATTGAACGCATGGAATTGATCGGCGCAGTTCAGCAGGAATCCTCTTTTCAATTTCATTTTAAAAAGCCTGACAAATGCTCTAACCCTATGCTGACGATAGAAGATGCTACAATTCAATACGGTGATAAAATCGTTCTTAAGGACATTAACTTAAGCATTACTCCCGACGATAGAATCGCTTTGATTGGACCCAACGGAGCCGGTAAATCCAGTCTGATCAAATTACTTGCCGGCGAATTAAAACAAGCCTCTGGACACCGTGAAACCAGCGCAAATTTAAAAATTGGTTATTTTGCTCAACATCAAATTGATTATTTGCAATTACATGAAACTCCATTAGACCATTTGCGTCGATTGTCGCCTTTAACTAAAGAAGTCGAATTACGAACCTTTTTGGGTAGTTTTGGTTTTTCTAACGATAGAGTACGTGAGGAAATAAAACATTTTTCGGGTGGTGAAAAATCTCGATTAGCCTTGAGTCTGCTCATTTGGCAAAAACCTAACTTGATTTTACTGGATGAGCCGACCAATCATCTAGATTTAGACATGCGCGAAGCATTAAGTTTAGCATTACAAGAATATGAAGGCGCCATGATATTGGTGTCACACGATAGATTTTTATTACGGACCACAGCGGATCAGTTAATATTGGTTGCATCCCATAAAATTTCACCTTTTACGGGTGATTTAGACGATTATGAAAAATGGCTCTTGGATTTTCGCAAACAAAGCGATATAATGTTCGGCACTTCTGAAAAAAACAACCCTTCAAAAAAAGCTCAACGCAAACTTGACGCTACCGAACGAGAGGCAAGACGACCACTAGTAACACAGATAAAAAAACTTGAAACACAACTTGAAACTTTACAACAGGAATATCAACAACTTGAAATTCAATTATTAGACCCTACTTTATATGAAGCAGAAAATAAGTCCAACCTACAAAGTTGCTTATTAAAACAAGCCGAGATAAAAAAACAACTGCAGACTACCGAAGCATCATGGCTTCTAACCTGTGAGCAATTAGATATCCATGATAAGAATGTAACAAATCAAACATAAATGGAGTTTCATATGTCAAATACAAGAATTCTTAAACAATTACCCGATCTTGATCAAAAAAAATCTGGTCCTATCTCGGAAGAAACTGTGAGTCATCTTAAACTTCCTCCGAACACTGAAAGGGAATATGAATGCAAATGGTTTGTGACAGAACCTCCAACAATCTATGAAAATTATCAACCTTCCCGCACCATAAAAGTATCGGCATAACAGGGATATGCTACATGATAAAATCCAAGCCCTTACTTAAGCATTTATCTATAGATCAATTAGTTCGCGGTAAATACCAGCCCCGACGCCATTTTGATCCAGCTCAATTGCAAGAGCTTGCGGATTCTATCAAAGCCACAGATGGCTTATTACAACCAGTCATCGTCCGACCCATTGCTGATAATAAATATGAAATTATTGCTGGCGAACGTCGTTGGCGTGCTGCTCAGCTAGCCGGTTTAAACGAAATCAGTTGTCTTGTGAGTCATTACACTAATGAACAAGCCTTACAAGCAGCTATCATAGAAAATATTAACAGAGCTGACTTAAACCCTATTGAAGAAGCCGAAGCATATCAACGTTTAATCGATGAATTTGATTATATGCATGAAGAAGTTGCAGCTGCTGTAGGAAAAAATAGAACCACCATTACTAATGCGTTGCGTCTCTTAAAATTAGACCCTCGCGTTAAAGAGTTATTAATTCAGAAAAAAATTACTGAAGGTCATGGAAAAATTCTCGCGGGAATTCCTCTTGCAGAACAATATGCTCTTGTAGAAGAATGTATTCAAAAAAATTGGAGTGTACGTAAAATTGAATTAGAAGCTAAAAAACGTCAAGAAAAAAACATCGAAAAAGGCACTTATAGTGATCCAAATTTAACACATTTAGAATCATCTCTTTCAGATCATTTGGGTAATCAAGTACAGATTGACTATGAAAATCGCGGTGGAGGTTATGTCAAAATCCGATTCAATAATATCGATGAACTGGAAGGGCATTTTCAAAAACTAGGATTTAAACCAGAAAATTAAACGGGACTTTGGACATTTTTAAGTTTTGCGTAACCGCTGAATAATTATAAAGTTTATTAATAATACAAAGAATTCTTATGTTTAGACCCAAAGAACAAACCGCAACCTTACCAAGTACTCCTATCGCTGCTTTAACTGCTCGAGGGGATATTCAACGTAAAAGAGAGTATATTTTAGATAACACGAAATTACGTCAACTACCCCGCCCTAAAGGGCGGAGCTTGTAAGGAAACTTAAAAGCTAGGTT
>CAZHMQ010000032.1:0-18864 GCA_964533645.1 uncultured Coxiellaceae bacterium
ATTTTATCATTACAAGAGAAATGCGAAATATGTTTAATTACAACTGTAGTACTAGAAGATAAATTTATATTCTTTATACGCTAGCCCATGATGGTTTTTCTTGTGCTGATTGTGAATAATATTTTTTTCCAGTGCTATCAATAACGACAGCTCTTATTTTATCCCATTGATTTACATATTTTTCTAATCCTTCTTGTGTCACAGGGTATGTTTTTGGTGGATCACCTTCTAATAATTTTTCACCGCTTATTCCCGCGCTGATGAGTAAATGTTCTGTTGTTCCTGGGATTTCTAAGTGAAGATGACTGAAAAAGATCGGTCGTCTTCCAATATTAGTTATTGATACTACACCCCATTTCTTATTCTCATCGTAAATGGTAGTTGCGGAGCCATAGGGGGACATATCCCATTTAAGGGTAATTTGAATATTGGGTTTATCCCTGTTGAAATTTAAGATACTTAATATCAGTCCGCAGGTACCTGTTATAGTTCCGATTGCGCCAGCAATTAAAGATATAACAGTTGCATACTCCATGCGTGCATTATCCTTAACTGATTAAATTTTTGTATCCTTATAAATGACAAAGGCCTCATAAGAGGCCTGAACTCAGCACCAATGTAGATTGTCGTCTCCACACTGGGCCGGCTGTACTGGGCGGACCTTTGTACAGTCTCGAATGCCTGATGCTTAAAGCAGAGCAGGTTACAATCTAATTATAAGGCATTTGAGTGGGATTTCAACAGTATTTTTTATACATTTTTACACATGCTGGGCTAATTTACCCAAGTTGAGGCCGTGCATAACACATTGATAAATTTGCTTCATTTGATCTATGCCTAAACGATTTGTAAAATAAAGCCTTTTACCATCGGAACCTCTTTTGCCTAGTTGAATTAGATTAAAGCGATGAAATCCAAAAGTGTAAATCATATCGCCTTTTAACCAGCTATCTTCCTCTTGAAATCGACCGACCATAGGCATGGATTGTCTTGGAATTTTATAATGATAAGGTTGGGGCGGTTTTGGTTCAGCATGGCTTAATGCAACAACTGTAATCAAATTGGCGCGGCCTTTTATAGGCCCTGTAAGAACCACTACAGGACGTTTCTTTTTTACCATCTCAGGTTCTTTAAATCCGGGTTCAAAGTCGCATAAAAGAATCTGACCAGGCTTGGGATGAAAGGTGATTGCCACGAAGATTTCCTAAAAGATGAAATGGCGTAGATAATAACAATCTTTAATTTTTTTGCATAGATAAAAACAGCGATTATTTAATGGCACTTGTATTTACTTGAAGGTTTAATTCGAATAAATTTTAAAAAATGCTTGCACCTCACGTTACGTGATGCAGTATAGTTCAATGCCACTAAAGGGACTTAAAGTGAAAAAGTTTTATACTATAAAAGAACTTTGTAAGTTAACTCAATTAAGCGTAAGAACGATTCATTATTATGATGAGATTAATTTGTTAAGGCCAACTCAAAGGACTAACAAAGGTCATCGTCTCTATTCAGAAGAAAATCTATGGCGTCTACAACAAATTGTTACATTAAAATTTATTGGGTTTTCTCTATCACAAATTAAAAATCTATTACAAAAAAATGATTTAAATATTTTAGATTCATTAATCATGCAGGCAAAAGTATTGGCAGATGAAGAAAATAGAATTAAAAAAATTTCATATTTAGTAAATGATCTTATCAAGCAAAATGAATTAACTCAATCAATTGATTGGAAAAGTGTGACATCTATTATTGAAATTATCCAATCAAAAGGAAAAGACACACAGGTATGCTACGAAAAATACTTAACCACCATCGAGTTAAAGAGATTTAAACAATATGCAAAAACGCGAACACAAGAATGGCAATTATTATTTGAAGAGGTCAAGAGTAACATTCATGTTGATCCAGAGAGCCAGGCTGGTATCGATTTAGCCAAGAAATGGTTAAAACTTGCAGATGTAGCATATAAAGATTTTCCTGAATTAAAAGAAAAACTCTGGAAAGCTTATCAGGTAGGCGTCATTCCTCAAGATGATGTACTAATTCTTTTGCTAATAATGTTGTGCTGATTAATCTAAAAAATGGCAAGATCATAAATACAATCCATGCTTCTCTCATGCCCGATGGATTGGCGCTCAGTCCTCTTTCCATTCAGGGTACTTCTGCCAATTATGTTTCCACATTTGGGGGTGCGCCGCTGGATATTAATGCGAATATTGAAGACGTATGGAAGATTGTAAAAAATGTGGAGAATTACAATAGATTATCGCATGGTACAATTACAGCCCATATCGATGGTGAGATTGCCCCTGGAAAAATAATTAATCTCATTCTTTATAGAGATCAACCGATAGGAAAAATCATACCTCAATCGAATGAAACCGTTACTATTGTTGATGAAGATCAAAAAATTGTAGCTTGGAAACGCAAGCTGCCTGATGGTGAATATACGGAACGTTATCAGCAATTGGAAAAATTATCGGAGAATGTAACGCGCTCTACTATCGTTCTTCATATTCCAGGTCCTATTGGTGTTTTTACTAAAAAAACTCTAGGCAAGCTTATCGATCATGCATTTGAAGAATTAAATACAGGCATAAAAACTGAATCAGAACAAAAAGTCTATAGCTGATGATTGTTGGTTTACGTGATAGTGATTTATAGATAAGTAAATGTTTGGGGTGTGCTCATCTGACACCTAAACACTAATTTCTTGGCTAATAATTTTCCAAGTTTAATCACGACTTGTAGTTAATTCATTGTTTTGTAATTTTTCTAAAAATGATACCGCCCCCTAAATCACATTCCTCTACTCGGTAAGATAAACCAGTTTTATCATTCCCAAGGTTGTTTTTCAAAGGTAGAAAAAGTCTTGTGGTATCGCTAGTTTTATCTTTTAAGACGACATAAGCAGCACGTGCAGCTGCCACGTAGCCGATACTACCAGCTATACGATAAATGGCATTATATTGATCATTTTTGTTGTTATGTGAAATACAAATAATCGCTATATTATGCTCTTCTGCTAGTTTAGTTAAAGGAGCTAACACTGCTCTTATACGTGAATTTTTGCTGTCATCAACATTTCCAATATAGGCAGTAATAGGATCAATAAAGATCGCTGCAACACCTGGTAATTTTGATAGCATTTCTTTTAAATATAATAAATCAGCATTAAGATCAAATAGCTGCTCAGTGCTATTTCCAGTGTCATCGACTACTCTCACCGAATCTATGATAAAAATTTCATGTAAATTAGCTCCTGCCGCTGTTAATCTGGGTACTATGGTATCTTCAGCAGAATCTTCTGCGCTTAAAAAAATAACTTTTCCTTGATCAGACCGGGTTTGGTCAGGCCAACTATTACCGCGAGAAATTATAGAAGCCATATTGGCAAGAAGTTGTGATTTACCAACTCCTGGGTCTCCAGAAATAATAGAGATTTTACCTTTTGCCAATCTCATGTTCCAAAGCCAGTTTATTGGCTTAATTTGAATTTCCGCTGCGTTACGATAATTAAGCAAATTTTTTGGGCTATTAGATTGTATATCATTTTTGATATTCTGGATCATTGTTATTGTCAGCGATGTATTTTTGTTCTTGCTTTATTTTTTTACTAGAGCGGGCGCGTTTGTCTGTAGTTGCTAATTTATTTTTCCATAGGTTGAGCTGTTTAAAAGTAAGCGCAGAAACAAGCTTGTCGCCAAACGTATGTAGGATATGCGCATTTATTTGTGTTTCGGTGGAATAGTAGGATTTTTTGCCGTTGGCTTTAAAGTCGGCTAAATAGTCACTAATGGTGGCGGCAACAGTATAGGGCGCGTTATCTTCAAGGACGCTAATATACTTAATTTTAATGTAAACAACAAGTTATATTGTCTTCGAGAGTTTATAAAAGTCCATGTAATCGCCCTTTCACGGCGGTAACAGGGGTTCGAATCCCCTTGGGGACGCCAGTTTAATCAATAGGTTATGAACTGGCGTGCACAAGATCAGATCAGTTTCCGTAATATTTCCGTTATACCCAGTTTCAATTTACCCCCAATCGAAGTAGTTTTTTTAAAGGCATTAGATACCGGTCTCGACTGCCATTGCTGTTGCATTTAAAACAGATGCAATACGAACCGCAGACTGAATGGCTAGCTTGCTTACACCGGCTTTGTTTAGTTCATGCGCATGGGCGTCAATACACATACCGCACCCATTGATAGTCGATACAGCCAAGCAGCTTAACTCAAAATCAACTTTATCAACCCCTGGGTTGCCAATGACATTCATCCTAAGCTTTGCTGGCAAGCTTGCGAATGATTTATCGCTTACCAAGTGAATAAAGCGATAATAAATATTGTTCATGGCCATTATTGTCGCTGCAGATTTAGCCGCATGCACTTCGTTTTCCATCAAATGATTCGTGGCTTCTTTAGCAACGGCGGTAATCAGATTCAAGTTTTTTGTCGCATAGGCTGATGCAAGTGCAATGGCATAAATTTGTTTCTGAGTTAAATCAGGCGCCCCCTCTGGCGTGATGATGTTAGAAAGATTGAGTTTAATGTCTTTAGCGTGTTCGGGTAATTGGTTTCTTAGTTGTTCAATGTTCATGATATTCTCCGTTTATGATTTTTTAAATTAAGCAGCATCTAAGGTTTTTTCACCTTTTTTCCAATTACAGGGACATAGCTCGTCGGTTTGCAAAGCATCTAATATGCGGAGTACTTCAGCAGGATTTCGCCCGACATTCAGGTCGGTTACCATTACAAAGCGAATCACTCCTTGTGGGTCAACAATAAAAGTGGCGCGCTGGGCAACACCCGCATTTTTATCCAAAATACCAAGTGTCTCTGAAAGATCGCGCTTTATGTCAGACAGCATGGGGAAAGGTAAGTCGCGTAATTCATCTTTTTGCTGTTTCCATGCTAAATGCACAAACTCAGAATCTGTGCTGACTCCTAATAATTGCGCATCGCGATCAATAAATTCTTGATGAAGGCGACCAAATTCAGCAATTTCAGTGGGGCAAACAAAGGTAAAATCCTTTGGCCAAAAGAAAAAAACTCGCCATTTTCCTTGATGGCTGTCGTGTGTGATTTCAGCAAAAGCATCTTGTGCATTGGCAGAAATGACACCCTTCAGGTTAAATTCTGGAAATAATTGGCCTAGCTGTAACATGAGCGATTTCTCCTAATATTGAGTATCGAAGTAACAAAATAGCTGTTATTTGTTGATAAATACAATAGATTGATATTATAATATCAATCAGTATTTCTTATCGAGAGAAAGTGATGAATATAAGAGACTTAAAATATCTGGTTGCATTGGCAGATCATGGTACTGTTATTGTAGAACGTGCGCGACACATACTAAATCAAATCGAAGAAGTGCGGGAAATTGCAAAATCCGCGATCCCTTTGTCCAGATTTGACCCTTATCCAGTCAGGCTATGCAAAGTTTAGCCAGGTCGCCCTGTCAAAAGTCCTCTTATCTATAGACTTACCTCTGCAGGGGGTATTTCAGTATTTAGTCATCATCTGGTCATCTAGATATGCCAAGCATCATTTATTACTTCGTATAATCTCTGATTAGGGTTATAATTTTTTTTTTATTTTTATGAGTAAGGAAACTATTAACATGAAAAAATTATCAGTGTCTTTGCTAACTGCTTTTGTTTTATCTAGCATGACGATCACATATGCTGCTCCCAGTGCGAATCAAGGAAATTACAAAGGAGAAGTGCCTTGCCCTCCGCAATTGATACTTAAAGATGGATTCTATTTTGGAGCACAAGCAGGTTATGATGCTTATCGCATTGTTAATGATGCTGATTTTTTGAGTATAGATCCTGATCTCATTTTTGAATTTGACCCTAGATTAAGTGTGAATGGACTTGTGGGCGGTGGGTTTCTTGGTTTCGGTCATTATTTTAGCTCGTTCTATAATATGTATTTAGCATTTGAAATGTTTGGCAATGGAAGCAGTGCAGGAACAGATGCTCAAGTGTTAAGTCAATCATTAATTTCTTCAGCTTTCACGAAATATAGCACAGATATACAAGTTAGCAGTAATTATGGTTTAAGTTTGTTACCAGGGATTAAATTAAATAATGCTACTTTGTTTTATGTAAGATTAGGTTATAACTGGACTAATATTGATGTTAATGAGTATGTGATTGTAAATCAAGGACTGGTTGCAAATTCAATTTATGATGTCACTAGCGGTGGATTTAATTATGGTTTAGGTTTAGAAACCGCAGTTGTGCCTAATGTAAGTGTAAGAACGGAATATACGCATACAGATTATAGCGATTTCACAACATACCTTAATACCAAAATAAGCCCTCAGGATAATCAATTTATGCTGGCATTCATTCTTCATTTGGGTTAATCATATAGGAACTGTTGATATCGTATAGTTAACAGTTCCTAACTTATTTTTTGTTGACTCATAGAAGATGCTAAAATTTATCATGAAAAAAAATATAACTTTGTTATTTGTCTTGTTGGGCTTTTTATTATGGTCTGTCACAATACGGGCAGAATCTGCTGTACATTCAAATGAAAAAAATGACATACCTATGTTGTGTGTAACTCCAATTAAATTTAAAGATGGATATTATGTAGGAGTCGCTGCAGGTTATGATGTTTATAAAATAAAAGACAGTATAGCATATCAAGATTTTGATACTTTTAGAGAAGCCAAAACTAATCCTGAATTAGCTGCGAATGGGATGATAGGCGATTTTATACTTGGGTATGGTAAATTATTAGGAAAAAATTCAAATGTCTATCTTGGTATAGAATTGTTTGCTAATGGTAGTGCAGCGGATAGCGATTTTCAAACTAATGTTCCATCTGTGCCCGTTATTATTGATACAGATTTAGTGATCAACGGGAGTTTTGGTCTCGGTGTGACTCCTGGGCTTAGAATAAATAAAACAAGCATAATTTATCTAAAGGTGGGGTACAATTGGTCCACCGTAAGTTTAGATGAAACGGTTCGATCTGAGGATGATTTTGAGCTTAATTCAGTCGAGTATCATGATGAGGTTACCATTAATGGTTTATTGTATGGTGTAGGGTTAGAGTCTGCATTCAATGAACAGTTTAATTTACGCATAGAATATACACATTCATTATATGGCTCTATTACCTCAACTTCAGATGCAAGAATAGCTTCTTCTCGAAATCAATTTTTACTTGGATTAATTTATCGATTTAATTCTTAAAAAATGCAATAATTTTTTTGAGGCACATTTGATCGGCAAAATTATAAATGTTTAAAATATAACTAAATCAATGAATTTTTGTAGAATGAGCACTAGTAATATTACTAATATCACTACATGTTTTTTTTGATGAGTAATTATCTAACTATCTAATTAGTATGTAAAAAATGTTAAAAATGTCTTGCTCTTGAATACGTAATCACATAAAGTATAAATCTAAACTCTTTGATTTGTGTTCCGTGATAGCTTGGTATAGTTACATGGGCAAAAAGTTTAATTAATTAATTAATTATTTTAACCGTAAGGAGACGTGTAATGAGAAAGCCTCAAATTTCATTGCTTACAGTTAGTGTCACAGTAGCTTCATTGCTGCTAGCTAGTACAACAAGCTTTGCAGCACATAAGAGTTACAAAGAAAACTACAAAGGTGAAGTTCCATGCCCAGTAGAATTAATTTTAAAAGACGGTCTATATGTCGGTTTACAAGCAGGTTATGATTCTTATCGTACCGTAGCTGACGTTGACGGATTTGATGGTTTGTTAGCTTCCACTACCCCAGTTTTACTTAGCCCATTTGCCTTAGGATTAGCTACTGATCCAAGAATTAACTCTACAGGCGCTGTAGGCGGTGGTTTCATCGGTTTTGGTAAGTATTTCGAATCTTTCTATAATACTTATTTAGCTCTTGAAATTTACGGCAACTGGAGTGGCGCGCAAAGCGATTCTGAAGTATTTATCCTTGACCCAGCTTCTGCTGCTAATCCTGTAGGTGTTCCATATATTGATGTGTTGCAAACTTCGTTTGAAGTCAACAGCAACTATGGTATCAGCGTATTGCCAGGTATCAAATTAAACAATGCTACCTTATTCTATTTTAGATTAGGTTACAATTGGGCTAACGTTGAAGCCAATGTGAGAATTGGTGCTAATATGGCTGCAACACCAGCTCCATTGTTAAACCAAGGTATATACAGATCTGCTTCTGGTTCTGATACGATTGGTGGATTCAACTATGGTTTAGGTATCGAATCTACCTTCTATGATAACTGGAGTTTACGTGCTGAATACTCTCATACAGATTTCAACAGCGTGAACGCAAATACTTTATTTAGCAGTAATGAATTCACCTCAGCTGATAATCAATTCATGCTTGGTTTGATATACCACATCAACATGTAATTTGATGGTTAGGACCAAAAGGACAATGAGAAATCATTGTCCTTTTTTTATTGATGTAATGAGGTAACAAAGTCCATAAATAAACCATACCCACCTTTAATGATCAATTAATAACCTGTTCTTAGCGGCTCATTCCTATGTTATGTTACTATAATATAAAGTATCTAGAGATAAGTTAGCAGCTTATCGTCGGGTAAGACGTACATATCACATCTTTATCCTATTTGTTAGTAATTCAAGGGAAGAGGTCGAATATGATAGAGTCTAAAGAAGTGCGTATTATAGTGATAGATAATGACCCTGCTATCCATAGAGATTTTAATAACATTTATGATAGCCAGGCAAGTCACTTCACAACATCTAAGACCAGCCCATTATATACCATACAATCCGAATATGAATGTCAAGCAGGGCTTGAGACAATCAAAATTGCAAAGACTGCGAATAAACCTTTTGCTTTAGCTTATATAGATAGCCGTGCACTGAATGTTGTAGAAACCATGCAGCGTATTTGGAGTGTTGATCCAGAAATCCAGCTTGTTATTTACTCAACAAATAGTGATTACACATGGGCAGAAATATCCCAAAACTTAAAAAAATCGGATGATTTTTTAATATTAAATAAGCCGTTAGATGTTAATGAAATTCAACAAATAACGACCGCATTAGTAGGTAAATGGGAATTGAAAAAACGTGTGCAAAAGCAGTTAGAAGAATTGCAATCTGAAGTAGAAATAAGAACTAAGGATTTAGAAGTTGCTTTACAATTGACTAAAGCAACTTTGGAATCAACACCCGAAGGCACTGTTGTTATCGGAAATAATCAAAATATTATTATCAATAATGAAAAATTTCTTAAAATTTGGCATTTATCAAATAGCGATTTACAAAATGAAAATGCGATTTCAGTATTTGAAAAATTATCAAATCAAGTCGAAGAATCCAAATTATTTTGTAATATGATAGATAATTTATTAACCATGTCACACACCATTAATTCAGTTAATGAATGGAAATTAAAAAATGGAAAAGTCATTGAGTTATATATGCAGCCCTATCAGGTGCGTGACAAGTTGATGGGCGCTGTGTTGAGTTTTAGAGATGTGACTGATCGTAGAAGACTTGAAGATCAGCTTGTTTATCAAGCGACGCATGATAGTTTGACGAGTTTACCTAATCGAATATTACTTGCAGATAGAATTCAACAAGGCATAGCACATGCTAAGCGAGAAGACACATATTTAAGTGTTCTTATGATAGATTTAGATAATTTTAAAGAAGTGAATGATAATTTAGGACATGCAGCGGGTGATACATTATTAAAATTAGTCGCAAATAGATTGAGTGCTTCGGTACGTGAAATAGATACTGTTATTCGTTTAGGTGGAGATGAATTTGTTGTTATACTCATGTCACAGAATAGAGCAGAAGATTCTATTATAAAAGCCAAAGAATTGATTGAGAAAATTATTATTCCATTTCAAATAGAAGATCATTCAATAACGATTACAGCCAGTATAGGGATTAGTTATTATCCTGATGATGGTCAGGATGCCAACGCATTATTAAAAAATGCTGATGCAGCGTTATATCATGCAAAAAAAATGGGGAGAAATACCTTTCAAGTTTATATGTATGAATATAACGAACAATTATTGCAAAGAGCAGAGCTTACTTCAGGTTTATTAGAAGCTATAGAAAAAAATGAATTTGTCCTTCATTATCAACCTTTAGTTAAACCTGATACAGGCGGAATAATGGGTTTGGAAGCATTAGTGCGTTGGCAACATCCTAAATTGGGTTTACTTTTTCCACAAACATTTATTTCTCTTGCAGAAGAAACAGGTCTAATCGTTTTAATGGGTGATTGGGTGCTTAAGGCTGCATGTACCCAAATTAAAATATGGCAAACTAATTTTAATCCAGATTTAACTATTGCAGTAAATATTTCTGGGTATCAATTTGCGCAAAAAAACTTTGTTGAAAAAGTACAATCTGTTTTAGTTGAGACGGGTATTAACCCAACTACTTTGGAACTAGAGATGTCTCAAAATTATATCTTTAGAAATATCTCAGAAACAGCGCAAAAAATGTTGAAATTAAAAGAACTAGGTGTTCGACTATCAATAGACGGTTTTGGTGTTGGCGATGCCAGTTTTTCATATTTAAAATATTTTCCGTTCGATAAAGTTAAAATTGATAAAAGCTACATTAAAGGTATACATACCAATAAATATGACGAAGCAATAGTTGAGGCAATTATTAGTATGACAAAAAAAATAGGCATGGAAGTGATCGCTTCCGGTGTAGAAAACGCACAACAAGTTGAATTTTTAACGAAGTATCATGGGCATCAAGTCCAAGGATATTATTATAGTTCTCCATTAGACACGATTAACTGTACAGAACTACTTAAAAGCAAAAAATCTTTAATAGAAAAATATTAGCTCATTGACGACAGGCTCTAATATGAGATTGATTTATGCGCTTAAAAAGTAGGTTGTTTATTATTGTTGGCATAGTATGGCTAATTTTTTTAGTTGTTGTCTATATTGGTGCGAATTTTTATTTACTAAAACATATTAAAGCAAATGAAAATAAAGAACTCAATGATAATCTATCAAGAATAAATAAATCCATTCATCAACGTCTTAATAATTTAGGCTCATTTACTTCCGATTGGGGTTATTGGAATGATGCTTATGCATATATTGAAGGAAATAATTCGAAATTTATAAGTGAAAATATAAATTTATTAGTATTAAATAATTCGAATATTAATTTGCTCTTATATTTAAATAAGCAAGGCAAGATTTTAATAGGAATATCAACCAATATTGATGGAAGTAAGTTGCAACCTTTTCCAAAAAATATAGAAAAATATATATATCCCGATAGTGTATTAGTAAAAAATACGGAAACAATTAAAAGTAAGCAAGGATTAATTTATGTTCAAAACTGTATTATCTTAGTTGCTTCTGCCGCAGTTTCAAATACCGATAAAAGTAAACCTATTAATGGCGCAATTATTACCGGTCGCTATTTAACAAAAAAATTATTAGAAAGTCTTTCATATGATACAGAATTAGCTCTTGAACTATACTTACTTACGGATATTAATAACAATAAAGAAATTCAGAAAAATTATATTTCAGCGTTAGAAAAAGGAAAACGTCGCTTTATTGTATTTGAAAATACGAAAATTGCGAACGCTTATCTTATACTTCAAGATATTAATCAAAAACCTATCGGTTTAATCAAAGCAGTTATTCCGCGAACATCCTATTTAGCAGGGATAAAAGCAATTACCTATTACTTAATCATGCTTTTTGTTTTAGGATTATTATTAGCCTTTTTAATTTGGTATGTTTTGAATACGTACATTTTTGAACGAGTGGAAAAGCTCACTAATAAAATTCAAGATATTGATGAAAAAAAAGATTATACCTCTCGATTATCCATCAATTCAGATGATGAACTGGCATCACTATCGCAACATTTTAATAAAATGATGGCAACCATACAAAAATCAAGCGTGCAGGCAGAGTCTGATATTGAAAAACTTGATATTTCAAAAATCCGTTTAGAAAATATGAATAAACGATTAATTAATGAAATTAATGAACGTAAACAAATTGAAATTAAAGTAAAAAAACTTCATGACAATTTAGTATTAGCATCACGACGAGCTGGTATGGCTGAAATTGCAAATAATGTTTTATATGATATCAGTAAGATTTTAAATAATATCGGTAAAAATGTAGAAGTTACTAAGGATAGATTAGTAAAAACAAATTTAAGCACCCAAAGAATATTAGAAGAAATTTGTAAAGATATTCAAATTAATTTTGATAGGCATCCTAGCGTTCTTAAAACACTGTCTAGTCTTAAAGTTTTAATGGAACAAAAATCTGAAGAATGTAAAGATATATTCAATGAAATTGCTATTCTAGAAAAAAATATTGAGCGTATTAAAAAATTTATTTTTATGCAAGAATCCTTAAGTGGAGTAGCGGAAGTTAATGAGGAAATTAAATTAAACGATCTCATCAATGATTCTATCTTACTTAATAAATCCATCTATAAAAAACTTGATATTACTTTAAATAAAAACTTTACTTTTAATGAAAAAATCATTATCGATAAAGTTAAGTTACTGCATGTGCTGGTTAGTTTAATACGAAGCGCTATGCACTTCTTGTTGGAAAGTGAGGGTAAAAATAAAACATTAACTATCACAACAAAAAAAATGGATGATAAGCATTTTGCTATTATAATTAGCTGCAATGCGATAAATAGTTCACTGAACAATATTTCAAAAATATTTTCGATCGAGTATATGGTTGAACAAAATGAAGATATTTTCGGTGTTCATATAAGTGGTATATTTGCGAGTAATATGGGTGGTAGTTTAACGGTTCAAAAATCAGATTCAGAGCCAGAGACTATATTTACTATTATATTGCCAATTTCTCCAATGACCCGATAGATACGAACACTTGCCTGTTCTGTCATTCCTTATTTTAATTGTAAGTGTTTACTCGGAATGACAGATGAGATGGTCATTTTAATCAGAATAGTAGCCACCCGAAAGTACAGGTGAAGGTACCCATGGTGAAGTAGACGAGTTTTTCACAGCGTTAATATATCATACATAAGTAGCCATGACGATCAAAAATTCACGCTCATAAGAGCCTAGCCAAAGAAATGCGTTTTTTTAAATAGATTCTCAGCCAATCTAGCTTGTGCTCCGAACAATTTTTCTGTAAATGATTTTTTCACATGGAATTTAATTTCAAAAAGATTGTAATCTTTACTATGAGCCAACAGATAATCATCCGAAGTCATGAGTTCATCAACAAGGTTTAAAGGCAGCGCTTGTTTACCTAGCCAATGCTCTCCTGTAGAAATTTTTTCAATATCCACATCTTTTCTATGTTCAAGAATAAGATTTTTAAATAAACCATGGATAGCTTCTATTTCTTGATGTAATTTTTCACGGGCTTCTTTAGTATTTTCGCCAAACAGGGTTAATGTTCGCTTAAAGCTTCCTGCTGTGATTTGTTCGAAATCTATATGTTTATCTTTTAACACACGATTAAAATTGGGTAATTGAACAATAACGCCAATAGATCCAATAATAGCAAATGGCGCACTAATAATTTTATTTGCAACAGCTGCCATCATATAGCCACCGCTAGCAGCCACTTTATCAACACTCACAATAAGAGGAATGTTTTTTTCGCGTATTCTTAATAATTGTGCGGCCGCAAGTCCATAAGCATGGACCATACCACCGCCGCTTTCTATTTTCACCAATACTTGATCTTCGGGTGTTGTAATATTCAGTATAGCAGTCACTTCCTCGCGTAATGATGTAACTGCACTTGCTTTCATGTCACCATTAAAGTCGATAATAAAAATATTTTTACGTGGTAAAGCGTTAGCTTGTTGTTTTGAGTGAGTTTTGACTTTTTTAAGATGTTTTTTAAAGTCTTTTTTTGAAAGAATTTGTTCTAGTAAACTTTGCTTTACTTCATCATAGTATTTATTGAGATTTTTAATTGAAATTTTACCGCCCATTTTTTCTTTACCTCTAGCAAGTATCGCAACGATACCCGCAATAAGTATTAAAATAAGCGCAACAATGATCACAGCTTTTGCAGAAAAAAATCCTAATTCTATAAATGAATTTAACATCATTAACTCCAGCAGTTATTAGCTAAGAAAATCATAATCTTCTTGAGGAGCATCATCAGCAGACACTGCAAGACTATTAAGATTTTGATTTGTGCTACCCATACTTAGCTTAGGGTAAACTAAGTTAAGGTTAGAGCTTATCATTTTTTTGGGTTTAATAAGTAAGAGGTTTTGATTTTTTAAACGCTTATTGATTTTCATGCTCACCGTTGTTTCTTTTATACTATATTCTTTTGGTAATGTCGTAAATAATAGGGTAGAAGACGGTGAAATCGTATTTCTTTCCCTATTTTTAAACAACCAACTATAAGTACTGGGAGCGTATTCTACGGTTCCTAGCCAAAGCGGCTCTTGGGTATTATTAATCAAAAATTGCGAAGCCCAAAAGCGTAAAATAACAAGTTTTTTACTTTCAGACGTTTGTTTGATAAGAATAAGAACTGGATGCTTATCTAAATATAATGGCGATACTAGTGGTAGGTGTTTAGTACTTTCAACAGCTGTAATGCGATACAACACATTGAGCCAGTTAAGTCCTGGAGGAGTTTCCCACCCATTTTTTAGTAAAATCTTTTTAATTTCAGAAATGTTGCCTAACCACTGCACACTAAAGACATTGCTCGCTATTCCTAAACGATTCACTCTATATAATGGGAAATAACCGCCTTTTTGTTGCCACCAAGAATCAAGCGTTATCGTGTATAGCGGACTATCTAAGAGAGTATACTCATGTTTAAGCTTATTAAATGATATATAGACATTTATGCTATAACTTAGCATAAATGTAATGAGTAGAGTGACGATAACGCCGCGGGGTTTAATATTTCCGGCCGCTTTTCGATTATAAGATAAAATAATTAACATAAGAATCGATGAAGCTAAAAGAGCTCCACCAATCACATCACTCAACCAATGCACGCCAAAATATAATCGAGTTAAAGCAATAATGCCTACCAGTATTCCTGTAAGAATATAGAGCAAATTTCTTTCTTTAATGGAATATATTTTGATGAATAAAAATGCGAGACCAACATAGAAGACAAATGCTAAAGTGACATGCCCACTTGGAAATGAAAATCCAGCATCCGCATTTCCCAATACTCCCCAGGGCCGTGCGGAGTGCGCAAGGCGTTTAAATACTTCTATACTGCCCACAGAAAGTAGCCCAAGAGCTAAGACATGGATGCCGGTGCGCCAATGTTTAGCATAAAAGAGCCAAGCAAACAACGCGGCAATCATGGGCAGCAGCACAAATTTATCACCCAATAAGGTGATAAGTATCGCTTGATTATCTAGCGCTGGTGTTCTTATGCTGCGGAAAAAATGAAATATCATACTATTCGTGCCACCGCTAGAACCTTTATAAAGAATGAAATTAGTAAGATATAAAAATGCGAGAGAGGTGAGAATAAAATAAAATGTTAATGTTAACTGACCATGAGTTTTTTTAGGATCATGATGTTTGAGTAAAATAGTTAACATCTTAAAATAGCGTGATTTTTTAAGGGAATTCCATATCCAGTTAAGAAATTGGTCAATTTCAAGTTTTATAAGATCGAATAATTTTTTGAGCAACCAAATAAAGAGAACGAGTAATAAACCTCCAAGTATTAATAAAATTAACACGCGAGCAGCGAGTTCCGAAGGTAGCTCCATTGATGCGGCACCCAGAACAAATCCAGGCAACATATAGATGGGTGCCCAAAGAATGGCAGAAGCAATATTAGCCACTAAAAAGCGTAAAGGTTTAAGTCCTAACATACCGGCAACTAAAGGAACCAAAGCTCTGACAGGGCCTACAAATCGACCCACAAATACACTCATTCCACCGTGTTGGTAAAAAAACTTTTCTCCGCTAGCAAGAATATTCGGATGTTTTCTGAATGGCCAGACATTGTGCATGCGATCTTTGAAATAATGACCAAACCAATAACTGATTCCATCACCGACAATGGCTCCTAAAATAGCCCATAGGAGTGTAGACCAAAAAGGAATAATTCCTGCGCCTACTAAAGCACCGATGGCAGTCATCATGATGGTGCCTGGTACTATGGTACCTATGATGGCTACTGACTCGCCAGCAGAAATAAGAAAGGTTGCAAAACCAGCAAGTTCTGGATGGGTATTTAACCATTCTAAGATGGGTGTTGCGATATCAGACATAAGTGATCATATTCATTTAAAGATTTTTAGCATAACATAAATTAGATTTATTTTCTGTGCCTGTGTACGTGTCTATATAAAAGCCGCACACGGGCATGATGATTATGAAACACATTCTCCGTGAGCCTGTTTGTCTGCATGATAGGATGATCTTACTAAAGGACCACTTGCAACATTGCTAAATCCTAGTTCATCAGCTATTTTTGCGAAAGTTTGGAATTGTTCTGGAGTAATGTAACGAGCAACTGGCATGTGAAATTTACTAGGTTGTAGATATTGTCCAAGTGTTAGCATATCAACATCATGAGTGCGTAAATCTTTCATGGTTTCAATGATTTCATCATCTGTTTCGCCTAAACCCAGCATTAAACCCGATTTTGTGGGTATATGATTAAAACGATTTTTAAATTCTTTAAGCAAAAGTAAAGAATGCGCATAGTCAGAACCTGGTCTGGCTTGTTTGTATAATCGAGGTACTGTTTCTATGTTGTGGTTAAAAATATCAGGCAGTTCTTTAGATGTGGCTGCGAGTGCAATATCCATGCGACCTCTATAATCTGGAACTAAAGTTTCTATTTTGATGTGCGGATTTTTCTCACGGATAGCCTTTAAACAATCATTAAAATGACTGGCGCCACCATCTCGTAAGTCATCGCGATCGACTGAAGTAATAACGACATAACGTAAATTCATTTGCGCAATGGTGTTGGCTAAATTCATGGGTTCATTAGGATCAAGTGGATCAGGTCGTCCATGGGCGACATCACAAAAGCTACAGCGACGGGTACATTTATCTCCCATAATCATGAATGTGGCTGTTCCATGAGAGAAGCATTCTGAGAGATTAGGGCATGAAGCTTCTTCGCAAACAGTCACTAATTTATTATCGCGTAATATTTTTTTTAGGTTCGCGACAGCAGGTGATGCAGGTATGCGTATGCGTATCCAATCGGGTTTGCGTAAGGTTTCTGTGCTGGGCTCAATTTTAATAGGAATTCTAGCTAGTTTCTCTGCGCCGCGTTGCTTGTTTTTGTGAAGAGTTGTGTTATTTTGATCCATGCCACTTTCCCGTCTTAATGAGGTGTTGAGTATAACCTAAATTCATAATTAAGCAGCTACCTAATTCTGTTGCGACTGAATTAATGTTGATTATCTTATCAAAATCAGACATCTGTGTCATTTTTAATTCCGTAAAACCACAAGGATTAATGCGAGTAAAAGGTTCGAGATCCATTGATACATTCAGTGCTAGCCCATGAAATGCACAGCCTCGTCTAATGCGTAGGCCTATAGACGCTATTTTTTTGTCAGTCACATAAACCCCTGGAGCCTTACATTGTGTTGTTGCTTGAATGTTATGATTGCTCAATAAACGCACGATAGAATCTTCTAAAATAGATACCATTTCTCGGATATTTAATTTTTTACGTTTAAGATCAATTAATGTATAAGCAAGGAGTTGACCCGGACCATGATAAGTCACTTGGCCTCCTCGATCGACTTTTATGACCGGAATATTGCCTGGTGAAAGAATATGTTCCGCTTTTCCGTTTTGACCTTGGGTGAAAATAGCAGGATGTTCTACTACCCAAATTTCATCAGGGGTGTTTTCACTGCGTTCATCAGTGAAGCGTTGCATATCCTGCCATATGGAAAGATAATCTTGGTTACCCAGATAACGTATAATGATGGAATTTGATGTCATAAAACCATAAGAATCATAGGGTTAGATGATAGCTCTTGATAGATGGCATCGAGTTGCTCGCGAGAATCTATGGGCATAGTAATGGTAAGAGCTAAATATTTGCCATCTTTACTCAAGCGACTTTTGATAGCGTTTTCAGCTAGATCCTGAATATGGTGGCGAATAATAGTCAATGCTTGCAACTCAAATTCATTTGAAGCATGACCAAAAATTTTGATCACAAATTCACAGGGAAAATGTAATAAAGATTGTGAGGGGTTTGTATTGTCGTTGGTCATAAATATCGTTAGTTATTTAATGAGTGCAGTGTCATGCCAGCTAAAAGCATGCTGGCATGACACGATCAATTAGCCATTATTTGCTTTTTCATGGGTTCGTGCGAATAATTTATTATAACTAAAATTCAATGTGTCAGCGAATCGTCTCCATAACCCCCCCATTTGATTATCGGTGAGAGCAATCAGCGGCTCAGAGGATAATACTTGGTTGTTGAGGACAATATTGACTACACCATATTTTTCACCCTTTTTGATAGGAGCTTTGATGGGTGAGTTAAGCACAAGTTGAATTTTTACATTCTTGTATTGACCTGATGGCGAAGTTACATACAAATCATTATTGATACCTAATGCAGTTTCTTTATTAACCCCTTTCCATACTCTAGCTTTGGTTAATGTGGTTCCAGCACTATAAAGTTTGTGTGTTTCATAGAACCGAAAACCATAGGTGAGTAAACGCATAGAATCTTCAGTGCGTGCTTCATCATTAGGAGCACCCATGATAACGCTGATTAAACGCATACTATCTTTTTTGGCTGATGAAACTAGGCAATATCCGGCTTCATTGGTGTGGCCTGTTTTAAGACCATCAGCATATTGGTAGCGCCATAATA
>CAZHMQ010000033.1:0-17716 GCA_964533645.1 uncultured Coxiellaceae bacterium
TAGCAGGTCTTTATTTTTCTAGCAAAGAAGTTGGTTTAACTAAAAGAGATATTTTCCGTTTTATTATAGAATATCGTAATAAGCCCTTAGATAAGGTGTTTAATAAGGAATTAAGCTTTTGGTTAAAGGTAAAAAAACGTGGCGACAACTTATACAGAAAACACAAAAAGTAGTTCAAAAGACATGACATGGAAAACACTTTATCGAGCAAATCGCACGATAAAAGTGCCATTTCAACTTGTATTATCCGATCATAATGACGTCTTGAATTGTGAAGAAGTGATTCGCATTGTTCCTAAAAAGCGGTTGCTTGCATTTGGAACATGGGGAGATAAAGAGATTGCGGTCAAATTATTTTATGAAAATCGAAACGCCAAACGTGATGCGTATCTCGATGCATCAGGTATTGAATCTCTTATGCAGACGAATGTTCCTACGCCTCGGTTGCTATATAAAGGCAGTATAGATCAAGGTCGTATTTATATTTTAATTTTTGAAAAAATTAATCAAGCGGTCAGTTTAGAAACATTATGGCAAAAGCAAAAAAACAGTGATGACATGCGTATGCTTTTGCGTGCAGTCACCATAGAACTTGCGACCCAGCATGTATTAGGTATTTTACAAAATGATTTGCATTTTAATAATTTTCTTATCACGGAAAAAAATATTTATACCTTAGATGGTGGTAAAATTGATAATATTGAACAACCGCTCGATACACAAAATAGTATAGAATATTTAGCATTATTTTTAGCACAGCTTGGGGTCGGAGTACCCGATTTACAGCAAGAACTTTTTGACGTTTATGCTAAGTCTAGAGGTTGGCTAGTTAAGTCTTCAGATATTAAAGTATTTAATAAATGCTTAGCTCAACAAACGGAAGATCGCATGCGTAAATATAAACGAAAAATTTTTCGTCCATGTACATCTTTCAATAAAATACATAAAGTCAATAAAACAGTCATGTATGATAGACAATATGACTCTCCTGAGTTTCAACATTTACTGCTTAACCCTGATGCTTATATCGATAATCCAAAAGCGTTAGTATTAAAAGCAGGTCGTAGTTCAACTCTAGTGAAAGTCATAGTAAACGGTCATGCATTAGTTATCAAACGATACAATATAAAAGATGTATGGCATGGATTGCGTCGTTATTTGCGAGACACGCGGGCTAAAAAATCTTGGCGAATATCACAACAATTATATGCGTCTGGCATAGCTACCCCAAAACCGGTTGCATTTATTGAAAACACATTTTTGGGTTTTCGTGGAAAATCCTATTTTATTATGGATTATTTAGATGGTCAGCATTTAGGGAGTTATTTTTCGGATCATAAACATGATATGCAAGCATGCGAACGCATGGCAAAAAATAGCTTAGCCTTACTGAAAAGTTTGACAAGCTTGCATATCACTCAAGGCGACTTAAAGATGACTAATATTTTAGTGACAAATAATACTCCTTACTTAATTGATTTTGATGGAGCTTTGGAATTTGTCTCTACTTTAATGTTGCGAAGGACTTTTAAAAAAGAATTGAACCGTTTTATGCAAAATTGGGAAAATACGCCGGATATTCACGCTTTATTTGGACGTTTGATGCAGCAAGACACGCTTTTATAGGAGGTATTTGCGCAACTTGCGAATAAAAAACTTGTTTCGTCAACCATGTGATATCAATGGGCAGTGGTTGGACGCAGACAGTAAAAAGACATTCGCAATAAGCCATCCTTTCGATGGAAAAGCTATCGCTGCACTCAGAATGACAGACTTACCAATGGATACACCAATGCCAAAGAAAATCCCAGATAATCTTCTTAAAATTGTAAAAATACTAAATGACGGCCAATATCATGATGGTGATAGCATGGGCGAACTATTGCAATTGACTCGTAGTGCTGTTTGGAAAACCGTTAAAAAATTACAAAATTATGGGGTTAACATTGATTCCATAAAGGGTAAAGGTTATTTATTACAAGAACCACTTTTGCTTATGAATCACCATGAAATCAAAAACAATATTCCAAAAAATATTGAGATTTCAGTATTTGAAACCATAGATTCAACAAATCAATATTTAAAACAATTTAAAAATAATAAACATCCTAAAATTTGTATTGCCGAACAACAGACAGCAGGTAAAGGTCGTTTCAATCGTGAATGGCACTCACCTTTCGGGAAAAATATTTATTTATCGTGTCTTTATCCGTTTCAAAAAGATGTGAGTGAATTGGCAGGGTTGAGTTTATTAACTAGTCTCGCTGTTATTAAGACTTTGAATGAAATGGGAGTGAATAAACATTTATTTGTAAAATGGTCTAACGACATTGTTTTTAACGGTAAAAAATTAGCGGGTAATTTAATTGAAATACAAGCAGAAACTCATGCAGCATGCCAAGCGATTATTGGTATAGGATTGAATGTAAATATGTTACATGATGAAGAAAATAAAATATCGCAGCATTGGACAGCAGTATGTCAGATATTGCATCAATATATAGATAGAAATGATTTGTGCATTCGTTTAATAAATCATTTAATAGCTTACCTAAAAAAATTTGAAACACAGGGATTCGAAATATTTATAGATGAATGGGATAAAGTAGATTATTTAAAAAATAAATTTATTTCACTACATATATTTAATGAAAAAATTACTGGAAAGGTTTTAGGGATTAACTCGCAAGGGTATTTATTGTTGCAACAAAATGATGGAAAAGTGCGTGTGTGTTCTTCGGGAGAAGCTGGCTTAATAAGAGAGAAAGAGGTAACTATTCAGAAAGAGTTATAAAAAAATGTCATCAACGTTTTTGTTATGGCCCACTACTCCCAAGCAAGGTGTTTTTAACCATCGTTTTAAAGTGAGTATGATTTCGCCACATTCTTTGATATGTGGATTGATGCAATTAGCAATCCAACCGACGATAGGAATACCATCATTTTCTATGGCTTTATGTGTTAATATGGCATGATTAATGCATCCTAGGCGAATTCCAACAACCAGAATAACGTTAAGTTCTGTGGCTTTTACATAATCGGCCAGCGTTTCTTTATCATTGAGCGGCACATACCAACCACCCGCGCCTTCGACTATACATAGGTCTGCTGGATATTGTAATGCTTCTTCAGTACGTATTTTTAATTCCTCAACGGATAATTCACAATCAATTTGAGTTGCTGCGATATGTGGCGCTATGGCAGGTTCAAATGCATAGGGATTAATTTTATGATAAGGTAATTGGATAGATGAGGCTGCTTGAAGTGCTAATGCATCTGCATTATATAAAATCCCATGATGGAGTTTGCAGCCTGATGCAACTGGCTTTATACCCAAAGTGCTATAGTTGTGCTGATTAAAAACATTCAAAATTCCGGTAGCAATATAAGTTTTCCCAGCGTCAGTGTCTGTGCCTGTGATAAATATTTTTATTGTCATAATTTATTAATTATAAAATAACCGATATGATAACTAAGTTTGAAGCTTTCATTATTCATTTGAATATATTTTTTTAAATGCGTTATTTTTTTTCTATTTTCTTTAGCCACATAATTCGTTCCTACCGATTTAATAGATTTCAAAGCTTTTAATAAATTATCGAAATCAAAACTAATATATTGACTCTTTATCTGAATAATATTAAATCCAGCTCGTGTTAATGCGGCTTCTATCTGTGACGAAGAAAAAAATTTATTGATGGAACAATAATTTTCTATTTCTTGAAAAGTACCCAATAAAGGAATAGAAAATGCAAGAGTACCATTTTTATTTAATTTACCATGCATGGAAATAAGTGTACTAGCGAAGTCATTACTCCAGTGCAAAGACAAATTTGCATAAATGAAATCAAATTCCACATGGATATCATGCATGTGGTTATAATCAGCAAGTTCGACGTGAACATTGAATTTATGCAGTTTTTCTTTTGCCTGCAATAAAAGCTGATCTGCAATATCTATCGCATAAAATGTTTTGTATTGAAATGCAGATGCTAGTTCTTTTGTAACTATACCCGTGCCACAACCCACATCTAACATATTATTAGTATAAGTATAATGATTTTTTAATAAATCAATTAATGCTGTACCTGTATTTAATTGTAATTCACAAGATAAATCATAATGATCGGCTGCTTTATTAAAGGTGTTTTTTACATGATGAGATTTCATAATAATATACTAAGCTCATCAAGTAATTGGGTGATTTGAGCTTCAGTATGCATACAGCTTAACGAAACTCTTATCCGTGAAGCATTGGTAGGAACAGTAGGCGGTCTGATACAAGAAACTAATATATTTTTTTCAAGTAATTTATGTTGAATTTCAAGTGCTTTCATAGCTGACTCCACAAGAATGGATTTAATTGGAGTTTGATCCGATGACACTATATCAAATCCTCTTTCATGTGCGCCTTTAATAAAAATAGTTATCAAATGATGAAGCTGTTCTCTGCGCCATGATTCTTTTTGCATGATTTTAAGTGAAGTAAGTGTGGCATGGCTTACCGCGGGTGGTAGAGATGTAGTGTAATAATAAGTTCTAGAAAATTGTAATATGGTTTCAATTATTTCTTCGCGGCCTGAAACAATCGCGCCATAACTTCCTAATGCTTTACCTAAAGGGGTTACTAAACAAGCCACATCATCTTGTGTGAGGTTTTGTGCTTCGCAAATGCCTTTTCCTGTTTTTCCCAATATGCCTATGCCATGCGCATCGTCAATTGTCAGTGTAGCTTTCATGGCCGCAAGTGATTTTGCATCGGTAATATTACCTTGCATGCTGAAAACACTTTCTGTGATAAGCAATGAATTGGCATGCTGATGAATTAAATTCTCCGCGTGTAACAAATCATTATGACGATATCGATAATATTTGGCGCGTGATAACAGTATCCCATCGATGATTGAAGCATGGCATAATTTATCTGCAATAATGACAGAATTTTTATTGGCAAGAGATGAAATAACGCCTAAATTGGCATGATAACCTGAGTTAAATAATATAGCTTTATCACGGTTTAAAAATTCACAAAAAGCCTCTTCAAGTGCTTGGTGTGATTTATAGTATCCTGAAACAAAACTCGCTGATCCGCTGCCAAGACCATAGCGTTGAACGCCTTCTGCAAATGCACTTTTTACCTCAGGGCGATTCGCAAGATTAAGATAATCATTACTCGTAAAATTAATCACCGATTTTTCATGCATGGAAAGCATGGCATCATCACGATTATCTATAGTATGACGATGCCTAAATAAATATTTAGCGCGATGTTTTTCAAGCAATTGGGCTGGCATGTTGCGTGTCGATTTTGATGATGGTCATGCCTAATTTGCCGAGTAATAAATGATCCGTATTTATTTTTGGGTTTGGTGCAGTGAGTAAAGTGTCGCCTGAAAACATAGCATTCGCACCCGCCATAAAACATAAGGCGTGCATTTCTTCGGACATAGTATCACGACCCGCAGACAATCGTACGTATGAGGTAGGAAACATAATTCTTGCGACAGCTATCGTACGTATAAATTCTAGATTTTCTAATGGCTCAGTATTTTCTAAAGGAGTTCCTTTGATAGCCATGAGGCGATTGATAGGGACGCTTTGAGGTATTTCAGCTAGATTAGCTAATTGTAATAAAAATTTAATACGATCTTGGCGAGTTTCGCCCATGCCTATGATGCCACCGCAACAAACATTGATCCCTGCATTTCTCACGTTTTCAAGTGTCACTAATCTGTCTTCATAAGTACGTGTGGTGATAATTTTTTTGTAAAATTCAGGAGAGGTATCTAAATTATGATTGTAATAATCTAGTCCAGCTTCCTGTAATTGTTGAGCTTGGTCTTTATCTAGCATGCCTAAGGTGACACAGGTTTCTAAGCCCATGGCTTTTACTGCTTTAATCATTTCAATGACTTTAGGGAGATCTTTTTTGGGCGGACTACGCCAGGCTGCACCCATGCAAAAACGGGTTGAGCCATTTGCTTTAGCCTGTTTAGCGTCTTCAATGACGCCGGCGACATCCAGTAAGCTCTCTTTTTCTAAACCTGTATCATAGTGCGCACTTTGTGGGCAATAACTGCAATCTTCAGGGCATTTACCCGTCTTAATGCTAAGTAATGTGGCTAATTGCACTTGATTGGGCGCAAAATTTTCTCTATGTACGGTTTGTGCCTTAAATAGCAAATCCATGAGCGAAAGTTCAAATAATTCAGCAACTTTTTCAGTATTCCAAATCGATGTAGACATATGTATAACTTTTAACCTTCGATTGTTTTATAAGAAAATATATGTTAACTTCTGCGTCCAGTCAACCCATAAATAATAATAGGTTTACTATGCAATATTCCA
This sequence comes from uncultured Coxiellaceae bacterium, assembly GCA_964533645.1. GTDB lineage: Bacteria > Pseudomonadota > Gammaproteobacteria > DSM-16500 > DSM-16500 > JABDBK01. The sequence continues at coordinate 6,349 of CAZHMQ010000033.1, forward strand.
CCGCCCTTTGGCATCCCTGTTCTCAAATGAAAGATTATGAAACTTTTACGCCTCTATCTGTGATAGGTGCACATGGAAGTTATATCCATTTAAAAGATGGCAAAAAAATCATAGATGCTATTTCAAGTTGGTGGTGCAAATCTTTAGGCCACAATCATCCGCGCTTGAAAAAAGCATTACTTGAACAAGTTGATCGCTTCGAGCATGTCATTTTAGCGAATACAGTCAATGAAACGATTTTGTCATTGTCAGAAAAACTCACGCAGTTAACATCAACGCTGAATAAAGTTTTTTATGCAAGCGATGGTTCATGTGCTGTTGAAATTGCGATGAAAATGAGTTTACATGCAAGAAAATTAATGGGACAAGATGCTAAACAACATTTTATAGCATTAGAAAATGGCTATCACGGCGAAACTGCCGCTGCCTTAAGTGTGAGTGATGTGGGTCTTTATCGAAAAGATTATGAATCCTTATTATTTACACCTCATTATATTTCACCTTTACCTTATGTATGCGGCACTCACGATCCACTTTGGCAAGATTGTTCATCACATTGGGAAGCTATAGAAAAATCACTCCAACCTCTGATAGAAAATACCACTGCTCTTATTCTTGAGCCTATTGTTCAAGGTGCAGCAGGCATGAAAATTTATAGCCAGGATTTTTTACGACGCTTAAGAACTTGGACAAAACAACATGATATTCATTTAATTGCTGATGAAATCATGACAGGTATAGGTCGTACCGGAAAAATATTGGCATGTGAGCACGCGGATATTGAGCCAGATTTCTTATGTTTATCTAAAGGCTTGACATCAGGTTGGTTGCCTTTAAGTGCGATGTTAACAAGTCAAAACATTTATGACTTGTTCTACGATGATTATAGTACGGGCAAAGCATTTTTACATTCGCATACTTATACAGGTAATGCGTTAGCTGCAAGCGTTGCACTTGAAGTATTAAATATTTTTTCTGAAGAAAATATGTTATTGCAAGCTAATCAATTAGGTGAGTCTATGTTTGATGCTCTGCATGATCTTGCCGATCAAACGAAAAAAATTCATAACGTTCGAGGTATAGGTGCAATTGTTGCAGCGGATATTATTTGTGATGATCCTAAACGTCGAATTGGATTTGAAGTGTATCGTAAAGCGGTAGAAAGAGGAGCATTGTTAAGACCATTAGGGAATACGATTTATTGGTTGCCGCCTTTGAATATGAGTAAAGAAACTTTGATGGAGTTGAAGATGATTACTAGGGATGCATTGAAGTAAATTTGTACCAACTATAGGAAAATAAAAATGAGATCTTTATTGTTGCTTATAACAAAAAATGTCAATGAGGAAAAACATGCTAAAGCAGGGATAAAAGAAAAAACTGAAGAAGCGTTAGAGACTAGCAAGGTAGAAATGGAATTAGAGGGATGTCAAACACTGGGTCCACCGAAAAGATCTTTTTGGAATCCACGGAAACCCGGGGAATTAAGGAATCATTATGAAGAATGTGGTAATTTAGCTGAGAAATACGTACAAATACACGATGCCTATTATAGGCCAGGAGAATCTCAAGAAAAATTGAATGCGAAGTATGGTCGCGAAAACGGCCATCTTCTTTGGATGAGAGCCGATGCCATAAGAGAGAAGCGCGAACAATTACAAAAATTCATGTCTGAAACTCAACTTGCAAGAGCGCCAATGTTGAAAATTCAGGATTAGCAGTCAAAAAGGTCGCCTTCGGCGTGAAAAAATTTTGCATGGAGAGTGAACGCCATGCAAAATCTATGCCGCATTATAGTGGCGGTCTTCAACCTCTAAGGTATATTCGATAAAGAGTAGCCCCGTCGATATTGTGGGGCTATACAATATTTGTTTGTAGTCAACATAATTCAAGTCTATGAGTAGTGTTGGATTCGACATTATTTTGTGCTATCAAATCAGAAGAATCTGGGGGTAATGGCAAATCGAGAAGTTGTTCTCTTAGTATCAGATATTCCAAATCTTTCATTGCATCAGCAGATAGTTTAGTTGGACTAGATGGAGCAAAAAATGAAGATGGGTTGTCTGAAACATTTGTGATGGCTTCTGGTTGTGCGACAGGCATGTCTGTGAGTGGTGCTGACTCAGGTAATCTCACAACTTCTGCTAAAGGTGGCATGGGTGTTTCTGTGTGTATGTGTACTTGTTTAGCTGTAAGTGGCAATGCAGGCATGTCCGGGGCTGAAGGAAGGTAAGCAGGCGGTATATCATGATCAACAGCTTGAGCCATAGGGACAGGTATAGATGTTTCTGAGGTTTCGATCGGTGTTTGTAATTTATCTTCGTATGCAAGAGGTTGTAATCTAACTATGGCAGAAACTTGTGTCTCTTTTTCGCTGATAAAGGTATCACTCTCCATTTTCGTGAGTCCTCCTTCGTAGAGCATAGCTGAATTTAGACTTTCTTTTAGTCTATTATTTATTATTTTTATTTCTGCAGCAGAAAATTTTTTATATTTACTCGCATATTCTAAAACAAGAAAAATCAACATAAATGGATCATGAACGTTATAATGTTGTTTTAGAGATTTTGATATCTCAAATGAATATAGGTAAAATTCCTTCATTAAAGATAAAACTTTAATTTTTTCATAGGAACGTAACATGGTTTTAAGATTAAGATTTTTAAGATAAAAAAGATATGTTGCATGATCACTTTCGCTGACAAAAGGTGCAATAACTGCAGAAAAAAGCATAAGTCTTCCATGACGTGGAAATAAATTTTCTCTTAGTTCAAACTTTGCATATTCTGGTATTTTAGTATCTCCATGGTAAGTATCAACCATTCTTCTAAGTCCATAAACTTCTCCTTGCAGCGCAGCTCTCAATAGGTCGCTTTCCTTTTCTTCAGCGTTTTGTTTGAGTTCTGGTTGATTTAAACCTAAAATTTTATCGACAATATATTTACTTCTATCCATCTGTTGATTAATTTCTTCAGAAGACATACCCAACTCATCGCTCATGATAGATCTTATACCGCTTTCAATGTTATGTTTAGTCATGCTTTGTTTATAAGTAGGATTTTTTAGTTGCTGTTTCATGACAAGTAAAATAAGTGTGAATGGATCTAGATCTTTATACTTCTCTTGATTTTTGGTCTGGCGTAACGCTTCAAGGTTACTTGAAAAAAAATCTTGTAAATAGTTTAATTTTTGTTTATCAGCAGAGCTCACACCGTGACGCAACCATGACAAATCATCAATCTTTAAGTCGATAATGTCAGATTGATAAGAAGTTAGCTGTAAATCTAATTGACTGTACATAGCGCCAATGGCGGAAAGGATGATGAACCTGTCATACTTGTAGTAGTAACGATAATAATTTATAGCCTCTTGAATTGCAATATGATCATTCATTAGAGCTTTGTATATTGTTCTTTTTATATTTTGTTCGTTTTTTTGTAAATGTTGTTCGAGTGTTTTTATTTCACCTCCATATTGGTATATTTTACGAAATACATCGGCCTTATTTTTAGGGGCAGTCTTCAGAATCGTTGCAATAGTCAAATTTTTATTTCTTTCGGCTAAGGTAAGAGGTGTTTCACCTAACTTATTTCCTTGATTTGGATTAGCACCCGCCTCCCAAAGTAGCTTGACTAAGTCAAAATGACCTCTGGAAGCCGCAATATGTAGCGCTGTATTACCATTTTCGTCTTGATAGTTAACGATTTCCTTAAGTTCTGAAGAGGGTATTTTTAGTAGATTGTTTTTTAATAATTGTTTAAAAATTTCAAGTTTATTGTCTAACAAAGCTTGCGATTGACATGCGTTGACGGCATTAAATATAACGCTAGATAATTTAGGTCTTGTTCGTAAAGATTCACTTTTTTCATCTTTAACTTTACATAAATAATCTTCATCTAAAATAAGTTGTAATGAGTGAGAGTCATCGATAAAAAGATGATAAAGAATGTTGAGTTGGTCTATAGAATATCTGTCTTGTTGCCCTTTTATTTTTTCACTGTTATTCGATTTAAGTAGCGCTGCTACGTAGTAATTTTTGGCATTCATGGCACAGTCTGCTGGTGTTTTTTGTGCTTTATTTTTTATATCAGTGCTAGCGCCTGCATTTAACAGTAAGCATGTTAATTTGCAATCACCACGTTCCGCAGCCAAATGCAACGCGGTATTTTGCGTATCTTCAGTCTGTTCGTTCAGAAAGGCATGTACTTGCAAGAATTTTTTTATAAGTTCTTGTGATGTATTTGCTTTGATAGCTTCTAGTAAAGCTTTACCGTAAATTTTTTCACTACCCGGTATTTGTAGTTGTTTAGAGGCTATTTTATCTATTAAAGACCAATTTCCATATTTTTTAGAACGTATAATAGCTATGTTCATCAATTGAGTAAATTGGGTCGCATCTAGTTTTTGCTCTAATAATTTATCGAGGTATATGAGATAATCATCATTATAAGGAGTGATTTCAATATTTTTTATGAGTGCTTCGGGTGAAACTCTATAACCCATCAGCATATCTAATACTGGCCAGGTAGCGTCACTCACATGTTTTATAAAAACTTCATCGGCTTGTTGCAGTGTGAGCGAAACATGCAGCGCCTCGTAAAAAGATGCGCTAACATTTTTATCTTTTAGTAGTGCGTTAACTGTTTTTATAATATCCATACAGTTATTGGAACTATGCATTATTAGTGCAATTCCACTAGCAAGAAGCTTTATACCTTCAGCATTTTTCAGCATTTCTTCTATCACATCATTCCACTTATGCTCAATCATAAAGTGCAATGCATTTTTATTTTCAGGGATGGTGCGATAATTAAGCTTGGCGTTAGCTTTAATGAGTTTTCTTACGATCTCTTTTTGCTGATATTTTGTGGCAATTAATAGCAGATCACCGTATGCTTCTTCATTTCCAGGGATTATGTTAGAGGCTAGTATGTCGGCAAAACGCCAATCTTTTGAGGTTTCAGATCGATTGATAACTTTTCGAATAACATTTTGAAGTACGGCTGTTTGTGGTTTTTGCTCTAAAATTTGATTGAGATAAACTTCCGCATTTTTTAAGTCTGTGCATGCCTCAATGGCTTGCATGTATGTTTCATTATTAATTCCATAATGCATAAGCAAATCTAATGTTTCATTAGGAAGTTTATCATTTAAGTGTGCTAAGAAAAATTTATTAGCTTGATCTTTGGTGAGAGATTTGCGAAGAGCTTCGACAACTGAATCTCTTGATTGCTGGCTAAGTTTCTTATTCACAGCTTTGACAATCTCATTGAAATAACCAGATATTTTTTCGTCTGTTATTGAGCGTGCGATACCATTAGCGACAAGCTGTATATTTTCTTTATTTTTTTGATGACTTGCAGTCTCAATCATGTACGCAATAACTTCATAATCTTTAAGATTGACGGCATGATCAAACGAATTTAAATGAGGTAAATCGACATAAGTACTGCTAAAAGAGGCATTGGTATGAATTAATTTTTTAATGGTGTCTATTCTATTTTTATCTGTAAGAGGAATCTCATATATGGCATATAATAATGCATGCGAAGGCATGAAATCAGGCATTATGTTAGATGCGAGGAAATGCAGCAGAGAAAAGTCTTTATCTTTACGGCATCTATTAAGAACCCAAGTTGAAGTATATGAGATACTAAGACGTTTTGTAATAAGTATTTTTAAAGTTTCTGATGACAATCCACAGTCCCCAAGCATTCGAATAGTTTCTGGATAATCATCATTCATATGCATTAAAAAAAGGTTGTCTATTTGTGTTTGCGTTAAAAGCTGTGTAAGTTCTTCGTATAGTTTAGAAGTTTGATCAGGTGTAAGTATACTATAAACTTCAGAGATAATATTTTTGCAACGTTCTCCACGAGGGTCTGCTATGGCTCGAGCGCAAAGTGAAGCTATGAAGAAAGCGTCATGAGACATTTTGGTTAATGAACCGGTTATATTCTGACGAGATTTTTCTGCTTCTGTAAGGATGGAGGTTAATACTAATTCCTCTGCTACAATTAATTGTCTGGTCGTTGGCATAATATTATCCCTTGTGTTTATCATCATCCCGCGCGGGATGATGAGAGTTTAACCTATTTCAAACTTAATTCCTTGCGCTAACGGCAAGGCTTTGCCCCAATTGATGGTGTTAGTTTGTCTACGCATATAAGCCTTCCATGAATCAGAACCGGCTTCACGACCACCACCCGTATCTTTTTCACCACCAAAAGCACCACCAATTTCAGCACCTGATGTGCCAATGTTGACATTCGCAATTCCACAATCACTGCCTTTGTTCGACAGAAATGGTTCTGCAACTTGTAAGTTAGTTGTAAAAATAGATGAGGATAAACCATGCGCTGAATGATTTTGCATGGCAATAGCTTCCTCCAGCGTTTTATATTTCATGACGTATAAAATAGGCGCAAACGTTTCATGTTGTACCACATCCCACTCATTTTTTGCTTCCACTAAAGTCGGTTCAACATAATATCCCGGTCTTTGTAATGTTTTACCACCAAATAAAATATTTCCACCGGCTTTATGAACATTTTCAATAGTTTTTAAGTAACTATCGACTGCGCCTTGATCGATAAGTGGGCCCATTAAGTTTTTAGTATCTAATGGATCACCTATGGTAATTTTTTTATAGGCATCTTGTAGGGCAGGAACAAGTTTGTCATAAATGTTTTCATGAACGATTAAACGTCTTGTGGTTGTGCAACGTTGACCTGCAGTTCCAGCTGCACCAAAAACAATAGCAGGCACAGCAAGTTTTAAATCTGCTGATTCATCGACAATAATGGCATTATTACCACTTAATTCTAGCAAAGATCGTCCTAAACGTTTTGCTACCATTTCATTTACGAGTCTGCCTATTTCGGTTGATCCTGTAAATGACATAAGGGGAACACGTTTATCATTAACAAAATGTGTAACAAGATTATTATCATCGGTAATAAATGTTGCAAAAATTCCAGGAAATCCTTCAGCTTCCATCACTTCATTACAAATGTGTTGAACTGCAATGGCGCACAATGGAGTTTTAGGAGACGGTTTCCATACCACGGTATTGCCCGCAATGGCCGCGATAAAAGCATTCCATGACCAAACAGCAACTGGGAAATTAAATGCGCTAATCACACCGACAACACCTAACGGATGCCATTGTTCATACATACGATGTTCAGGTCGTTCAGAGTGCATGGTTTTGCCATACAACATACGTGCTTGGCCGACAGCAAGGTCTGCCATATCAATCATTTCTTGAACTTCGCCATTTCCTTCTTGCTTAGATTTACCCATTTCGAGTGAGACTAGGCTTCCTAGCATGTCTTTATTTTTGCGTAATGCTTCACCCAATAAACGTATGACTTCACCACGCTTGGGTGCAGGAACATTGCGCCAAGTTAAGAAAGCTTTTTCTGAAGCATGGATAATTTTTTCATAGTCTGCCTCAGAACAGCGATACACAGATGCGATAACATCTCCTGTGGCTGGATTATATGAAACGATTTCACCTTTATCTTGTGTGCTGGACCACCAATGAGCATCGGTGCTCGCTCCAGCGTTAGTTTTTTGTAATTTTAATGCGTTTAATATTTCCATGATGTCTCTCACGCGTAGTATTGACCAAATCGATTGCTAGTAATATCTTTCAAAGTAAATTGTTCTTGTTTTACCAAGCCTTTATATTTGCCTGTTTGGCTTACGACGAGGTCAACAATCGTGCATAACTCTGTAGCAGTAGTTAACTGGATAGCTGACCAGTTTTGCCCGTTAATCGTTTTTGGATAGAATTTTTTAACATAATTTTCTTCTGAATAAAGACTATCTTGTTGCCCCGTGACTGAGACATAAACTAATACAACATCTTGACCTGTTTTAGGAATAGTATTTTCGAGAATGCGTTTTAAGGTATCTCTATCATAATTCAGTTTAAGGTCGTTCATTAAAAAACGCATTTTTGCGCAATGACCTGGGTAGCGAATGGTTTTATAAGTTAAATTTTTGATACGACCTTTGTAGCTATCCGCTAAACTGCCTATGCCGCCTGAGGTATTAAATGCCTCATAAGTCAGGCCATCAATTTTAATTTCTTCTAAATCATCAAGTGGCATTAAATTAATTTCCTTTCCATTATCAATGCCATAACAAATATTTCCATATTCATTAATGAGTCCGTCAGTAGACCAGGTGAGAGTATATTGAAGTGCATTGCTAATATTGATAGGAAGTGCACCGACGCGCATTTTTACGGTATCTAGAGCGGTAAAACGCGACATTAATTCGTTTGCAGCCACACTAATAAATCCTGGTGCTAAACCGCATTGTGGTACAAAAGCGCTACTTACATGTTTTGATAATTCTGTAACGGTATCCGCTGTTTTTGTATCTTCGGTTAAATCAAAATAATTTAGGTTAAATTCTTTTGCGATATTAGCCACAGCAATATTACAGTAATAAGGCAAGCTAGAAATAATAGATTGCATGGGATTTTTACGCAAAAATTCTGCCATTGCATTCGTATCTTGAGCATCTAATTTGACAAGATTTAAATGCGCTGTATTCGATTTGATGCGTTGTATATGGGGTGCATCGATGTTGATATCGGCAAGATGAACTTCGTAATCATTTGAGTTAGCGAGTAGAACAGAGATAAGCGAGCCAATTTTGCCCGCACCTACGACAAGTACGTTATGCATGCTTTATCCTTAATGCTTTAGTTAGAAAGAGCAGCATATTACGCCATTGAGTCTCTGCTCACAAGCTGTAGTAATGAAACTAATTTATGCAATTAAGTAAGTGCCTGCACCAGTTGCAATCAATGTGGATTGATCATTGAATAATTCCATGCGCGTGACGCTGATTTTGCTGCCACTGCGTAAGACAAAAGCTTTTGCAATAAAATGTTCGCCTTTGCCGGGACGTAAAAAATCAATATGAAGATTAACCGTGCTTGATTTGCCAAGCATTGCGCCTAATTGTTCTAAGCTGTGATCGGGATGTTTGAGAGCAATGGCGGCCATCACTGCGGCGCCTCCTGCCATATCTAAGACGCTTGATATCACTCCGCCATGTAAAATACCGTGTAAATAATTGCCAATGAGCGTGTCGTTGTTAGAAAAGTACATGGTAATATGATCGCTTTCTATTTCGCCTAATTTCAAACCAATGGTGCGGTTAAAAGGAATTTCGGTAATAATATGTGCAAATTGTCTTAATAAATCCATATGAGTGATCCTATTTTTGGTAAGCGATTGTTATCATCAGGTATTTTGCATTACAGTATCCCGATATGACAACTGAAAACAAAATTAGCCTACAAATTGCGGTGCCAAAACCCTTGCGCCAATATTTTGATTATTTGCCACCTTCCTCAGGTGAATGGCGCCATTTAAAGCGCGGCATGCGTGTGCGAGTGCCTTTTCATCATCGAGAATTAGTCGGCATTTTCATGGATTTTTCAACAAATCCTTCAGTTCCCTTTGAAAAATTAAAATCCGTGATTGAAGTGCTTGATGATGAAGTGTTGATTGAAGACGATATCATGCGGCTTTGTCTTTGGGCGGCAGATTATTATCATTATCCTGTGGGCGAAATTCTGACTCATGCCCTACCTGTTTTATTAAGAAAAGGTAAGCCTTTTAAAGCTCTTGAAGAAAAAGCAGTATCAGACAATATACCAAACAAGTCAGATTTAACACTTAATTCTGCGCAACAATCAGCGATCTCTACCATTCTTGCAAGTAAAGATCATTTTCAAGTTTTTTTATTAAACGGTGTGACAGGTAGTGGTAAAACTGAAGTTTATTTACAAGTTATCGATTCAGTCATTCAAGAAAATAAACAAGTTTTAGTGATGATTCCTGAAATTGGTTTAACGCCTCAAACTATTCGACGATTTCAAGAACGCTTTTCTGTGCCTGTGATCGCCTTACATTCTGGATTAACAGAAAAGCAACGCTTACAAGCCTGGATTCAAATTCGACAGGGGAAAAAAGCTATTGTCATTGGCACACGATCTGCGATTTTTTCGCCGTTTAAAAATTTAGGCGTGATCATTGTTGATGAAGAGCATGATATTTCTTATAAGCAGCAAGATATGTTTAGATATCATGCGCGAGATTTAGCGATTATGCGTGTGCATTTTAATAATATTCCGATTGTACTAGGTTCTGCAACACCTGCGCTTGAAACTTTTTATAAAGCAGAGCAAGCTAAATTTCACTATTTATCTTTGCCGGAGCGTGCGGGCAATGCGCTTATGCCAGCATTTACAGTCATTGATATTCGTAATAAATCTTTAGAGCAAGGCTTATCACAAGAATTATTAGGCGAAATGAAAGTTCATCTCGAAGCAGGCAATCAAGTGATGTTATTTTTAAATCGTCGAGGTTTTGCGCCTATATTGCTTTGTCACAGTTGTGGCTGGATGGTGACATGTAAGCGTTGCGATAAGCGCATGACTTATTATCAACATACTAAACGATTGCATTGTCATCATTGCGAAAGTCAAAAATTTTCACCTAAAACTTGTGAATCCTGTGGTTATGCTGAGTTAATTCCTGTTGGCTTAGGAACTGAGCGCCTCGAACTTGCGTTAGAAACGCATTTTCCTAATGTACCTATTGCGCGTATGGATAGAGATAATACGCAACGTAAAGGTGCTATGGAGGCATTATTAGACGGTGTACAATCCGGCCATTATCGAATTTTAGTCGGTACACAGATGTTAGCCAAAGGCCATCATTTTCCTAATGTGACTTTAGTCGGTATTGTAGATGCAGACGGCGGGTTTTTTAGCAGTGATTTTCGTGCGATAGAGCGCATGGGCCAATTGTTGATGCAAGTATCAGGTAGAGCTGGTCGGATGGATAAAGCCGGTAAAGTGATGATTCAAACTCACCATCCCGATCATCCTTTGTTGCATCAATTATTTAAAGAAAGTTATGAAAAATTTGCCGAAAGTTTGTTGGAAGAGCGTGCTGCAGCATCGCTCCCGCCTTATGCCTATTTTGCGCTATTCAGAGCGGAGGCTTATAATCTCCAGCATGCTACAGATTTTTTAAAGCAAGTTAAGGGTTTGATTAATCCCTCAGGTAAAAATTTGCAAGTGTTAGGTCCTATTCCTGCCCCTATGCCGCGTCGTGCGGGGCGATGCCGTGCACAATTGTTGGTACAAGCAGCAGTACGTCCGCAATTACAGAATTATTTAAAGCATGTCATACCTGATATTGAGCAAATTTCCATGAAGCATAGGGTGCGCTGGTCATTGGATGTGGATCCTATGGAAATGTTTTAATCAGATTCTAAACATTGACGGGAAGCTAAAGTTTGCTATACTTCGCTCTTCAAAAAAGTGCCG
>CAZHMQ010000034.1:0-7797 GCA_964533645.1 uncultured Coxiellaceae bacterium
CCCCCCCCCAACCTTCTTGCCCCCCCTAGTTGGCGCCCCGGGGCGCGGCCCCCCCCCACCCTACAGTGGCATGGCATTTTAGGAATTTTACATGAGTGACATTGAAGAACTAAGTGCAAAAATCAACACCCGCTTTGCTGATGTGATCGAGCGCAGTGTGCTTGCGTGCGGAGAACTCACAGTGACTTTGCGTGCAGAACATTTGCTGATTGTCGCCAAAGCTTTGCGTGATGAATCTGCATTTGACTTCACATTATTGATTGATGTCTGCGGTGTGGATTATCTTCAATTTTGCAATTCTTAATGGAAAACACAACCCCCAACTGTAAGAGGGTGCGAGGGGGTTTTTGTTTTTGTAGGGTGGCCAATGCGCAGCGTGCCCACCAAAGTGGTGCCCACCAAAGTGGTGCCCACCAACAAACGTTTTGCCAGTGTGTATCATTTATTATCATTAAGTCATAATCAGCGCATTCGCTTAAAAGTTTTTCTTGATGAACACTCTCCTCGTGTTCCTACCGTTGTGGATATTTGGCCTGCAGCCAATTGGTTTGAGCGCGAAGCATTCGATTTATTCGGTATTATTTATGAAGGTCATCCTGATTTACGTCGCATCCTGACCGACTACGGCTTTGTAGGACATCCTTTCCGTAAAGATTTTCCTTTAATTGGTCAGGTGGAAGCTCGATATGATGCTAAAGAACATCGTGTGGTTTATGAGCCGGTGAGTATACAACCACGTGTGCTTGAGCCTAAGGTAATACGCACAGACCCACGTTATGAGGTGGGAGAATAACCATGGAAAAATTAACAGAATTTCGTAATTACACTTTCAATTTTGGTCCACAACATCCTGCCGCTCACGGTGTGCTACGATTGATTCTAGAAGTCGATGGTGAAACGATTGTTCGTGCAGATCCCCACGTCGGTTTGTTGCATAGAGCCACTGAAAAATTGGCGGAAAGTAAACCTTATAATCATAATATAGGTTATATGGATAGACTTGATTACGTTTCCATGATGTGTAACGAGCATGGTTATGTATTAGCAATTGAAAAGTTATTAGGTATAGAGCCACCGATGAGAGCGCAATACATTCGTGTGATGTTTGATGAAATCACACGAATTTTAAATCATTTATTATGGCTAGCCGGTCATAGTATCGATATTGGTGCCATGACAGTATTTTTATACGCTTTTCGTGAACGCGAAGATTTGTTGGATTGCTATGAAGCAGTATCGGGTACGCGCATGCACGCAACCTATTATAGACCAGGCGGAGTTTACCGCGATTTACCTGCAAAAATGCCGCAATATAAGCCATCGCGTTGGCATGATGCGAAAGAAGTGGCAACCATGAATGAAAATCGTCAAGGTTCTTTGTTGGATTTTATTCAGGATTTCACCGAGCGTTTTCCTAAGCTGGTGGATGAATATGAGACCTTATTAACGGATAATCGCATTTGGAAGCAACGCACCGTCAATATAGGAATAGTATCACCAGAACAAGCCATTGCATTAGGTTTTACAGGACCTATGCTACGAGGGTCAGGTGTTGCTTGGGATTTACGTAAAAAACAACCTTATGAAGTGTATGATCAACTCGATTTTGATATTCCTGTCGGTGTGCATGGTGATTGTTACGATAGGTATTTAGTTCGTATCGAAGAAATGCGTCAATCTAATCGTATTATTCAACAATGTGTTCAATGGCTACGACAACATCCAGGCCCAATCATGACGGATTATCGTAAAGTCGCGCCGCCTGAACGTACTCATATGAAAGAAAGTATGGAAGCGTTAATTCATCATTTCAAATTGATGACAGAGGGATATTGCTTGCCTGCGGGAGAAGCTTATGCAGCTGTTGAACATCCTAAAGGTGAGTTTGGCGTTTATATTGTTTCGGATGGAGCAAATAAACCGTATCGATTAAAAATTCGTGCAGCAGGCTTTCCGCATTTAGCGGCGTTAGAAACCATGGTCAAAGGACATATGATTTCCGATGTGGTCGCTGTGCTGTCGAGTTTAGATATTGTGTTTGGGGAGATAGACCGCTAATGTCTGACAATAAAAAAAATATACTTTCTGCAAAAGTACGTGAACAAATGGATCATTGGTTGAAACGCTATCCAGCCGACCAAAGACGATCTGGCGTGATAGAAGCTTTACGCTTTGTTCAGGAAGAGAATGGATATTTAACCCAACCTTTAATGGATGGTGTTGCGGAATATTTGGGAATTTCCAACATTGCAGTCTACGAAGTTGCTACCTTTTATAGCATGTTTTTCGTCAAACCCGTGGGACGACATGTGATTGATGTATGTACGAATGTTTCATGCATGTTGCAAGATGCAGAAAAAATACTGACCCATTGTAAAAAACGTCTAAACATCGATTTAAATCAAACAACGTCAGATGGGCGATTCACTTTGCGAGAGGTGGAGTGTTTGGGTGCGTGTGCAAATGCGCCGGCGATTCAAGTGGGCAAAAAATATTATGAGGATATGACCCCCGAAAAAGTCGACGCTATGTTGGAGGAGTTAACATGAAGCACGAAGTTGAGGTAAAGCATGGCAAATGAAATTTGTTTCCGCACATTACATCTTGATAAGCCATGGACACTTAAAACCTACGAAAGTGCGGGTGGTTATGAACAATGGAAGAAAATTTTGACGGAAAAGACACCGCCATCACAAATCGTTGAAGCCTTAAAATTATCCGCATTACGTGGACGAGGCGGCGCAGGATTTCCGACCGGATTAAAATGGAGCTTTATTCGTCACGATCTTCCAGGACAAAAATATGTGTTATGTAACTCCGATGAAAGTGAGCCAGGCACCTGCAAAGATAGAGAAATTTTGCGTTTTAATCCTCATCAAGTCATTGAAGGTATTGCCATAGGTGCTTATGCCATGGGTGCGACGGTAGGTTATAACTACATACGTGGTGAATATTGGGAGCCTTATGAAAGTTTTGAGGCTGCTCTTAATGAAGCAAGAGAAGCCGGTTTGCTGGGTAAAAATATATTAGGTTCGGGCGTTGATTTCGACTTATACACAAGCCTTGGAGCGGGAGCTTATATTTGCGGTGAAGAAACGGCGCTTATGGAGTCCTTAGAAGGCAAAAAAGGTATGCCACGTTTTAAACCACCTTTCCCAGCTGCGCGCGGATTGTATGGTAAACCTACCACCATCAATAATGTTGAAACGTATGCATCGGTTCCCGTGATTTTACAAAATGGCGCTGAATGGTTTCTCAATTTAGGCAAACCTAATAATGGCGGCTGTAAAATCTTTAGTGTATCAGGTCATGTCAATAAACCGGGTAATTATGAAATTCCTTTAGGTACACCATTCAACGATTTATTAGCCATGGCGGGTGGCGTTCGTCATGGAAATAAATTAAAAGCCGTCATCCCTGGTGGTTCATCTATGCCTATTTTGCCTGCTGACATTATGATGAAGTTGGATATGGATTTTGATTCTATTCAAAAAGCAGGTTCAGGCCTCGGCTCAGGCGGCGTGATTGTGATGGATGAAACAGTATGTATGGTGAAGACGCTGGCACGTATTTCTCGATTTTATATGGAAGAATCGTGCGGACAATGTACGCCTTGTCGAGAAGGCACAGGTTGGGTATATCGTTTAGTGCAAAAAATTGAAGATGGTAATGGTACGATGGAAGATTTAGAAAATTTACGTCGTACGGCAAAAAATATTGAAGGGCGAACCATTTGTGCATTCGGTGAAGCGGCTGCATGGCCGGTTGGTGGAATGCTCAAACATTTTTATGATGAATTTGTATATCATGTGGAACATAAAACATGTCAGACATCGAAATTGAAATAGACGGCAAACCGCTAAAAGCAAAACCGAATAGCATGGTGATACAAGTTGCTGATGATGCTGGCATTTATATTCCGCGTTTTTGCTATCACAAGCATTTGTCAGTGGCTGCAAATTGTCGTATGTGTTTAGTTGAAGTTGAAAAATCACCAAAAGCATTGCCTGCATGTGCCACACCGGTGATGCCGGGTATGAAAGTATTTACGCGATCTGCAAAAGCTTTGGCAGCACAAAAAGCTGTGATGGAATTTTTACTGATTAATCATCCTTTGGACTGCCCCATCTGCGATCAAGGTGGCGAGTGTGAGTTGCAAGATTTAAGTATGGGCTATGGATCCCCTGATTCTTATTACAATCAAGGGAAACGCGTTGTTAAGGATAAAAATTTAGGTCCTTTAATTTCATCCGATATGACGCGTTGCATACAGTGTACACGTTGCATACGTTTTGGCGATGAAATTGCAGGGTTACGCGAGTTAGGTGCAACAGGCCGTGGCGAACACATGGAAGTAGGAACGTATGTCCAACACGCCATGCATTCCGAAGTGTCAGGTAATATTATTGATGTTTGTCCAGTCGGTGCTTTAACTTCTAAACCCTTTCGTTTTACAGCACGTGCCTGGGAATTAAAACAATACCCATCGATTGCAGCGCATGATTGCGTGGGTTCAAATATTCATGTTCATATACGTAATGGCGATGTGATGCGTGTCGTCCCCAGAGAAAATGCTAAGATCAATGAAACTTGGATTTCAGATAGGGACAGATACAGTTATCAAGGTCTTATGCATGTTGATAGAATCGCCAAACCTAAAATTAAAGTGCAAGGTCAATGGTGCGAAACAGATTGGGAAACCGCATTGCAACATGCCGCACATAGTTTGCAAGACGTGATTCATGCACATGGAGTAAATGCTATAGGTGCGCTGGCATCACCTAGCTCAACTACTGAAGAACTTTATCTATTACAAAAAATCATACGCGCGTTAGGCAGTCACAATGTCGATCATCGTTTACGTCAAGTCGATTTTAGTGCGGACGATGCTATGCCTGTTTTCCCAGGATTAAATCAATCGATCGCTGACCTTGAAAATAACGAACTTATTGTTTTGGTCGGATCAAACATTCGAAACGAGCAACCATCCGCAGCATTGCGGGTGCGTAAAGCAAGTCGTCAGGGTGCTGAAGTCATTGCCATTAATATGATGGATTATCATTTTCATTTTGATACGGTATTAAAGAAAATTGTCGCACCACATGATATGGTGAATACGCTTTTAGCGATTGCGAAAGCTGTTTCACCTGATACGATACAAGCTGATATTCCAATCAGTGAGAAAGAAAAAGCAATTGCAGCAAAATTAACGGCTAATAAAAAAACTTCTATTGTGTTAGGCGCATCGGCACAACATCATCCCATGGCGGGAACTATTTTATCATTGGTTCAGCATATTGCTAAAGTTACAGGCGCGACATTGGGAATCTTTACACAAGGTGCAAATGCTGCAGGTGCGTGGCTTGCAGGAATGATTCCGCATCGCCAAGCAGCAGGTTTTAACGTGATGGATGGTAAGGGATTACATGCTACATCTATGTTAGAACAAGCACGTAAAGCTTATGTATTATTGAACGTAGAGCCTGAGGTAGATTGTGCCAACCCTGCTCTCGCACGACAAGCTCTTGCATCGGCTGATGGTGTCATTGCTCTTGCGATGTATAACAATGCGGTGATTGAAGAACATGCTCATGTCATTTTACCGATGACACCATTTACTGAGACAGCAGGCACTTTTGTGAATGCAGCAGGGGAATGGCAGACATTTAAGAGCATTGCAACATCGTTTGCAGAATCTCGTCCTGCGTGGAAAATATTGCGAGTGTTGGGCAATTTCTTACATCTAAAAGGATTTGATTATGAGTCTCACGAAGATGTGCTTAAAGAACTGCAGGCGATCGTACCTGTCATTCCCGCCGAAGTTGATCTCCGAGTACCTTTATCGGGGACGGAAATGACGCAGGGCATTTCACGCATAGGTGATATACCTATTTATGCAACTGATAGCATTGTGCGCCGAGCAGAAGCGCTACAAGTAACCCAAGCCATCATTGAGGGCGAGCTAGCTTGTGTTCGTATGCATCCAGAGATGGCGCAAAAACTTCTCATCACAGAAGGTGATCAAGTGTTCGTTAAACAAAACAACGCTACGATTCCATTACCGGTTGTTTTTGACAGGCGAGTACCTTTACACGCTGTTTCCATAGCAGGAGGCATACCATCAACATGTGATTTAAGTGAATTGTTTGGCTCGGTTGAGGTGTACAAATGATGGAAGGTTTATTACTGATAGGTCTTATTGTTGTAAAAATCGTCGCCATTATTCTGGGGTTATTATTGACGGTTGCCTATCTTACGTTTTTTGAACGTAAGGTCATAGGTTATATTCAAGTGCGTATTGGTCCTAATCGTGTAGGCCCACGCGGTTTGTTTCAACCGTTTGCTGATATCATCAAATTGTTGTGTAAAGAAATTATTATTCCTAATGCTTCGAATCGTTATTTGTTTATTACTGCGCCCATTATTAGCTTAGGTACTTCCATTGCAGCATGGTCAGTGATTCCATTTGATCAAAATGTTGTATTAGCGGATATTAATGCCGGTGTTTTATTTATCTTGGCCCTTTCATCATTGGGCGTATATGGTATTTTAATTGCAGGTTGGGCATCGAATTCGAAGTATGCCATGTTTGGTGCGCTAAGGGCTGCGGCACAATCGATTTCCTACGAAATTTGTATGGGATTTGCATTGGTGGGTGTCATGATGGCTGCAGGATCACTTAATTTCCAAGCGATTGTCAAGGCGCAAGAAGGCGGTATATGGCATTGGTATTGGTTACCTTTATTGCCTTTGTTTCTTGTGTATTGGATATCGGGAGTTGCCGAAACGAATCGTTTACCTTTTGACGTGGCAGAAGGAGAGTCCGAAATTGTTGCGGGTTTTCATGTGGAATATTCTGGCACGGCTTTTGCACTCTTTTTCTTAGCAGAATATGCCAGTATGGTTTTAATTTCTGCATTGATATCCTTGTTATTTTTAGGCGGTTGGTTATCACCTTTTCAAGGGATTCCTTATCTTGAAACACTGTTTTCTTTTGTTCCTGGAATAGTATGGTTTTTGTTAAAATTAAGCTTCTTTTTATTTGTATATTTATGGATTAGAGGAACTTTCCCGCGTTATCGTTATGATCAAATCATGCGATTAGGCTGGAAAATATTACTTCCCGTGACCATTGTGTGGATAGTGGTCGTGGCAATGGCTGTTCAATTTAATGTTGCCCCATGGTTTGCGAGTTAATATGCTAAAACAATTGCGACAATACATTAAAAGTTTTTCATTGTGGGATTTATTGATAGGCATGAAGCTCACTGGCCGTTATTTTTTTAAAGGCAAGATAACCCTTCAATATCCTGAAGAAAAAACACCTGTATCACCACGTTTTCGTGGCATTCATGCATTGCGTCGCTATCCTAACGGCGAAGAACGATGCATTGCTTGTAAGCTCTGCGAAGCCGTATGTCCTGCATTAGCCATCACTATTGAAGCTGCTCCCCGTGCAGATGGTTCCAGACGTACGACACTTTATGAAATTGATTTATTTAAATGTGTTTATTGTGGATTTTGTGAAGAATCCTGCCCTGTGGACTCGATCGTACTGACGCGTAATCATGATTATCATTTTGAGAATCGCGGTGAAAATATTTTAACTAAGAGTAAATTATTGGCGATTGGTGATAAGTATGAAGCACAAATCGCGGCGGATAGGGCTGAGGATGAAAAGTATAGATAGTAGCTTGGTGGGGGCGTCGGATGAAAGAGCATCCCCCAAATTTATGAGGGGGGGGGGGGGGGGCGCCGCCCCGGGGCCCCCCCACTGTGGGTATAATATATGTAGAA
>CAZHMQ010000034.1:7807-17375 GCA_964533645.1 uncultured Coxiellaceae bacterium
AGGGTGGGCAAAGCGCAGCGTGCCCACCAGATGTTGACATAAGTAGGTAACAACTATGACTATGACATTTTACCAATTAATATTTTATGCTTTTTCAACCGTTGCCGTTTTATCGGCATTGATGGTTGTTGCATCTAACAATCCCGTGCGTGGCGCACTATTTTTGGTGTTAACTTTTTTTGCGATGAGTGGAGTATGGCTATTATTGCATGCTGAATTTCTTGCGCTGATTTTAGTGCTGGTGTACGTGGGCGCAGTCATGACCTTATTTTTATTTGTTGTCATGATGTTACGTATCAATGTGGTTGGAATGTTCGAAGGTTTTGTGCGTTATTTCCCTTTGGCTTTATTGGCTATTATTCTTATTTCTGGGATATCTATGATGGTCATAGGGCCCGCACGTTTTGGTTTGGCAAGCATGCCTGCACCCAGTATCAAGCCTGCGGATTTCAGTAATATTATAGACATTGGGATGGTGTTATATACCGATTATGCTTATCCATTTGAGATTTCCGCCGTGATGTTATTAACCGCTATCGTTGCGGCAATTGGTTTATCACACCGAAAGCCTAAAAATAGAAAATCCCAAGATCCAAGTCAACAAATTAGCGTTGTGGCTAAAGATCGCATTAAGCTACTTAACATGGCAAGTGAAAAGAAACAAAACTTAAAAAGAGCGGAGTAGTGATGGTATCTTTATCTGAGTTCCTTATGCTTGCTGCATTATTATTTGGTATAGGTATTGCAGGCATTGTGATTAATCGTAAGAACATCATTATGTTGCTTATGTCCATCGAATTAATGTTGCTTGCGGTCAATACAAATTTTATTGCATTCAGTTATTTTGAAAATAGTAGTGTGGGACAAGTGTTTGTCTTTTTTATTTTGACGGTAGCTGCTGCGGAAGCTGCTATTGGTTTAGCAATTTTAGTTGTGCTATTCCGCCGTTCACACACCATTGAAGTTGAAAAATTAGATACTTTAAAAGGATAAAACGTGGAGAATCAACTCTTATCCATTGCGCTTTTAGTGATATTGCTTCCCTTAGTAGGGGCAATTACCACCGGATTATTTGGCAAATACATAGGGCCTAAGGCGAGCCATCGCATAGCTATTGTCCTCGTGGGCGTAGCATTTATATTGGCATGTTATTTATTTGCAAACATAGTCCTGCTCGGACAACCTGCGGTTGAAGGACTTATTTATCAGTGGGTGGCTTCAGGGACTTTTTCATTTGATGTAGCTTTGTTGCTGGATAGACTTAGTGCAACCATGATAGTCATTGTGACTTTTGTTTCATTGGCAGTGCATATCTATACCATTGGTTACATGGCAGATGATCCAGGTTATGAACGCTTTTTTAGTTATGTTTCTTTATTTACTTTTGCCATGCTCATTTTAGTATTGGCAAATAATTTTTTATTGATGTTTTTTGGTTGGGAAGGTGTCGGTTTAGTTTCTTATTTATTGATTGGTTTTTGGTTTAAACGTGAAGCTGCGGCATTTGGCAGTTTAAAAGCTTTTCTTGTTAATCGTGTGAGCGATGTCGGTTTTATCTTAGCGATAGCTGCAGTGCTCATGTATTTTAATACACTTAACTATCATGAAGTTTTTCAGAATATTTATTACGTGATACATAAAACCACAACTATTTTTCCAGGCGTGGAATCCTCCGTCATTACAGTCATTTGTGTGTTGCTATTTATTGGAGCCATGGGTAAATCAGCACAAGTGCCACTTCATGTCTGGCTGCCTGAATCGATGGAAGGTCCTACGCCTATTTCGGCATTGATACATGCAGCAACCATGGTTACTGCAGGTATTTACATGGTGGCGAGGTTGTCGCCCTTGTTTGAGTATTCACCGACTGCGTTAAGCTTAGTCTTAGTCGTAGGTGCAACAACATGTTTATTTACGGGATTATTAGCCGTATTTCATCATGATATTAAGCGGGTTATCGCTTACTCTACCCTTTCACAATTAGGTTATATGACAATGGCGTTAGGCGCATCGGCTTATGATGCAGCTATTTTCCATCTATTGACGCATGCGTTTTTCAAAGCTTTATTATTTTTGGCAGCAGGTTCAGTCATTATTGCATTACATCATGAACAAGATATGCGTCATATGGGTGGCCTTGCGTCACGTATGCCTATCACTTATCTGACTTTTGCCATTGGTGCTTTTGCCGTCGCAGCTATTCCACCGTTTTCTGGTTTTTATTCAAAAGATGCAATCATTGCAGCAGTGCACTTATCGTCGACTCCTGGTGCAAGTTATGCTGCTTTTTGTGCTATGGCAGGTGCTTTTATTACGCCACTTTATATTTTCCGCGCTTTATTTTTAACTTTTCACGGAAAATCAAGATTCACTGCAGATCAAGCAAAGCATGTACAAGAATCACCTTGGGTCATTTTAATTCCTCTGGTCGCTCTTGCTATTCCAAGTATCATTGCCGGTGGAATATTGATAGGGCCTATGCTATTTGAATCTCCTCGTTTATTGGGTGATAGCATTAAAGTTTTAACACAACATGATGTATTGCTGCACTTATCGCAGGAATTCAAAGGCGCACAAGCCATGGCTTTAGAGGCCACGCGTCATATAGCGTTTTGGTTAGCCATGTTGGGTATAGTGACAGCTTGGTTGTTCAATATGGAGGCTCCACGTTTAGCTGAATGGTGTAAGAAGCGTTTTTCATGGCCTTATTGGGTCATGGAGCGTAAATACGGTTTTGATGATTTTAATCAAATCATTTTCGTGCATGGCACGCGTAAACTTGGCCAATTTTTCTATGCTATCAGTGACTTAATCGTGATAGATGGCTTGATAGTGAACGGGTCAGGCCGGTTTATTCGCTGGTTTGCCAATGTTGCACGACGTATGCAAACCGGGTTTATTTACCATTATGCTTTGGTGATGGTATTAGGTTTGGCTTTTTTCCTTGGTTGGTTTTTGTTAGGACTTTAATTTATGTGGTTGCAATCTTCGCTCTTAAGTATATTAATTTGGCTTCCCGTTGTCGGAGCAGTTGCGACACTTTTTACGGGTGGAGATAAGAACGCTAATAGTGCTCGTGTTATTGCTTTAGTCGTAGCTATTGCAAGTTTATTGTTATGCATCCCTTTATACTTAGGTTTTGACTCTAGTACCTATCTCATGCAGTTCCAAGAGAATTATTTATGGATAAATGCTTATGATATCCATTATGCATTAGGTGTGGACGGTATTTCACTTGCCATGATCATTTTGACTAATTTCACAGGCTTACTTGTCATCATAGCAGGTTGTCAGGCCATAAAAATTCGCATCGCGCAATACATGGCCGCTTTTCTTGTCATGCAAGGGATGATGGTAGGGGTGTTTGCGGCGACGGATTCCATTTTATTTTACGTGTTTTGGGAGGCGATGCTTATTCCAATGTACTTAAGTATTGGTATGTGGGGCAGCACCAATAGAAATTATGCATCTATTAAATTTTTCTTATATACTTTTTTAGGTTCTATACTCATGTTGATAGCTATACTGTATCTTTATGAGTATACAGGTCAATTTCAAATCGATAAATTTTATGGTTTAGATTTACCACTTCGAACCCAGGAGTTTATATTCTTTGCCTTCTTACTAGCATTTGCGGTGAAAGTGCCCATGTGGCCGGTTCATACTTGGTTACCTGATGCTCATACTGAAGCGCCTTCAGGGGGGTCTGTGGTCTTAGCTGCATTAATGCTTAAATTAGGTATTTACGGTTTTTTACGTTTTAGTATGCCTATTGTTCCTGAAGCTTCAGCCCATATGTCTTGGGTGATGATTGCCTTGTCATTGATTGCGATTGTTTATATAGGTTTGGTCGCAATCGTTCAAACAGATATGAAAAAGTTAATTGCTTATTCATCTATTGCGCACATGGGATTTGCAAGCTTAGGTTGCTTTATGATTTATCAAATCGTTTTAACGATGGAAAACTATCATGATGCTTATATGAGCTTAGAAGGTGCTGTGATTCAGATGATTTCACATGCTTTTGGTTCTGGCGCCATGTTCCTTGGTGTGGGCATTATGGCAGATAGAATGTATAACCATAGTCGCAATATAAAAGATTATGGCGGACTTGCTACCGCTATGCCTATTTTTGCAGCTTTCTTCATGTTGTTTGCCATGTCGAATGTAGGGTTACCGGGAACAGCAGGTTTTGTTGGCGAGTTCATGGTCATTATGAGTGCGTTTCAATCGCATTTCTGGATTGCATTTGTTGCTGCATTAACACTTATTTTGTCAGCTTCCTATACCTTATGGTTGTATAAACGCGTATTTTTTGGGCCAGTTCTTAATGAGCATGTCGCGGCACTACCTGATTTAACATATTTAGAAAAAATCAATTATACCTTATTAGCCATAGGTGTATTTTTCGTAGGTTTATATCCATCTGCTGTATTAAATGTATTACATGCGACTATAGGCCATTTGTTATTAATAAGTTTGCCTGCTGCGAGTTAGAACATGACTTTTACCATGCCAATTTTTCACATTGCGATACCTGAAATTTTTGTACTTAGCATGCTAAGTTTGATATTGATGGTGGATGTTTTTATACCGAAACGCTTTAACATAGTGACCTATTTGCTGGCACAAGCAACATTGGTGTTCACATTTTTATTTGTGATAACACAATATCAAAACTATTCTAATCGAATGGTAACGTTTAGTGGGTCTTATGTTTTAGATGAGCTTGCAATTTTAACTAAGTTATTTGTGTTAGTAGCAACATTTTTTGTGTTTATTTATGCATTTGATTACCTTAGAAAAAGAAATATAGGACGTAGTGAATATTATATGTTAGGTTTATTAGCAGTGCTTGGTATGCTAATTATGGCTTCTGCCTATAGTTTTTTAACCATTTATCTAGGTTTAGAATTATTATCCTTATCGCTTTATGCCATGATTGCACTCGATAAGAACTCTGCAAGAGCGACAGAAGCGGCTATGAAGTATTTTGTGATGGGTGCACTTGCTTCAGGTTTATTATTGTATGGTATGTCCATGGTGTATGGCGCCACACAAACCATTAATATATCCCAGTTGGGTGACATAGTAAAACAAGCGACACACAATGAAAACATGGTGGTATTATTAGGTTTAATTTTCATGTTAGCCGGATTGTTATTTAAATTCGGTATTATACCTTTTCATATGTGGGTTCCTGATGTGTACGATGGTGCGCCTACAAGTATGACTCTTTTTATCGCGAGCGCTCCTAAAATTGCTGCGTTTTCTATTACCATGCGCATATTGGTTGAAGGCCTGTCAGCCATGCAAATGGAATGGCAGTTTGTTTTAATATGCGTTGCCGTGTTGTCCATGTTTGGCGGGAATGTTTTGGCCATAGCGCAAAGTAATATAAAGCGTATGTTAGCGTATTCTTCTATTGCTCATATGGGTTATGTTTTATTAGGTATCATCGCGGGTTCTGGCTCGGCTGATGGCTATTCGACCGCCATGTTTTATATCATGACTTATGTCCTCGTTGCTGCGGGCGCGTTTGCAGTGATTGCCATCATGAGTGATAACGGTATTGAATTGGATAAATTAGAAGATTATCGTGGTCTCAATGCCAGAAATCCATGGTTGGCATTTATGATGTTGTTACTCATGTTTTCTATGGCGGGTATTCCACCCACCGTAGGATTTTTTGCAAAACTGGGTTTGCTTGAAGCATTAGTCGAAGCAGATTATATATGGTTAGCTGTATTAGCTTTAGTCTTTGCGATTATAGGAGCCTATTATTATTTGCGTATCGTAATGCTTATGTATTTTGAAGAACCGCGTGCAGCATTGGTCAATGTTAGGGTCATCATGAGACCGGGTATTTTAGCGGCAATCAGTGTAAACGGTATTGCGGTATTGGGTTTTGGTTTGTTTCCTAGCTCCTTGATTGATATATGCCGATTATCTTTGGTGTAAAAAATCTTTGCCTACTTTGTCTATGTTCGGCAAAGTTAAAGGTTTTGCCTCCCGAACAACCAAAAATGCCGACTGCCGAATCTAGGATCATAATCTCTTGCTTGAAAAACAAACCATTAATCGCTATCCTGCTCAATCTTTTGTTTTATTTCGGAGATGTGGGTGCATTTAACCGATTTTGACTATGACTTACCTGATGAACTCATAGCTCGTTACCCTTTACCTGAACGTAGCGCGAGCCGATTATTATGTTTAAACAGTTCGAACGGGGCTGTTTCTCACGCAAAATTTACCGAAATATGTGAGTATTTATCACCTGGCGATCTTTTGGTATGTAATAACAGTCGCGTTATTCCCGCTCGTTTATTAGGTCAAAAACCAACCGGTGGTCAGGTGGAAGTATTGGTAGAACGTGTCCTTGATGATAAAAACGTGCTTGCGCACCTCAGAGCAAGTAAAACACCTAAACCGGGTACTTATATAAACTTTTCGGATAATATTCGTTTTGAAATGATAGGACGTAGGGATAATTTATTTGAATTACGTTGTGTGACCGGTGCATCAGTATTAAATGTAATAGAGTCTATAGGGCATATGCCCATCCCACCTTATTTTCAGCGGACAGCCGATGACTCAGATAAAGAACGTTATCAAACCATTTATGCAGACCCGAAAGGTTCTGTGGCAGCACCTACGGCCGGATTACATTTTGATCAAGCTTTATTTGAAAGATTACGCGCGAATAATATAGATATAGATTATGTCACTCTACATGTCGGAGCAGGAACATTTGCGCCCGTCAGAGTAGAGAATGTGACAGAACATCACATGCATGCAGAGCGTATTCTCGTGTCGGCTTCGCTTTGTGAAAAAATTAAAAAAACAAAAGCCAATGGCGGTCGCGTGATAGCAGTTGGGACTACGACTGCGCGAAGTTTAGAAACCGCTGCATTAAAGCCTTTCTCAGGAGAAACAAACATCTTTATTTATCCAGGGTATGAGTTTAAGTGTATTGATGCATTAATAACCAACTTTCATTTGCCTTGTTCAACTTTGTTGATGTTAGTTTGTGCATTGGGTGGTTACGAGAATGTGATGTCAGCTTATAAAGAAGCTATAGCTCATCAATATCGATTTTATAGCTATGGTGATGCGATGTTGGTGATGACCTAATTCGTGCCCGTGCTCGCGTGCGTCTTTTTTCATCAGATAAAAGACGTGCATGGGCACGATTAGACTGAAGTTTTATTTGCGCTGAAACCCCGAAAAAGGTAAATTAGGTCACCCAAGTTTTTAGGTGAAAGGAATAGAATAATGCAAGTTTTGAACGATTTTCTTCAGTTTTTTGTTGGAAATGCCTATGCAGATACAGCAGCTGCGTCCGCACAACAGCAAGGTGGCGGTTTTTCTTTGATGATAATGACCGGTATTTTTATTCTTTTTATGTATTTTGTTATGTGGCGTCCTCAAAGCAAACGTGCAAAAGAACATCGTAATCTTATTAACTCACTTGCTAAAGGTGATGAAGTGATCACGGCAGGTGGGATATTAGGTAAAATTGTCAAAGTAAGTGATACTTACCTTGTTTTATCCTTGGCTGATAATGTAGAAATCACCATGCAAAAATCATCTATAGCTAATGTATTACCTAAAGGTACTCTAAAATCAATCGCATGATCTTGTAAGCTACATGGAAGAAATCTATGGTTTTTAATCGTTTCCCTCTTTGGAAAAATTTGCTTGTTTTAGGCATTATAATTATTGCTTTTTTGTATGCGGCGCCTAATTTATATGGAGATGATCCAGCTATTCAAATTATGGGTGCAAATGCTGCAATTACGGTGGATAGCACAACGGAAAATAAAGTTAAACAAGCACTGCAATCAGCTCAAATCAATTACAAAAATATGGAAAGCCAAAATCATAACTTTTTAATTCGATTTATATCGAACGATGTGCAATTAAAAGCAAGAGATGTGATTCAGCAAGCCTTGGGAAATGATTATCTAGTCGCATTAAATTTAGCACCAAGAACACCTTCTTGGCTAAAAGCCATAGGTGCTTTACCTATGAAATTAGGCTTAGATTTGCGTGGTGGGATTTATCTGCTTATACAGGTGGATGTGGATTCCTTAATTAAGCAGCGTGTTGAAAGTGATTTAACCAATATTTCACAAACCTTACGTACCGAGCGTATACGTTATGCTTCTGCCAATCGGTTAGTGGGAAATGGAATTGTCTTAGCATTTCGTGCACCCGATGCACTGAATGATGCATATAGCTTATTGAGCCAGCGTTTCCCGGATTTTACCTGGACAAAAACCGATCTTACATTGCAAGGCGTGTTGTCACCAGCGGCCTTACAACAAGCAAGACAAGATACCATGGATAAAACCATGAATACGTTGCGTCACCGTGTGAATGAATTAGGCGTTTCAGAAGCGGTGGTGCAACAACAAGGAGCAAGTCGAGTTGCAGTTGAACTTCCAGGCATTGTGGATACTGCTCAAGCAAAAGATTTATTAGGAAAGACCGCCACTCTTGAATTTCATATGGTAGATACGGATAACGATGCGCGTAATCCAATCGCTCCAGTTGACACTAAAGCTTACACCTTCCGTGACCAGCCTTATCTATTAAAAAATCCGATTATTCTCAGAGGTTCATCCATTATCAGTGCTCGCTCTGGTATGGGTGAAGATGGTCGAGCATCCGTCGATGTGAGACTAGGTGGAGGTGAAGGGTTGTTTTCACGAACCACAGCAGAAAATATCGGCAAGCCTATGGCAGTTTTATATGTGGATGTCAGGCCAGATATAAAAATAGAAAACGGTCAAAAAACCATTACTTACCAAACTGAAAAACGATTGATTAGTGTTGCAACCATTCAGAGTGCATTAGGTAACACTTTTCAAATTACTGGACTTGCGAGTCAAGATGAAGCACGAACCTTGGCTTTACTTTTGCGCGCGGGAGCACTTCCTGCAACCGTTGCAGTGATTGAAGAGCGAGAAGTGGGTCCAAGTTTAGGTAAGCAAAACATTCATATGGGCATGATGTCTATTATCGTAGGCTTTATGTTAGTTGTGATTTTCATGGCAGTTTATTATCGCGTGATGGGTCTTGTTGCAGATCTAGCGTTAGCTATGAATTTAGTATTAATCATGTCAATTTTGTCTTTGCTAGGTGCAACGTTAACACTTCCCGGTATTGCAGGTATTGTATTGACGGTAGGTATGGCGGCTGACGCTAACGTCTTAATATTTGAGCGTATTCGAGAAGAAATCCGTAATGGTGCAGGGATACAAGCAAGTATTCATGCGGGATATGAACGCGCATTTACCACTATTGTTGACGCTAACTTAACGACATTGATTGTAACCATCGTATTATTTTGTTTAGGTTCAGGCGCTGTGAAGAATTTTGCAATCACTGTCACCATTGGCTTGGTGACATCCATGTTTACTGCGATAACAGGCACACGTGCATTGGTTAACTATCTCTATGGCGGCCGTCCTGTTAAAAAAATATCAATCGGAATATAAAGGTGAGGCATGGAATTTTTTAAACAAAATACTCGTATTGATTTTATGGCGCATGCAAAAGG
>CAZHMQ010000035.1:0-17188 GCA_964533645.1 uncultured Coxiellaceae bacterium
CGCAGAAAATCGGGGATTTTGGGCCAGCATAGTAGAATTGTAAACAGCCCGTAGATTTTTAGTAACTCCCCAGGTCCGTCATTCCATGCAAAATTTTTTCACGCCAAAAGCTACTTTTTTGACCATCTCACTATTAATTGACCAAAACACAAGTGTTCTGTATTATTAAAACCCAAAAAATGAAGACTGTACAATGAAAATAAAAATTGAACTTATAC
Organism: uncultured Coxiellaceae bacterium; assembly: GCA_964533645.1. Classification (GTDB taxonomy): domain Bacteria; phylum Pseudomonadota; class Gammaproteobacteria; order DSM-16500; family DSM-16500; genus JABDBK01. The sequence continues at coordinate 219 of CAZHMQ010000035.1, forward strand.
TTATATCTGCTCATCTATTGACCTATTCAGGTGCCTCGCTGGCCGAGGTTTTAAAAATCCCTGAGATCAATCTTCGTTATGAAAAGACAAAGCATTCTCAGGGTTATGAAACGGCCCAAACATCGACTATGCATCGCGCAACAATTAAAATAAGCCCAGTTCTTGATTTGACCCAATTGTTAAAGCAAGAACAAAGTATAGTGCGTTTAACGAATAACTCAGGTGATTATTCTCAAGTGGCTTTTAGCATACGAGGTTTTGGTGATAATGCAGTCGCAAACTCCTTGATATTAGTCGATGGATTTCCATTAGTAAATCCCAGTTTGTTAGCTCCCAAATTCAATTCTATTGCACTATCCGATATAGAACGCATGGATATCACTCAAGGCAGTGAAGGTGTTTTGTGGGGTGATCAAGCAGTGGGTGGAGTGGTGAACATTATCACCCGTCATCCAGAAAAAAAGTTATTTGATACAAATATTGGATTTGGCAGTTTTAACAAGCAATTTTATAGTATTTTTGCGGGAAATAAATTTTCGAATGGGATTTTTATTAAAGCTTTTGGATATACCAATAAAACGGATAATTATCGTGAACATAATGATCAGAACGATGAAAATCTTGCAGTGCAAGCAGGAAAAGATTATGCCTCTGGCATGTTTAGTTTGAATGCGCAGTCCTATGAGGATACTATACAATTTCCAGGCGGTTTAACTCAAGAGCAGTATGATAAAACTCCTAGGAAAGCCACTAATTTTAAGAATTATATACATTTTAGAACACCGTTATTTCAATTTTTAAATAAACAATCGTTAAATGATAATTGGTTATTAGAAACTCGATTAGAAAGACAAGAAACGATAGGAAATGGTTTTATGTTTACTAACTTTGACAGAAATGATGTGTTGACAACCTATCGATTTCGATTTTTAGGCAATATCAATCAATATAAAATCATCACAGGATATGAAGGCCAACATACAGCTTATCATTTTGAAAGTACAAGAGTCGAAGAACAAGCTAAAGCACAACAAAATAATCTATTTGCTAAGATTACGATACCTTTGATTAAGCACGTTGAATTCATGACAGGAACACGTGCTGCCTGGCAGAAAAATCATGATTCACCCGCAAAAAATCAATTTTTTGATTCTTTAACTAAAACTATGGTTTCAGAAGTGGGTATGGCAGTATCTTATGATCAATGGAAATATTTTTTAAGACGAAGTGGAAGTTTTCGTTTTCCTAAAGCAAATGAAGAAACATGGGTTCCTGCTGGAGTTGATGCATTAAAATTACAAACGGGTGTTTCATATGAAATGGGTGGAGAAAGAAAAACTGAGAGACAGCAATCGCAAATTAATATTTATCAATTAGAATTATTAAATGAAATAGCGTTTAATCCCACGCAAACTCTGACTGAACCCTTTGGATCATATAGTAATTTCCCAAAAACCTTACGCAGAGGCGTGACTTTAACGGAGGATTATCGATTAACTGAAAAGATAGGTGTGAATGGACAATTTAATTTTGTCGATGCAACCTTTGCAGAAGGAAATTTTTCTGGTAATCAGATTCCTGCTGTACCTGAGATTAATGCAAATCTTGGTTTGAGTTATTATGTTATGCCGGATTGGAAAGTGAAATATATAGCACTCTATAATGGTAGTGCTTATGCTTCTGAAAATGACAAAAATATAGGAAGTAAAATACCTGGCTATTGGATTAATACATTGTCTTTACAATATATTAAAAAATCTTATAACATTAATTTTGAGGTTATCAATGTATTTAACCAAAAATATTCGGTTTATACGCTTTATGATCCAGATAATCAAATGAATACCTATTATCCGGGTGCAGGTAAAAGTTATTTAATCACATGTAAAATAGATTTGTCATGACCCAGTATAAATATTATGTAACATCGCTCTCAATCCATGTTATGGTATTGCTATTATTTGGCATCTATTTCGATGAATATAGTCAGCCAAAAAAATATGGCAATACGCAAGCAAAAACCGTTGCAGCATTTATTTATCAAGGTGCACTTTCTCGATCTGTTTCCGTGCAAAAGCAAGAAAAAGTAAAATCAAATCAGACAAAAAAAACCATCAATAAAGATACTAAATCATGGCATGCTTTAAAAATAAAGCCGTTTGAAAAACCTCATAAAGAAAACATAAAGCAATCCATATCAAGCCAAGCGAGTGTTGGACAGGGCGAAGTTGCAACAACTTTGATTGCGTTATTGCATGATGCTATTCAACGTAAACAACAATATCCCTCTAGTGCTTGGGAGATGCAACGTCAAGGTAGAGTGACTGTTGTCTTTCAATTGCATGAAGATGGACATATCTCCAATGTAAGAATGCTAAAGAGTTCCGGAACAGCTAGCTTAGATCAAGCGGCGTTGCAGGCAGTGAATGATGCGGCACCTTTCCGAGAGCTATTGACCTATATAAAACAGGCCCAGGAATACCAGATTGATATTGTGTTTGAATTGGCCTAGAATTTGGGGCAATTAATGAAAATTTTACTCAGTTACGGGGAAAGAAGCATGAAAAATGATCAAAAAATAGTGGAAACTGACGCAATATTATTAGCTGAAATTTTACTTTCTCCTTCATCAGAGACTCTAGAAAATAGATTTCTTAAAGCAAATGATGCCGCAGACTGTTCAGGTAGATGTGATTCCGGAGGTGGCTGTAAGGCCGCTTGGTAGAGATGTATCAGCCTGTGTTAGAAATCAGTCTAGCAGATGCTCGTGCTTATATTGAGCAATTGAACTTAGATTACATTGTGGAAACAATGTGTTCTGCTAGCTATCCATTACCAAAGTGGACCTTGTCAGATGCAGAACACGGTTGTCGCTTATATAAAAATTTTTTGATATTGCAAAAAATTCATATCAGCGAGCATTTGGTTCCGACTCGTGAAATCGATGAGTGTTGGCATAATCATATTTTACATACCAAACAATATATCATCGACTGTATGCATATTTTTGGGCGTTATTTGCATCATACCCCAGCTTCTCCTAGGGATAATCCAAAAGATCTGATAAGTCAGTATCAAAAAACGAAAGACTATTATTTTAATGAATTTAACATACCGTTGCAGTTGCTCAATTCTGGCTAACTACCTTTCTAAAGTAAAATATGCTAGAGTCCGTCGTATAAAAATGACACTTATTTGACGGGAAGTGGTATATGCACGCGAGCTATGTAGATTGGCAACTCAGTGATCTTGATAAGCAATTGATAAAAATAGCATTTCAAGAAGATTTAGGCTTGCCATTTCAAGACGTTACAGTAAATACACTGTTTAAAAATAATAATACCATTAAAACAGCAGCTATTATTTCTAAGCACCATGAGCCTGTTGTTGCGTCCGGACTGCCCCTGATCCATGAATTATTAGGCATATTTAACACTCCTGTGACCTTACAAACTCAGTATAGTGACGGACAAACTTTACATCCTGCTGAGACTTTATTATCAATAACAGGACCAGCCCATATTCTTTTGATGGCGGAGCGTACTATCCTTAATTTTCTCCAACGTATGTGTGCCGTTGCAACCTTAACAAAAAAATTTACCGATAAAATTAAACATACCTCAACGAAAGTGTTAGATACTCGTAAAACCATCCCAGGTTTCCGTCATTTAGATAAATATGCAGTGCGATGTGGTGGTGGAGTGAATCACCGCATGGGATTATTCGATGCCATCATGATTAAAGACACTCATATTGATTCGTTAGGGGGAATATCAAAAGCGATAGATACCTTACCCGATGATATTCTTATTCGTTGTCCTGTCATTATTGAAGTGCGTGATAAAGATGAATTAGAAACTGTATTAAATCAAGGCTTACATAAAACAACTCGTGTGTTACTTGATAATATGACGGAGTTGCAGTTGAGGGAATGTGTGGCACTTTGTCAAAACAAGATTCCAACCGAAGCATCAGGCAATGTAGATTTAGATAATATTGTTAGTATAGCCGAAACCGGTGTAAATTTTGTCTCGATCGGAAAGCTCACACATACCGCAGGCAATATTAATTTATCCATGAAGTGTGAAGTATAAGTATGCAACATATCATATCACAACGTGGAGAATGCTTTACTTTTGATGCAGTTGTCATTGGCTGTGGTATTGCAGGTTTATGCTATTTATTGGAAATGGTAAAACTAAAACCTCATGCAAAGTTTGCACTGATTACTAAAGATAAATTACATCAATCCAATACGCAATATGCTCAGGGTGGTATCGCAGCTGCTAATGCACCAAGTGATATAAAAGATCATATAAAAGATACATTATCTGCGGGTGATGGCTTATGTAATCTCGACGCAGTATCCGCCATCTTAGAAAAAGGCCCAGATGCTATTCAATATCTTTTGAAACATGGTGTGTTATTCGATCGTAATGCAGAGAATCACCTGCTTTGCGGGAAAGAGGCTGGACATTCGGATAGACGCATTTTTCATGTAGGAGATAAAACCGGTGCAGCTATCGTCGAGGCATTATTGAATGAATTAGCTTCGAAAGCAACTGTTTCTGTATTTGAATATCACACCGCAGTGAATTTGATAACTCAGATTGAGCCTCATAAACCAGGCGCTTCTCACGAAGCGGTGGGCGTTTATGTATTAGAAGAATCTACGGGATTGATTCACACCTTTCTTGCAAATGTAATAGTTTTAGCAACTGGTGGTGCGGGAAAAGTTTATCGTTATACCACTAACCCTAATGTAGCCACTGGCGACGGTGTTGCTATGGCATATCGTGCAGGGGCTAGAGTAGGAGGTTTAGAATTTTATCAATTTCATCCTACTTTATTATATCATCCAAATAAAAATAATTTTTTACTCTCAGAAGCATTGCGAGGCGAGGGCGCTTATTTACGTTTACCCGAAACAGGTGAGCGCTTTATGCAGCGTTATGCCCCAGATAACATGGAACTTGCGACTCGCGATGTGGTGGCTCGCGCAATTTTTTGTGAAATGGAGAGTGGCGGTTCTGAATATGTGCACCTTGATATTACTCACAAAAGCAAAGAGTTTTTACAAAAACGTTTTCCTGTGATTTTTAACACGCTATTATCATTAGGATTAGATTTAAGTCGTGATAAAATTCCTGTTGTACCTGCAGCCCATTATATGGGAGGTGGAATTTTATCGGATGTGAATGGTAAAACCGATATAAAAAGATTATATGCGATTGGTGAAACAGCTTTTACTGGGTTGCATGGCGCTAATCGTTTGGCGAGTAATTCTTTGCTCGAAGGCTTAGTGATGAGTCGAAATGCTGCTCGAGCAAGTTTAGTATGTATCGATAACAAAGTTGACTTATATAAACCTATACAAGCTTGGGATTCTACAACCGTTGTTGATTCGAGGCGAGCAAGTCAGATTAATGAGCATTGGCGAGGTTTGCGTGGTGAAATGAGTTGTTATGCGGGTATTATACGAACCGAAGCAGGATTATATGACCAACTTAAATTAGTTTTAACAAGAAAAGACATTATTGAAGAATGTTATTGGAAATATACCATCACTCGTGATCTTATCGAATTAAGAAATATTGTTTTGATTGCAGAGTTAATTGTTCGTTCTGCGTTAAATAGACGCGAAAGTCGTGGTGGTCACTATCGTGAAGATTATTTAGTAAAACTACAAGATCCATCACATTTCTTATTAGAAAATCATGAGGGGCGTGAATCTCTATGAATAAAACAACTACATTTACACCTGAAAAAAGCCATCATTTATTTAAACCCGATATGCAGGTTTGTCAAGATGATTACCCATTAGATTGGTATCAAAAAGAATTTCTTCCTTATGCAGAAGCATATCAATCGTTACCAGACAGAAATATTTTAACGACTCTTTTGTGGATGGAGCCTTATATTGAAGCTGCAAAAAAACACTTTGGTGATCAATTATTATTGTTATCTCATTATTATATGGGCGGCGAAATTGTCAAAATCATGGAATATTTTGGTGGTGTCATTGGTGACTCTTATCAATTGGCATTGATGGCTGTTAATCATCCTGAAAAAAAAGTGATAGTAGAGTCAGCCGTACACTTTATGGCGGAGTCCGTAAGTATTTTAGCGAATGACGATCAACATGTTTATATCACTAATCCAAAGTCAGGCTGTACAATGGAAATGCTTGCAAAAGATTTTATGGTTCAACCCGCATTTAATCAATTGAATGAGCGTTATGATGCAAATAATATTTTGCCAGTATGTTATATGAATACTTCAGGTAGAATTAAAGCTATGACAGGTGCTCAAGGTGGTGCGGTTTGCACAAGTTCAAATGTGAAAAAAATATTTGAATGGGCATTGAAACAAAACAAAAAAATATTATTTATCCCTGATCGTCACATGGGTGAAAATGTTGCCGATTGGGTGGGTATACCTAAAAATAAAATTGCTTATTGGCCAGCGGGTCAAGCTGCAGTAAATTTTTGTTTATCAGAGCAAAATCCAGAAACTATTAAGCGATTTGATGAAGCGCAACTTATTCTTTTTGCAAGTGAGTGCGGTGTACATAGTTATTATCAACCCGAAATGGTGCACTATTGGAAAAAACAAGGGTATCATGTGATAGTCCATCCTGAGTGCAGAAATGAAGTCGTTAGTATTGCGGATGGTTGTGGTTCAACGGCCTATTTATTTGATATGGTTACCCAAGATAAAGCAGGTGCTGGTAAGTATGCAGTAGGCACGGAAAATCACATGGTTAAAAATTTAAGAGACATATGTAAAAATAAAAATATTCAAGTCGTAAATTTGAGTGAAATTCCAGACATAACATTTAAAAAGCGTGGCTGCGGATGCGCCACTATGTCACGCAATGATCCTCCACATTTGGTTGCTGTATTAGACCTTTTACGACAAGGAAAAGTCCCCGCATTTAATTTAGTAAAACCTGGCGACGTTGTTAATGAATTTGTCGGTTCTAGAGAACGGTTAGATGAAACGGGCCAAGCATGGATTATAACGAATGCTAAAAAAGCATTAGAGAAGATGATAGAAATTACCGAATCTTAAAATGCTTTCCTAATCAGATTGACTCCATGTAGAATATATATAGAGTCTTTCAACAGACCATAGTTACAGATTGTGCGCTAAAATTATTATAAATTTTTCTTTTATATGGAGATTCTATATGTGGTCATACGAAAAATCTGTGCACGTTATGTCATATTTATTCATTAGAGGCGGAGAAATGGTAGGCTTATGGAATAATGAAGATGAAATTGCTCCTAATCTTCATTTATCCAGTTTACCTATGCGTGGGGATGAAGAGAATTTAATTAAAAAAGTCAACGCACCTGATAGTGATGCCATGTTAGTGGTGAGTGCTGTCGATAAATATGAAAATCATGAAACTCTTTTTCTTATGGATCCTGTAAGACCTGAGGAATGGAAAAAAACCTTCAAAATTGATCAGAATGAAATCAAGGTCGATCATGAGCAGTTAATTATGAAAGACTTTAGCAGCGGTGATAAAATAGATATTAAATCAGCCGCGGAGATAGTGATAAAAATACAGCAATTTAGAAATGAGGGTAATTCTGTGCTTGTGCATTGCAAAGCAGGTCGTACTCGCAGTGCCATGTTAGTAGCATGTGTATTAGCTATTTATGACATGGGACAGTTGCCAGAAAATGCCACTAAATCTCCTGAAGAGCTTATTGATTTAGCTGCTAAATTTATTGAAACCAAACGTCCACAAATAAAAGTAAAGGATGTTAAAAAAACCGCAGTGAAAATTGTGAATATGGTAAGAAATATATTAAGAGGGGAAGAAAGACCCGAGGAACCCTTAAAAATAAAATTAGAAAGAATGGCTGTTAATCCCATCGTAAAATTTGCAGTTAAAAATGAATATGCTTATAAAAAACTTCGTCTTTATTGTGATAGGGCAATTGAAAAAACAGGACAAATGATAGCATGGTTTAAACCGGTTAAGCGCGTTGGATATGTTGATAAATTTATGGGTTCTGTTGAATCGATTGATGATGCGCATAATGGAAGTTGGCTCACACATCTTATGTGTCAAACCGGTCCGATTAAGGAATTTTTAGAAGCAGATCCTTATGCTTGGTTTGTGGGTGACAAGGATGAAGACAAAAGAGAACGCGCAAGACTTATCGAAAATCTAAAAAATGCGGTGGAAATTTTATTTATGGATAATTTACGATGCACTAAAGAAGAGTTGCAAATGGTATTTTCACCCGAGTTAAAATCAGTTATGGCGAATTAAAAATGAGTGTTACACAAATTAAGCGAAGCGCTTTATTACCTTATACAGCTAAAGAAATGTTTGAATTGGTAGATGCTATTGAACATTATCCGGCATTTTTACCATGGTGTTCTGCTAGCCACATTATTTCACGTGAAGGTAATGAAGTGGACGCATCGCTTGAATTGTCATGGTCTGGGATACATAAAAGTTTTACGACTAAAAATACGCTCACACCTTATGAGCGTATTGATATTAATTTAATTCAAGGTCCTTTCAAACACTTAGAAGGCATTTGGACATTTACACCCATGGGCGATCATGGGTGTAAAGTGAATTTAGAACTCGATTTTGAGTTGGTGGGTCATTTTCTCGATGTTATATTCCAACCTATTTTTTCGCATATCGCGAACTCCTTAGTCGATTTATTTACTAAACGTGCAGTTGAAGTGTATGGCGAACGTAAAGAAGATTAATGTTGAAGTCGCTTATGCTGACGTGCATAGGCAGCGCCTTATCAAATTACTCGTTGAAGAAGGTTGTACTATTGAACTTGCCATCGATCGTTCCGGTATTTTATTAGAGTTTCCTGATATTGATTTAATGAAGCAAAAAGTCGGAATTTTTAGTAAGCAGAAAAAGCTGACAGATATCGTCACAGAAGGCGATAGGATAGAAATCTATCGGGTATTGATAATGGATCCTAAAGATGCGCGTAAGAAGCGCGCAAAACAATCTTAAAGCCAATCTTTTATAGATAAATATAAGTTGCATATTGCTATTCATCCAGATGATTTTTCTAAGATTAAAGAAAAGATCCATCCTATATTATTTCGCGGATTAATAAATGAAACAATTGTCTGGTATAAAGCATATGCTGTGGAAAATGCTAAAAACTTGATCAGCTCTTATATTCAGCTAATGTTTTTTAACACACCATTTTTAAAGCTTAACGTCAGTTTCTTCTCAGTCATCGTGCCATTGCCCGGTTTAAAAGTGTAAACATAATCAATGCGGTTATCATTGAAAGTGTTCATTAACATAGGCGACCCCATCACATTTTTTACTTCCTCTATGCTCATGCCGGTGTGCAATTGACTCGTCATCTCCGGTGTCATGACATTACCTTGTTCAATCGAAATCTTACGTATGCAACCTGTTAAAGCCAACACTACTAAACCTAGCGCAATGATTTTCTGCATATTTCTGTTCCAAATGTAGGATTATAAGTGGGCATGATAATAACTGATTTAAGATCCTAAAAAAATCAAAATATAGCTGCATTAGATGTAACCTGTTAAAATCATTTGATTCCCAACGGAGGCTTACGGCTTTGGATAACTCGGATTTAAAAAAAGTAGGTTTAAAAATAACCCTACCTAGGGTGAAAATTTTACAGATACTTGAGAAGGCTGGTAACCATCATTTAAGTGCCGAAGATGTGTATCGCATCTTATTGGAGTCGGGTGATGATATTGGTTTAGCCACCGTCTATCGTGTATTGACTCAATTTGAAGAGGTAAAATTAGTCACTAGGCATCATTTTTCTGAAGGACATTCTGTATTTGAACTAGATCATGGAACACATCACGATCATTTGGTTTGTGTACAATGCAAAACCGTCGAAGAATTTTTTGATCCGTTCATAGAAGAACGTCAACAATGTATTGCTGAAAATGCGGGTTACAAGATTACGGACCATAACTTGAATATTTATGGGATTTGTGCAAAATGTCAGAAGTCTTCATAATTTTATAAAAGGAGTTTTATATATGTACCCACGTCAGCCTCAACCAGTTCCAGTGGCCACCCCTTGCCATGATAGCCATTGTCAATATGGTAGTAGTCATTCATTTTTGGATGCTATATTCGGACATCATCATGGTCACCACCACGACCACCATCATCACCATAGACATCCACAACCAGCGCCTATTCTAGTTGTACCGCCACAGCCTGTCTCTGTGCCTGTTATACAACCTCAACCAGTTCCTTATTATCCACTATATCCAATGGGACAAGTTCCGCCGCCAGTTCAGTCTATGCCAATGCCGTCGGCTCCTCCCATGCAGCCTATGCCAATGCCGTCGGCTCCCCCCATGCAGCCTATGCCAGTACCATCTGCTCCATGCATGCCCGGTCCGCATGTTGGCGGTCCTCGTTGATCATATTGCAAACCCAGGTACTAGCACCTGGGTTTTTTCAACTTAGGGTATCAATTAACTCTTTGGCATGTGCGAGCGTAGTTTGCGTAATTTCAACACCACCTAACATGCGTGCTAATTCATGAGTTTTTTCGTCTTGTGATAAAGCATGGACGTGAGTTCGAGTAGAATGTTCAGATTGCATTTTTGCAACACGTAAATGATGATGTCCTTTTGCGGCCACTTGTGCTTGGTGAGTGATGCATAAGACTTGATGAGATTGTCCTAGTTTACGTAATAGTTTGCCCACCATTTCCGCAGTGCCTCCGCCGATACCGACATCCACTTCATCAAATATAAGTGTTGGAGTATGGTATTGATCTGCAGTGGCTAAATGAATTGCGAGACCCACACGTGAAAGTTCACCGCCGGATGCAATTTTTGAGAGCGGTTGCATGGTTTGTCCAGCATTGGTTTTGATGCGAAAGATAATTTTTTCTACTCCATGAGGCGACATAGACATGGTTTTGTCGGCTTCTAAGCAAACTTCAAATTGTGCATGGCTTAATGAAAGCTCATGAATGGTTTTTGTAATAATAATATTTAAATTTTCTGCTGCTTTGGTTCTACTTTTGCTAAGTTTGATAGCATTATCATGATATTGTTTTTCGATAGTTGAAAGTTTTTGTTCTAATTCATTTAATTGCAGATCGCTATTTTCCAATGCTTGAAGTTCGATAGCTAATCTGCATTGTAAATCATAAAGTTCTTGCGGATTGATTTTATGCTTACGTGCCATATTAAATAATAGGCTAATTCTATCTTCTACCCATATAAGACGTGAGGGATCAATTTCGATGGTATTTAGATAATGACGTAGCCCATCTTCTGTATCGCTGATTTGAATCAATATAGCATTCAACGATTCAATCCAGTCAGAAATTTTAGGATCAACTTGTTGTACAAGCTCGAGTGCGTGCAATGCTTGATGAATAGAGCGTAAGGCATTGTTTTCTTCGTGATCTGTGAGGATATTAAGTGCGCTATTTAAATTTTGTAATAATTCACCCGCATGGGCAAGTTGTTTGTGTTCAAGATCGAGCGTTTGGAATTCATCTTGAGTAAGCTGTAGTTCTTTTAATTCTTGTAATTGAAAATTTAAAAATGTCATGCGTGCATTACGCTCAGTGATGCGCTGACGTAATTGGGTGATTTGACCATTTAAGCTATGCCATTCGTCAGAGAGATGATTCACCGTATCTAATAAATGTTGATGGCTTGCATAATGATCGAGTATTTTTCGTTGGTGATCCGTTTTCAATAAGGAATGATACTCATGTTGTCCGTGAATTTGTATCAAAAGCTCTCCTAATTCACGTAAAGGTTGCAAGGTGGTTGGCATGCCATTGATGAAACTTTTTGATCTGCCATCTTGATGCATAACCCGTCTTAAAATGCATGCATTATTTTCGTGTGAAAGATCATAGTGATCTAACCATTGTTTTGCCTCAGCTAGTTTGCTTACATCAAAGCAAATGCTTATTTCTGCTTTTTCTTGTCCAGGACGAATTTTATCATTGCTTGCGCGACTGCCTAAGGCAAGTTCAATGGCATCAATGAGTATGGATTTGCCTGCACCCGTTTCACCGGTAATGACAGTCGTTCCGGAGTTAATGTCTAAGTGCAGTGTCGGTATAGTAATTAAATTATTGATATGTATTTCTGTAAGCATTGTTATATCCTTATTCGGAATAAAGTAGCTTTTTCCCCCAGTGGAGTTTTGTACGCAATGTTTCGTAGTAATTATAATCAAGCGGATGAATAAGATTGAGCGCTTGAGTGTTTTTTCGTATAGAAACACGACTATCGATCGGTGTTGCTAAATAGTCGCGACCGTCGCAACTTAATCGTGTAGAGGTGGTATTATTAGGCGTAATAATGATATCAATTTGGCTATTTCCTTCAACTACTATAGGTCTGTTATTTAACGAGTGCGGAAACATAGGCACTAATACAATAGCATCGAGTTGTGGATGCAGAATAGGTCCGCCACCAGAAAGTGCATAAGCTGTCGATCCTGTAGGTGTTGCAATAATCAAACCATCTGAGTTTTGACTGCATACAAATTGCTGATCGATGTAGATTTCAAATTCTATCATGTGTGGGACAGTATCTGGAATAATAGCAACCTCATTGAGTGCATTATCATTGCCAATATTTTTACCATGAAGTTCTACGGAAGCTGTTAAAAGAAAACGTTTTTCTAGCGTATATTTTCCTTGGAGTATAGCTGTGATTTTATCGAGTTCGGCAGGATGAATATCGGTTAAAAATCCAAGGCTGCCACGGTTAATTCCAACGACAGGCACGTTTTGGTTAATGATTGCATGCGCTGCATGTAATAAACTGCCGTCACCGCCCACTACAATTAAAAGATCACACTCTTTACCAATCTTTTCACGAGGGATGGTTTTTAAATCGGGCTGATGTAGTGATTCTGCAGTTTCAATTTCGACATAAAAATGTTGTGATAACTGTGTCAGATGTTGGATAAGAGTCTTAAGAGTTTCTTTGACGCCGGGATTTTTTAACCGGCCTAGGATACCTATGTTGTTAAAAATACTTGCCATGTGCGTTCCTTTAGATGACGATGGGGTCAGAGGTTGCTAAAATTCTATGTTATATTGGTCTATAGCACCATAGGATTGTTTTTATGAACGATGTGACTATTAATCAGCGCGCCCAACAAATACTAAAAACCTTGGTTGAACGTTATATCCAAGACGGTTGCCCTATTGGGTCTAGGGTGCTTGCCGAGGAGTGCGCCCTTGGTTTAAGTGCAGCAACAATACGTAATATATTAGCTGATTTGGAGGGTAATGGGTATCTAACCTCGCCTCATACCTCATCCGGTCGGGTGCCAACCTCTCTAGGTTATCGATTGTTTGTGAATAGCTTGATTAAAGTTAAACCACTAGAGTTCGATGAAGTGGATGTTTTACAACGTAAATTAGATCCTGACTTAGAGATGTCTAATTTATTGCAATCCGCATCCTCCGTGCTTTCTAATTTGACCCAGTTAGCAGCAGTTGTCGCATTGCCAAGGCGCAATCGAATTGAGTTACGTCAGGTTGAATTTTTAGCGCTTTCTGCCAATCGGGTACTTGTTATATTAGTGTTAAATAACCGTGAGGTACAAAACCGCGTTATTTACACTGAAAAAGTTTATTCAAAAAGTGAATTACAAGAAGCGAGCAACTATATTAATGCACATTATGCGGGAAAAAGCTTATTATCGATACGTAAAGGCCTGTTAGATGCTATGTCTCTGGAACGCGAGACTATGGCAGGTTTATTGCAGGCAGCTCTAGATGTAGGGAATAAAGCTTTTGTAGGTGCAGAAGAAGAAAATAAAGACTATATCTTGGTAGGACAAAATAATTTATTGAATTATTCGGAACGTACCGTCGATTTTGAACGATGGCGAGTATTGTTTAATGCTTTTACTCAAAAACAAGAAATATTAAATTTATTAGATCATGCTTTAGAAGCAGAGGGTGTGCAAATATTTATCGGAAAAGAGTCTGGTTATGAAATTTTTGATGAATGCAGTATTGTAACCGCATCCTATGCCGTAGATGATCACCTCATTGGAAGCTTAGGGGTTATAGGACCGGTCAGAATGCCTTATGAACGAGTGATTTCTGTCGTGGATGTTACGGCAAAATTATTATCAGCTGCCTTGAATCAAGGGTAAGTTATCCCCATATGTATAAAATTGTAGGTGGGCAAAGCGTAGCGTGCCCACCAATGTGCCGGCATAAGTGCCGGCATAAGAGTTTGTGTTTAAAAGGAGAAAAAAGTGTCAAAAGAAAACAAAGCCAGTAGCACCGGTTCTTTGCACCAGAAATTTGGTAAAGAGAGTGCTGACCATGATTTGAACATCGATGATGAGCAGCCAGCTGCTGAAGAATTATTAGATCATGCATCTTATCAAGAATTACAAAAACAGCTTACGTCGGCCGAAGAAATGGCTAACACCTATAAAGATCGTCTGTTACGTACGCAGGCTGAAATGGAAAATATGCAGCGTATTAAAGAGCGCGATATAGCAAATGCTCATAAATTTGCTTTAGAAAAAGCTACTCTTGAGCTTCTGCCAGTCGTCGATAACTTAGAGCGTGCTATTGCGGCTCATTTAAATGACGAATCCGGTGCCGGCAGTTTGCTTGATGGTGTGAACCTCACTTTAAAAATGTTAATTAAAGCGATGGAAAAATTCGGTATAGAAAGCGTAGATCCAGAAGGACAGCCTTTTAACCCTGAGCTACATCAAGCCGTTTCAACGGTGGAAAGCCCAAATGTTCCACCCAATACAGTGGTCAATGTATTACAAAAAGGTTATCTTTTGAACAAACGTTTGATACGCCCAGCATTAGTGATAGTTTCAAAGTGAATTATTATCCCGGAAAACGCTTTTGGTTTGTCCGGGACTTGAAAAAATATAAATCAACCCCATCTTAATAGTTAATAAAGATTTTTTTGGAGAATGATATGGCAACAATAAGTAAAGTGATAGGTATTGACCTTGGTACAACAAACTCATGTGTCGCGGTGAGATCAGGCGACCAAACCATAGTGATTGAAAATGCAGAAGGCGCGAGAACCACACCCTCTGTTGTGGCCTATCTCCCTGATAATGATGAAATTCTTGTGGGACAAGCCGCTAAACGTCAAGCGGTGACTAATCCTAAGAATACGATTTACGCAGCAAAACGATTGATTGGTCGTCGATTTGACGAAGAAGTGGTACGTAAAGACATGGAAATTGTCCCTTATAAAATTATTCGTGCGGATAATGGCGATGCATGGATTGAAGCGGCAGGCAAAAAATTAGCACCGCAACAGGTTTCCGCTCAAGTGCTTATGAAAATGAAGAAAACAGCTGAAGATTACTTAGGCCACCCAGTGACTGAAGCAGTGATTACTGTTCCAGCTTATTTCAATGATTCACAACGTCAAGCTACCAAAGATGCCGGTCGTATTGCAGGCTTAGAAGTAAAGCGTATTATCAATGAACCCACCGCTGCAGCACTTGCCTTTGGTATGGATAAAAAACCAGGCGATCGTAAAATTGCTGTATATGATTTGGGTGGTGGTACCTTTGATATTTCTATTATTGAAATTGCTGAAGTTGATAAAGAACATCAATTTGAAGTGTTGTCGACCAATGGTGATACCTTCTTAGGCGGTGAGGATTTTGATTTACGTATTATGAATTACCTGGTGGATGATTTTAAGAAATCCTCAGGCATTGATTTACGTAACGATCCTCTTGCTTTACAACGTCTGAAAGAAGCTGCTGAAAAAGCTAAAATTGAATTATCATCTGCTCAACAAACCGATATTAATCTTCCTTATATCACAGCAGATGCTTCTGGTCCAAAACACTTAAATATCAAAATGACTCGCGCTAAACTTGAATCGTTGGTCGAAGATTTAATTCAACGTACTATTGAACCTTGTAAAATAGCGATTAAAGATGCGGGTGTTAACTTTAGTGATATTGCTGATGTGATCTTAGTTGGCGGTCAAACCCGTATGCCTTTGGTTCAAGAAGTCGTGAAAAATTTATTTGGTAAAGAACCAAGACGCGACGTGAATCCTGATGAAGCCGTAGCAGTAGGTGCTGCTATTCAAGGAGCTGTGCTTGCAGGTGATGTAAAAGATGTGTTGTTATTAGACGTTACACCGTTATCTTTAGGTATCGAAACTTTAGGTGGTGTAATGACTAAATTAATTGAGAAAAACACAACGATTCCAACTAAAGCATCTCAAACATTTTCAACCGCAGCAGATCATCAAACAGCTGTGACGGTACATGTTCTACAAGGCGAGCGTGAAATGGCATCGGCTAACAAATCGCTAGGCCGTTTTGATTTAACTGATATTCCACCAGCACCACGTGGTATGCCACAAATTGAAGTTGCATTTGATATCGACGCAAACGGTATTTTACATGTGTCTGCAAAAGATAAAGCAACGGGTAAGGCACAATCGATAGTGATTAAAGCTTCGAGTGGTTTGTCGGAAGATGAAATCAAAAACATGATTAAAGATGCTGAAACGCATGCTGCTGAAGATCGTAAATTTCATGAATTGGTGGATGTGCGCAATCAAGCAGACAATATGATTCATGCGGTCACAAAGTCATTGAGTGAAGCGGGTGATAAAGTTTCTGCGGATGAACGTAAGTCCATTGAATCTGCTATTGAAGCTTTAAAAGAAGTAGCCAAAGGCAATGATAAAGATGTCATTGAACAAAAAACTAAAGCATTAACTGAAGCTTCTTCAAAAATGGCTGAACGATTGTATGCAAGTCAACAGCAACAAGGTCAACCAGGACAAGCAGAACAACCACAAGCGGATGCTCAATCATCAGCAGGTAAAGCAGATAATGTGGTGGATGCGGAGTTTGAAGAAGTTAAGGATGATAAAAAATAAAACTTGGGTGTCATGCCCCCAATCAATTTTAATGGGAACAAAAAAAATTA
>CAZHMQ010000036.1:0-17054 GCA_964533645.1 uncultured Coxiellaceae bacterium
AGAAGCTGCATCAATCATTCATATTTCTGTACCCGATGAGCAATTAGGAAAACTTTTGCTCGAAGGTAAATTCATTGCTTATTATGATAACAGATACGGCGTGACTTCAGGTGAGCATCACATTGTGATGAAACTGATATCACAAGAAGATCAATTTGTTTTATTTTATTTACATGTTCCTTATGCTTACCCCATCCCAGAGGGTGTAAAAAATACTGTCAAAGCATCTCTAGAAACAATCTTGAATAGGACAATACAAAAAATGGAATATATTAATTCGGGAACAGAGTCAGAGAAAAAAAATATTCAGTTTCGCGTTGAGCTTGGAGGTAAAACCGAATGAGTGCCAATTATAGAAGAACGTTTAAACCTGATGAAGCTATCGAGACTATTGATGATACAATTACAGCTTGGAAGTTAAAAACTCAGCAAAAACAAGGCTTGTCTAATTTTAGTATTTTTAGCCATACAAATTCTCTTCTAAACGATGTTCCAAATGCTGATGCTAATATCAATCCATCAAAAAAGTTGTGATTGAGCATGTTTTCTCCGCTGTCATGCCAGCATGCTGGCATGACAGCGAAAGCAACCTAAACTTTCACAACTTCTTTTTGTTTTTCAATCAATGTTTGAATTCCATTTTTCGCCAAAACCAATAATTGATCAAGATCAACTTGTTGAAACGTATCTTTTTCTGCAGTGCCCTGAATTTCAATGAAACCGCCATGTTCTGTCATGACGACGTTCATATCCGTATCGGCAGAAGAGTCTTCGGAATAATCTAAATCTAACACGGCTGTACCTTTACAGATACCTACAGACACGGATGCAATAAATTGTTTAAAAGGGTCTGCTTTTATTTTGGTTTTTTGTTTAATCTGCTGGATAGCATCATAAAGCGCAAGACATCCACCTGTAATCGATGCAGTACGTGTTCCCCCATCGGCTTGTATGACATCACAGTCAATAATAATAGTATTTTCACCTAACGCATTTAAATCTATAGCTGCGCGTAAAGAGCGGGCAATGAGACGCTGAATTTCCTGCGTTCTTCCTGCTTGTTTACCCTTAGCAGCTTCGCGTTGTATGCGTTCATGGGTAGAGCGAGGTAACATACCGTATTCTGCTGTAACCCATCCTTTGCCTGAATCTTTAAGAAAATAAGGAACACCGGGTGTCCACGTGGCAGTGCAAATGACTTTAGTTTCACCAAATTCAACTAATACAGAACCTTCAGCATGTTTTGTATAGTTACGAGTCAGGCGTATGTCGCGTAATTGATTATTTTCTCTTTGGCTAGGACGCATTGTAATCTCATTTTAAAATATTTATAAAGGCTGCCATTATAGACGATATATATCAATATGGTAATATGCGTGTAACTATAGGCAGGAATAATCTTATGATTCAAAGCATGACAGCATTCGCAAGAGGGCAGGCAGAAGGCTCATGGGGTACAGCAGTATGTGAATTACGATCTATTAATCATCGATATCTTGAGCTTGTTATTCGGTTGCCAGATAATCTACATGAATTAGAAGCACCGATGCGGGAATCTCTTAGACGTTTTATAAAGCGAGGAAAAATTGAATGTCATTTGCGATATCAACCGGGTGATGTGTCAGGTTCAGAAATTACTATCAATCATCATCTTGCTGAACAGCTTTGTAAAGCTAATGAAACTGTGGCTGAGCTATTGAATCAAAAAGCCATGGCTAAAGTTGCACCGATTCAAACCATGGATATTCTGCGTTGGCCGGGTATATTGCAAATTGCGGAAGTGGACTTTGAAATGATTGAAGATGAAGTGATCAAGTTGCTCGAAAAAACATTGCAAGATTTAATCTCGGCGCGTGAACGTGAAGGAGCGGAATTAAAACAATTATTTTTGCAACGATTAGACAGCATGAAAGCAGAAGTTGCAACAGTACGGAAACATTGGCCCGAGATTTTGAAGTTGCAACGCGAGCGTTTGATTGCGCGCTTTAGTGAAGTCAAAATTGAGTTAGATATGGGTAGACTTGAGCAAGAAATCTTAATTTTTTCCCAAAAAATTGATGTATCAGAAGAGTTAGAGCGTATCGATACGCATATTTCTGAAATCAGGCGTATTTTAAAACATGGTGGAGTGGTTGGGCGAAGATTAGATTTTTTAATGCAAGAATTGAATCGTGAAGCCAATACGTTGGGCGCAAAATCAGCGGATGTGGATACGACCCGCGCGTCTGTTGAATTAAAAGTGCTTATTGAACAGATACGCGAGCAGGTGCAGAATGTGGAATAATTGACGATGGGCTATCTCGCTGCGTCATACAAGGTCTTTTCATAAAATCCACTGCTTGCAATGATTAACGTATTCGTCATCGCAGTTGCAGCGAGAAGTTGTTTTTGGGTTGTCAATAAATCAGACATAAGTACATAGTTTTGTGAATTAAATAATAAAATTTGTCGTAAAATAACACCCAACGACATTTCAGTATTGACATGATTTAACCAGTTAGTATTGCTGGCTTTTCGTTTTAATTCCATTTGAGCAGTGTTTAATTTAAAGTTATTTCGTGAATCAGCAAGTTGTTCATTTAAAATATAAGCATTAAAGCTTGCAATAGATTTAATGCTATTTATAAAAGTAATGTATTTTAGGTAGTTATCACTTCTTTTATCTTTTACGGATCTAAGAATTGGGTGATGGATATTAATACCAGAAGCGTTCTTAACAAAATATTGCGCATTCTTAAAATCTGTAGCAACAGGTATCGTTGGTTTTACTTGAGTCATGGAATTATTGACTAGACTTATATAATTCATATTGGCAGTAGGAGGAGCAGTGGGATAAATCCCGAGGTTTTCGTCTTGTAGGGGATAAATGGAATCGACTTGTATCGTTTCTGCTGGCTGCTTCGGTTTGCCGTTTTGATCCAGTAGATTAAATGAACCCCCGGTAAGTAAAGCCAATTGATATTGTAAATTATCTTGATAAGACAAGAGATAATTACCAAATTGAGCATCCAACTCATTAGAGGTTGGTGCAGTGTAAATTTGTAGCCAATTAAGGCTAAAATAATTGAATGCTTTCAAAAAGGCATAAGTATTGTCTGCAATTTGGTGCAGATAATCCGATGGATTGTCTTTTCTTGTTTTATCAGAGTCATCATTGGCTTGTTTTGCAGAAGCTTCGGCATCATTTAATGTGTCATAGGCTTGACTATTCGGAGTTGTTGAATCTGAGTAAGACATGGTTACGTAAGCTATGCTAGTGATAAAAGCAATAAGAAGAAGGTAATACTTTATGTGATTTTTGATCATGAACGTTGCTCCAAAAACGTATTAATATTTAATACTCGATCCCCATCCACCCGAATTTTGATTGTTATTGGCAGGTGTTCCGTCACTGTTGTAATTGCCACCGCTTTTGGGCGGCGGACTCTGAAAACCGGTATAAGGTTGTGTTGCAGGAGTTGGAGTGGAGGGTGTTTCAGCAGGAGTGGGGCTTGCGATTCTGCTAGGACTTTCTTGAGGCATAGGTTTTTGTGGTTCATTGTTTAATTGCGGGGGCATTGTTGTCATGGGTTTTTGAGTAGCGTCAAGCGCAGGTTTGGATGCAGCAGTTGCAGCTTTGGCTTTATTCATTTGTGCTGTTTGAGCTTTTTGGCCCGCTAAAGCAGAAATTTTTGCTTGTTGTTCTTGATATGCTTGTGTGCTACTTTTTGCAAAGTCTTCCGGTGAAAGTGAGGGACTACTTCCAGATGTAGAAGGAATGGGGGGTGGTTTAAAAGAAAATTCTTGTGCAAATACGACGGAAGATGCAATAAATAAAGCAAGTATTATAAGGATTGATATCATTTTATACATTTTCTTGCTCCATGGCTTTCATGACTAATTCAACACGTTGAGGTGAAAAAACACGCGCCAAAAGTCGTAAGCGTTCAAATACGATATTACGGCGTAAGAAAAGTCCTGCTATGAGATTTTCTGGTGTATTATTTTCTTCCGCAAACATTAACACTTTTGATGCAGAACCAGGATCAATAGTATCAATGGCTTGTAATAGGCGTAAAATGCGTGAAGTTTTGAGATGTGCGCAAAGGGAAATAAAAAATTCTTCTTTGCTTAATTCGAAACGAGCAAGTTGTTCGAGTTGATCGCCTAGTTCATGCATGGCTGCTTCAAGCTCAGGGTTGCCATCGAGTGACCAAGTTTCGACACTTTCCATAAATGCAATCACCCGATAAATCATAGGGTCATCGTATTGTTTCCAAAAAGCATGTGATGATGGTAGGTCTAAGTTTGGCATATATACCTCTTGTTTAAGTATACTCAAGAAAACTTTCAGAGCAAGTGCAGGTGTGATTGTTTTTTTCATAAGTCAGTGGTAAGGTAAAATGACTTTATTTGGATGTTCTTATGGCTATTAGAGATGCATTTAAAATCACTCGTAAGACTTTTTTTAATCCATTAGGGTGGATAGGTTATAATGAGCTCAAATCTTACAATAAAATCATCTGGGCTAATCTAAAAGATATCGGCACCGCCCCAACACCAGAACGTACCGAAACCTTCGAAGCTGCCATGCAACGACTTAATGTCACTGAGGCAGATGTAAATCGCGTTTCTGAAATATATGTGTTTTATGCTATTTTTTTTGTCATCATTGCTGCTTTTGCTTTTATAGGAGCATTCATTTTTCTTATAGGGTATGGAAAATTCTCGGCGTTTATATTGGCCCTAGCATGTGTTGCCATTCTACTATGCTATGCTTTTCGTTTTCATTTCTGGCACTTTCAAATCAAACATCGAAAATTAGGTTGTACTTTTGCGGAGTGGTGGAGTGGTCGTCCTATGACAGATAAGGATACCAGTTAATGCCTGCTAATCTATTTCATATCGATCCCGCTGACAAATCGATGTATTTTCTCAGTCAAATTTTTGGCAGTGTAGGGAATGTGTTGCCTGGCGCTCCAAGTGCTTTCATGAATTCACTTTTTTTGACCATCAATACGATAGCATTGACAGTGGGCGCCATCGTTGTGGTTTATACCACGGTGGTAGGGCTTATGATGACTGCCCATGAAGGCGAGTTTTTAGGTAAAAAATGGAGCGGTTTATGGGTTCCTATACGCATGGTGGCGGGCGTTGTGAGTCTTTTTCCTGCAGCCAGTGGTTATTCCACATTACAAGTTATTATTATGTGGATTATCGTACAAGGTGTAGGGGCTGCAAATACCTTATGGACGGCGGCCGTGGTTGCGAGTGGTCAAGGTACGCCGACTGTGAGTGTGGCGAGCAACAATATGATTGGGGTGAGCACCGCCATGAAGTCTCTTTTTCAGGGGCTTGTGTGCGAAGCAACCTTCAATATGAATCCTACTGGAGTGGTTAACGATACTGAAATAAAGCTGGCTCACGATGATGTAGCAAGCAATCCTTTTAATGTTAATAGCACAACTTATTTGCTTGGTAAAGCCGGGGCATGCGGCACATTGACCAAATGCAGTCAAAGTGAAAGTTGCCCATCAGGACAGGAGCAATCTCAAGGATGTGCGCTTTGTAAAACACAAAATGAGGTGTTACAAAGCCAAATTATCCCACAGTTAAGGAGTATTGCACAAAAAGTTGCGCAGGCCGATAGTGAATATCTCGCTTTTTATTATACAGCTAACCAAACGACAAGGGGTAATCCAGGTCCACCGGCAAGCGGGTGGATCACGGAATATTGCAAGAAACAGAATTTTAATGTCGCAGAAAAAAACGCGACTTGTTGTGTCCCGCCGGCAGAACCACAATTTCCAATTCAATATTGTATGCAACTACCTCCTAGAATTTTTCCAACACCTTATCAAAAAACGGGTCAAGTCTCTCCAGGTATGAATCCTGATGCGAATGGAGAGTTATCTTGGGCAGAGCAATGGGCCCTATTTCCTATGCTGACTGGTCAATCTGCCCCTGTGGACATCACAGCGATCAATAATACGAGCGGCATAAATTTTATCACTATTAATTCACAAGTGTATGTAAGTGCTCTTCTGACGGCAGCTGCAGCCAATGCCCCTCCACCCAAAAGCAATACTTTTGACACGCAGTTGGCAATCAATTCGGGTTGGATCACTGCAGGCATCTATTTTTATAATATAGTGAATGCAGTGACACAAGAGAGTACGAAAGACATCAAGAAGTTTTCCGTGTCTCAGCCAGGTAACGAAGTGATGGAAAATACCTATCGCAATAATTATACGGCAGCGGGACAGTTTTTAACGGATATATCGGGTAGCAGTACAGCGTCCAGTCCAACCAGCGCTTATGATAGCGTGCTCAATGATTTCTCGGGAAGCTTGACGGCGTCTTTTATGCAAATGTTGCAAGGAGCTGCAGCTTCTCACCTAGGCATTCACGATACGCCTCTGCTTAGAGTGGCTACTTTTGGTCAAAACTTATTAATTATAGCGCAGTTATTTTATGTGGTGATTATGGCTTCGGCAGCGCTGTTTGCTGCAGTAGCTGCATTTCCTACAACTATGTTTGGAGGTTTCGGTAATATTACAGGTGCCATAGAAATTTTTAAAGCAGTGAATAGTCTTTTAATGCCCGCGCTTTATTTATTATTGGGTGCTCTGATGACCATGGGGGCTTTGTTAGGTATGTATGTGCCCATGATACCTTTTGTCGTTTTTACGGCCTCCGTGATAGGTTGGTTTATTGCCGTCATCGAAGCCATGGTGGCAGCTCCTATTATAGCGCTTGGTATTATGAGTCCAGGAGGACAAAGTGAAGTATTTGGTCGTGCAGAACCCTCTCTCATGATTATTTTTAATTTATTTTTACGACCTACCTTGATGGTATTTGGATTGCTTGTGGCTTCATTTTTGGCAAATGTGGTCATTAAATTCATTTGTATGGGTTTTATATATGTGAAGTGGAATGTCATGACGCTTTTGCCTGGTTTGGTAGAAGAAGTTATCTTTATAGGGATTTTTGCGTCTGTTGTTTTTACCTCCATGAATCAAGTGTTTACTCTTATCCATCATATCCCAGAGCGCATTCTAACCTATATCGGTGGCCAACCGATGCAATACGGTGAAGCTCAAGCCGCTCAAGCGATGAAGCAAGCAGTAGAAGCCGCTGCAGGAGGTGCTGCGCAAGCTGGTAAGGGCACGGCAGAAGGCGCTGTGAAGACTGGAGTAGGGATTGCTAAAAAACATGCGAAGGAGGCTGAAGATAAGTTGAAGTTGAACAAAAAGATATGATTAACCCTTCATTTCATCTTCTCTCTTCTCTTGCTCCGCAATCACACTATACACCCGCTCCGATATCAATCCCGCATCGAATTTTTCCTTAGCATCCGCAGCCATGGTTCGACCTTGCTCATGCACCATTTTTCTTACCATCGCAGTGATAGTATTGGGATCGGCGTCTAGCAACTTATCACGAATTTTTTCATCAAAAACTAAATATTCACGCAACGCTACACGTTTGCCATCAACCGTAGGTGCTAAGCGTTGCGAAATGATCAATCGCATGGTTTCAATTAAGTCTATGGTACGTCCAGCGCGCTCTTCGGCAGGGTAGGTGGTGACGAGACGTCTTACGGTTTCAGGCACATTGCTGCTATGCAAGGTGGTATAAACCGGGTGGCCGGTCATCGCAGCTTCCATGGTAGCACTAATGGTTTCGGCATCACGTGATTCACCTACGAGGATGAGTCGAGGCTTTCGACGTAAGGCATTGCGAACACCTGCAGCAAAGCTAGGCAAGTGTCTTGGAATTTCGGATTGACTCACCACCGCCGATACCGTTTCAATGCTGTCATACACAAATTCAATAGGAGATTCATATGTCAATATTTTGCGATGACTCTCAGGATTTTCCGCAATACTACGAATGATAGCAGCCAATAAAGTACTTTTACCCGAACCTGTTGCACCCGTCACGTAGACCACACCTTGTTCAGGTGCAATAGCATCAATAATTTTTTGAGGCAAATGCATGCTTTGCAAGGTAGGTGGATCACTAGGAATCGTTCTGGCTGTGATTTGTATGCCATCATGGCCTTCGACCAAGCATGCGGTGGCATTGATACGAAAACGATAACGATCAGAGCGATTAGGACGAATTTCATAATGTGTATCGACGTCTTTGCCAGACATAAGTTGTGCCGTGCCGTTGGGTCCGTACATTGCATTAATAATTTCACCCACTTCCGTATTCGATAAACGACGGCGCGTGACTTTTTTTAAGCGACCATAAATTTCAGCAAAAATGGATTCATCGGTTTGAAACGTGATATCAGACGCACCATTTTTGACGCAATGCATTAAAATTTCATTCACCGAATCCATGGATAATCGTATCGGCTCTTGCGGAAAAATAAAATCAGTAGTCATGTTGTTTCACCACAATGGCTTTCCAGTTTTCACTGTTAGTTTGTAATTTTGGCAATTCAGTAATGCGTAACACTTGGTCGTTGACACGCATATCTGAGCCATCCCCTGTGACACCTAATTCAGTTCTTGATACATAAGGTGCGCTGACCATATGTTGTTGTAAGAGTTTACGATAAAGAATCATACCGTTGTAGTCACGTTTTAAACGCGCTAGATTTTGTTGGAAAATACTTGCGGCTTGTTGGGTGCCTTTTTCCCAGCCTAGATCGATTGCTTTTTTCCATATGTGACCTTCTTCATCATTTCTAGGCATCATGAACTTATGTGGAGTCTCAGGTTTGTTGTAGCTCATCCATAAATATTCGCGCCAGTTCGGCGGTGTGGTGGCAAAGCGTGCTTGCGCAATAATTTTGTAAGTTTTGTCTGAAATTCGAATAGTGGTGGGATCATCTAAATTTAAACTATTATCGCCTTCAGCGAGTATAGGAGGTAATACGCCATGACTTAACATCATGCCATTAAAATTATAAACGGTTTCTAAATACCATTTATCTTTTTCTAATCTTTTATTGATTTTTTCGGATGCTGTCGCAAGTCCTCCTTGAGCGCCCAGGCTCATCGCAGTATCTTTTAAAGCTTTAGTACGAATTTGTGTTGTATTGAATAAAGGTTCGGCGGTGGGATCGGCTTCCACACGCAGCTCTTCAAGCTGGTGTAAATTGGTGGGATCGATGTCTTGTTTTTTTTTGCTAAAACAACCTGTGAGTAAACAAAGGAGAAGCATGATAAGCAATGGTTTCATAATTCTCCTCCTTTACTTAACTTCTAGCATAGCGTAATTCTATCACTCGACTATCCGGATAAACCACGACGGCTGCACGTCGACCGCATTGATAACCTATATCGCGTAAAATATCAGCTACCATCATGTTTTTGTCATAGATACTGACCATCACAGGAATGGCAGGCGATCTACCAAGTACGCGGGTGCGGTAATTGACAGATTTTGCAATTTGTCTGACTAAAGGTTCAACAGGACCTGACCAATCGACAGACGTTAAGCCTGACATGCCATAGCTTGCGGGACTTGGTGAATCTGGCATTGTAGGCATGGGGTGCGCTGCTTGTGCAACTTCTGTGAGATTAGAAATGGATCGACTGACGGCATAGGATGCTTCAGCAAGCGCGCTGCCAGCAGGGTCTGGCGGGTCATGCGGCGGAGGCGTCGCACATGCAGAGAGTATGAGCGATAACAGTATCATAGATGCAAATTTGATTGCCATAAACGGTATCTTTTTCCTGAATCCGTTTCTATTATCGGGTATTCATGTGCTATGTGCTAGTGAAATATAAGTTTTAATAAGTGTATAATATTAAATTCATTGAGGATATCGTATGGCACATTGGCGTGATTCGGCAAGAAGTGTAAAATTTTTTTTCATCGATTTTAGAGCATGCTTTCCATTGTTGTTTTTATTGTTTCATATACGACTTTGGACTTTTGTGTTGGCAGTGATTGCAACGGCATTTTTTTCGGCATTAGAACGTTATGGATTTACTGTGACGGTTTTTTTACGTTGGATGCGATCGTTTGTGGCGGGTCCTAGGAAAATTGCGCAACCTTGGTGGAAACGATAGAGGTATAAAAAGTGGAAGTATCTGACTTGATGGCAAAAATAGCAAAGACGATGGGTGCACGCTTTAGTTTGAATGGCAGACCCATGACAGTGGAAGAGGTTTTTGCACCTACGGGTTTGTTACCTGCTATGTGTCGCCGTGCGGATCAATTATCATCGCTATGTTTGGGCTATGGTATAGGCGCGACTTTTGAAGAGGTTCAAGGTTCTATTTTAGGCGTGAAAGTGATATTTGATGACATTACTCCCAATGCATTGCGTGTGTTATGTATGACGGATGTGTTGCATGAGTTAACCCAGTCTACACCGCGTGGAGAAGTCACGGTGTTGGATCAGTTGATGTATGACTAGGAATAAACTTTTTGGTTCCTAATCTTGACGAAGACTCTCCAGAATAATAAATGCAGATTTATCATCAGGTTTGGTGGGAGGCATAGTGATGACTCTGCGAATTCCATCTTGTTCAATCCCTATTGCCATGGGCTTCTTAATATGATGTAGCAAACCAATATCATAGAGTTCACATAAGGATCCACCGAGTTCAAGATGATGAACAATCTGGCCGGTCCTAAGATCAATAATGCATATACTACAGTGTGCTGACTCATTATGTTTTTGCAGATTTTCGACGAGTTTAGTGGTTGCAATAAAATCAGATTGACGCAATTTTGATAAACCTACGACGGCATAATCACCAATAAATTTTAATCCACGTAGATATCCAGGACAAAAAGTTACTTCGTGAAATTTTTGCGTTTTGATGTCTATATAGCCAAAATATCCAGTACCAGAGTTTAATACCCATAATGTATTACGGTAGATACGTGGTGAATGAGGCATAGATAAGCCGGTGCATACCACTTCATTTAATTGGACATCAATGAGTGTGCCACCTTCTTTTCTGTGTTCGCGCCAGCCATTGGGTGAATTTGTCTCCGCAAACATGGAAACATATTTGGGTTGGCCAGCTTCCATTGCAATACCATTAAGATGACAGCGGTCTTCAGGCGCAAGCTTGGTGATGAATTTAGGTTTCCAGAAGATATTAAAGCTATAATCTTCGCTATAGGTAGAAAGACAGCTAAACAAGGTATTTACAAATATAAGCTGGCCATTATGCATTAAATCCATGTCATGTACGTCGATATCTCCCGTAAGATAGCTGGCTTGCGGTGTGTAGATACGATCATAACCTTGATAATCATCGCCTGGGGGCAAACTGTTTTTAAATTTCCAAATTTGATACAGCGAGCTTAGATAAATCACATCATTTTCAGCGTCAATCGCAATGCCCATACAACGGGCAAAATTACGTTGGAATACCGAAAGCCCAGTTGGAGGATGTCGTCCAATGAAAAAAAACTTTCCTAATTGATAACTACTAAATACCAGGCTAACATCCAGGTCGAAAAGCCAATTTACGATATCTTTCGACCCTGTTATTTCAATACAATCTTTTTGTTCAATCGTTGCAACGACACTCATTTTTTGTGATTACCTTTAGGGTATGATGTTGGTTCCGGTTCCTGGAGTCCCGGCAGCGCCAGAAGATGTCGTCCCCGTTCCGCCATTCGCTGATCCACCAGTAGCGGTTACGTTCACTGGACCAACATTTATCACAGTAGCGCCAGTCTCAATGATACCTGTTGCATTACCGCCATTGCCTCCATTAGATGCATTGCCAGTATTAGTTCCCGTGGACCCTGTAGCAGTAGCATCCCCGCCATTAGCTGATCCGCCAGAAACAGAAACGGTGACATGAGATAATGTGACGTTGCTGTTAGTTAAATCCATACCGATGGCTGATCCACCTGTACCCGCAATGTTTGTGGTATTTGCATGATTCAAGCTAGTCGATGCGCCGAGTGCGAAAGTATCTCCAGCGTCAGCTGATCCACCGGTAATATTAGATACGATGACCTTAGATAAAGTAGCGCTACCGTTCGTGAGAGCGATACCTTCTGCTGCGCCGCCTAGGCCGCCGCTGCCATTAAGTCCATAATTATAAGAGGCCGTTGACGTACCTGATAAACCAGAGGCATCACCTCCTATGGCTGATCCACCACTAATGCCGGTAACAGTGACAGAATTCAAGGTCGATCCAGTTGAGCCTGCGAGGTTTATTCCGGTTGCATTGCCGCCAGTGCCGGCATTATTCCCGTAAGCCCAATTGTTATAACTGTTAGCACCTATGCCAATCACATTGCCGTCACCTCCATTTGCCGAGCCACCTCTAATACCAGTCACTGTTACGTTAATTAAGATAGCCGAAGAGTCACTTAAATCGATACCTGTGGCATTACCACCCGTACCACCCGTTCCGCCATGGGCTCTGTACGTATTGTTTATGTTATCAGGAACATAGGTAGTTGCATTACCTCCGTTAGCATCGCCGCCAGTGATATTTTTTACGGTGGTATTTTCTATGGTGATATGGTTGCTGTTGATAATAGTCATACCTGTGATATTACCTCCAACTCCACCATTACCGCCGACTTGATCCGTGTTGCTTCCTTTGCTATCTGCTCCATTCGCATTCGTCCCACTGAAGTCTTGGATGGTCAAATTGGAAAGAATGACATTTGAAACGCCATTACCATAAATTCCTGTTATTTCTCCGGTGCCTGTTCCTGATACAATAAAATTACTAAGAGTAGTACCATTGGCGAGATTGATGCGCCCATTCATGACAGGTGCAACAGTCCCAGGAATGATGATGGCATGATGGAAGATTAAATCACCGCCTGAACCCGTGAAAAACTGATTAGGTTTTAAATTGAGTCCGCCTCCGGGTAGGGCATATATACCCGTGCCACGAAAGGTGTAAATAGCATCACCTGCACCTGCTGCGGCTTCTGCCTGAGCCTCCGTGTTAAATGGTCTTTGAAAAGTGCCGTTCCCCCCAGGAAGAGCGGTATTATCTACAAACCAATATTTTTGTGGATTAATAAAAACATTGGAGTGTAAAGTATTTTTGGTTCTCACTACATCTGCATTACGTATGATAAAATCTTCCATGCGTTTATGCATGGGGATCTTAGAAGATTGATCAACGCCGCCGATGCTGGCGCGAAAACCGATAAAGCCCACACTATGACTAATATTGTCATAAGCATAAGATGCTGTTGCGGTAAAATTATAATTAACAAAATATTCAAATCGCGCGCGTCCGCCATCCACTTTCGTATCATCGCCCACGCCAAAATGATAATAATCAGCAAAAGCGCGTAAATTTTTAATGCCAGGAATGTCTCGTCCCATTTCAATATCAAAGCCAGGTAAAGCTTCTTCATTAAAATTATGCCTAAAGGCGATGAGGGTATGACCTAATACTTGTCCGGTATAAGTCGGACTTAGTTGTTGTGTAGTTTGCCCATAGGGTACATAAACATTTCCTCTGAAATCGTAGGTAGCGCCTAAGTATTCACCACCAATAGTCGCTTGATTGTAATAGTTATATTGAGGTGATCTGGATCGGTCTAGCCAAAGATAGGCGCCCAGAATATTGTTATTATTGTTCATTAATTGACGATAGACTAAGCCCAAATTATAGCCCAAATTACCATCTTCTGCGTTCAGCGAGCCTCTCTCGAAGCGTCCGTCAATCATAAAGAGCGATCCTTCGCGTCTAATGAACGGATACATCACATCAAGTTGACCAAAACCGTATGAACCTCCCTGACCATTAAAGGTGAAGCGTGGCTCATAAATGGTATTGATATCATAGGCGATAACCGGGTTGTTGTGATGAGATATGCCTGGTGTTGCAGCATAAAGTGCAGATTCATGAGTAAATGCAGTAAGAATTATGTAAGAAATAGCATTTAATTTGAATTTACGCGATTTAAGTCCCTTGCAGTCCATTTTATAATCCTTCATTCCATTAGATTCATTTGCATCATATAGATGGTGTAGCGAGAAGACAAGAGACGGTAAAGCCGAATTTCGGAGATAGCTGTTATGCTAATGATTTCTTTTTTAATCTCGTTCTGATTTAGTTGTTCGCGACAACAAATCACGCATCGCATCACGCGGTGTGATCTTCCCTTCTAAAATATGACAAACAGCTTCCGCTATAGGCATTTCAATGTTAACACGACGAGCTAATTTTACGACAAGTTCCGCATTGCGTTTGCCTTCCACCACTTGACCAATTTCTTTTGTGGCATCATGTGCTGACGTGCCTTGGCTAATCGAAAGACCGAAACGTCGATTGCGAGATTGATTGTCAGTGCAAGTTAAGACTAAATCACCTAGTCCCGCCAAACCTGTAAAGGTTTCAGCTTCTGCACCTAATGCAACACCCAGTCGGGTGATTTCGGCTAAGCCACGTGTGATAAGAGCGCAACGTGCGTTAGTACCAAAGCCCATGCCATCTGAAATGCCTGTTGCGATAGCCATCACGTTTTTTACAGCGCCGCCTATCTCCACACCAATCACA
This sequence comes from uncultured Coxiellaceae bacterium, assembly GCA_964533645.1. GTDB lineage: Bacteria > Pseudomonadota > Gammaproteobacteria > DSM-16500 > DSM-16500 > JABDBK01. The sequence continues at coordinate 14,457 of CAZHMQ010000036.1, forward strand.
TCATGAGTTAAATAAACGCGAAAAGCTGCGCTATTGAATCGTTTAGATACATGTTCTGCAAAATCTTTTTGATAACTTGCGACTACAACAGCGGTGGGTAAGCCTGCCGCAACTTCGCTTGCAAACGATGGGCCTGATAAAACCGCGAAAGGATAAGTGTTGTTGACTATATCGCGTAATGTTTCATGTAATAATGTTCCTGTACTTTCATCAAGTCCTTTTGTTACCCAAATCAGGCTAGAAGACGTTTTGAGGTGCGATTTCATGTGTGTCATAAGATCGCGAAAACCGGAAGAAGGAACAGCAATTAAAATATCGTCACATAATTGTAGTGATTCAATCAGATCATAGGTGGGCATAAGTGTAGACGGAAATGCTTGATTAGGCATATACCGTTTATTCATACCTTCTTTTTGCATATCGATGATATGATTCTTTTCGTTGCTCCATAAATGAACGCTTTGTCCTAGGCGAGATAAATGCAAAGCAAGTGCAGTGCCCCAGGCGCCCGCGCCCAAAATAAGAATAGGTTTTTCAAACGTGTTCATAAAGGCATCCAAAAGAGTGCGTGCTTTCCCCACCTGCATGGTTCTGGGAGGGGAAATGATTTTTTTTGGCAATAATTCTAATGAACCTTGCCATCGCCTGTTGCATCAGCGGTGCTTTGTTTGCTTTGCTCTTCTAAATGTTGAGCATAAAGCGCATCAAAATTGACGGGAGCCAATAATAACTGAGGGAACCCACCACGTACAACCACGTCTGAAATCACTTCACGTGCATAAGGAAATAAAATGTTAGGACAAAAACTACCTAGCATTTGGCGTAGTTGTTCGCTGACAATGCCTGAAATCATGAAGATACCTGCTTGATGGACTTCAATAAGGAATGCAGACTTCTTATTGCTAGTCACTGTTGCGGTCACTGATAAAACCACTTCATGCATGTTTTCTTGAATACGATTACTTTTGGTTTCGAGGTTAAGTTGTACTTCAGGTTTCCAATCATCAACAAAAGTATGTGGGGTGTTTGGAGCTTCGTAAGATAAGTCTTTTGTATAAATACGTTGAATTTCGAAGTTAGGTGCTGCATCACCTGCGGCATGCAGTTTAGGTTGTGATTTATCAGTCATAAGATGGGTCCTTTTGGTTAATTTAATAAAATGTCTAGTTGACCTGTTTTTGATAATTGCATAAGGTCGTCATAGCCGCCTATCGCTTTATCATTAATGAAGATTTGTGGCACAGTTCGTCGCCCACTTAATCTCTCCATTTCAACACGCTTTTCAGCATGAAGATCAATGCGAACTTCTTCGTAGGCCAAATGTTTTGACTCTAAAAACTGTTTTGCCCAAACACAGTAAGGACAATGGGCAGTTGAGTAGATAATAATTTTCGCCATGCATGTTAATCCTTAACGAGGGGCATTTCTGCATCTCGCCAGCTGCGTATGCCGCCAGCTAATATGAATGCAGTCAAACCTATTTTCATCAATAGAGATGTCGCACGAGCAGATTCCAAACCTGCAGCGCAAACTAGAATGATGGGTTTGGATTTGTATTTTTCAAGCTTTTTAGATTTATTTTCTAATTCAGCAAATGGAATAGAAATAGCGCCTACAATATGTCCTGTTTTGAATGCATCTGTTGGTCTTAAATCAATCAACACAGCATCTTGGTGATTGATTAATTGAGTGGCTTCCTGAGGAGATATACGTCTTGCGCCTTGTTTATTTCGAACCCATTCAACTACAAGAAGTAAGACAAAAATAATGACGAGTACAATGCTAAGCATCCAGTGGTTTTGTATAAATGATAAAATATCTTGCATGGTTTCACCTGTATAAGAGTGCGTTGGATTATACACAGGTTTTAATCATTAATAAAAGATGCTTGGTCGGGCTGAACACCATACATCAATATTTTTTGCACCATTCAGTTTAAGCAAATGACAAAATTCGTGCATAGTATTACCCGTTGTAATCACATCATCAATGATAGCAATACGGTAATTATCCCATCGTATATTTGTTGTAAAAGCCTGTTTTACATTAGTTTCACGTTCTTTGGCAGTAAGTGTTGCCTGAGGTGCGGTAGATTTTATGCGCTTACAAGCTATGATATTAATAGGTATTTGACAAAGTTTAGCGATAGGCCGTGCGATTTCCATGGCTTGATTATACCCACGTTCCTTAAGTCTTTGTGGGTGTAATGGAATAGGTATGATGACATCAGGGAGTGCTCTTGTTTTATACCATGTGGTTTGTATTTTTTCTGCCATTAACTCACCCAACACGCGTGCATTGACTAGTTTTTGATTGAATTTTAATTCGAGTAATAAGCTATCAATCGGAGTTTTATAGTCAAATAGCGCAAAAGTGGCGTCAAATGGGCGCACTTGTTGCAAGCATTGACCACACGTTAATCCGTTATTTTCTGCAAATAATGCGGAAGCGCAAATATTGCACGACGCTTTAGGTGTAGGTAAATCCTGAAAACAAGATAAGCATAAATCTTGCTCGCGATCGGACGGATGCCCGCAAAGTATGCAGGTATAGGGAAGCAGCCAAGAAAGTAGTTTTTTTATGGGCATAGTGTAAAAT
>CAZHMQ010000037.1:0-5135 GCA_964533645.1 uncultured Coxiellaceae bacterium
TATCTCGATTCCCCACTTTTTAAACACTATTAACCAATTGACGACAGGCCCTAGTTACACGTAATCATCTCATTTTTATGCCTTTCTTAAGAATACCTTAAGTATGCTTTCATTTCTTAAATATCTATATTAAATCAAAGAGATAGCGAATATCTTGCATGACTAATCTGCTTAAAAAATGATTAATACATTGACATTGGACCAATATTTGGTTCATAATAGCGTCTCCATTTGTTCATATATTGATCTATTACTTAATTTTGATTCAATATTTAACTCGTTTGTTAATCAACATCAGGCTGGGATTGTCACAATTGAATCCTTTTTTATTAACCTTAAAATGGATAAGAAACATGAGAATCAAACACATCATTTTTATTACTGCAATGTTAGGTATAGTTGGATTGGGGTCATTATATTCGTTATTGAGTATTACCAAAAATACGACTGTTACAGAACCTGTGAATACTATTGTTGCTGTGAATACGGCTCTTAATGCAACCTTCGCAAAAACTGCAACCATTCAAGAAGTAACGAAGGGTCCAAAAATAACACTCTCTAAAACAGCTAATACTGAAAGTGCAAACGTTGCTGGTTCAGATGCTTCATGGATAAATAGCACTACCAAGACCATTCAAAGCCAAGCTAGTAATTTAAGCGCAGAGGTTTTGAAAACAAGTTTAACAGCTTATCTTAAAGCCGAAAAATTAGGTCTTAATCCAAAACAAGTGTTAACCATAGTGGATTACACCCTGCCTTCGACAGAGCGTCGATTATGGGTGATTGACATGAAAAATTTAAAAGTATTATTCAATACATGGGTGGCACACGGTACTAATAGTGGTGCTGCAACACCTACCTCTTTTTCAAATAAACCTAGCAGTTTGAAATCTAGCCTTGGTGTTTTTATTACTGATGCTCCCTATACTGGCGGAAAAGGTTATTCTCTGCGTATCAGAGGTTTAGAACACAATTTCAATGATAATGCATATAACCGCAGTATTGTTTTTCATGGCGCATGGTATGTGAGTTCTAGCTTTGGAAAAGCGCGAGGCATGATGGGACGTAGCTGGGGATGTTTTGCGGTGGATAATAAAGTTATAAAATCATTAGTCAACACTATTAAAGAAAAATCATTGGTTGTTGCCTATTATCCCGATAAAACTTGGATACGAACCTCTAAGTTTATTAATTAACGTAAATGCTAGGGCCTGTCGTCAATTGGTTAATAGTGTTTAAAAAGTGGGGAATCGAGATAAAATGAACGAATATTTGAGGCGAATAGCGAGCTATTTAACGAAAATATTCGTTCATTTTAGCCGATTCTACCGCTTTTTAAACACTATTAACCAATTGACGACAGGCCCTAAGATAAGCACGCTTTTTGTGCTTATCTTAGGAGATCGTTATCCCTTCTGCTTTGATTTTTTTCTGTAACGTAGAATATTTTTTGATCAATTCCACGATCTTTGCTAACAACATATATTAAATAACTATAAAAATACTTCTAGTTTCGTTAGAATCTAATACCGATTAGCTTCTTCACCGTAAAATCCCATACTAGAGGTAACATATGAATTTGTCACAAGTCACATATATATGGATTGATGGAACGGATCCGACCCAAGCTTTACGTTCCAAAGTCAAAATTGTATCCCATAACAAAAAATCATTGTCAGTCGAGGATTTGCCTCAATGGAGTTTTGATGGTTCTTCAACCTATCAAGCGGTAGGTCATGACTCTGATCTCATTTTACAGCCAGTTTGCATTGTAAAAGATCCTATTTTAGGCCAAGGTAATTATTTAGCCCTTTGCGAAGTATTAAATCCAGATGGCATCACCCCGCATCCTACTAACAAACGTGCTCATTTGGTTGATGTTATGCAACGTGGCGGAAAAACTCAGGATCCATGGATTGGTTTCGAACAAGAATATACCTTGTTCGATGGTCAACAACCTTTGGGTTGGCCAGACCGCGGTTATCCAGCTCCTCAAGGTCCTTTTTATTGTGGCGTTGGCGCAGACGAAGTATTTGGTCGTCATTTAGTAGAAGAACACGCTCAAGCTTGTTTAGATGCAGGTATTATGCTTTATGGTACCAATGCGGAAGTCATGCCAGGTCAATGGGAATTCCAAATTGGCTATCGTGGCGTCGAAGAGGAAAGTGCAGACCCGGTGACTGTTTCTGATCATTTATGGTTAGCTCGTTGGTTGTTATATCGTTTAGGCGAAGATCACGATATTACCGCAAAACTTCATCCAAAACCTGTTAAAGGTGATTGGAATGGTGCAGGCAAACACACCAATATTTCGACGACTGCAATGCGTGATCCTAAAACAGGAATGGATGCTATCAATAAAGCTATTAAAGCACTAGAAGGTAGACACAATGACCATATTGCTGTTTATGGACATGATTTAGAATTACGTCTCACGGGCAAACATGAAACAGCTCACATTTCACAGTTCAAGGCTGGTGTTGGCCACCGTGGTGCATCGGTTCGTATTCCAAGACCTGTTGCAAGTAAAGGTTATGGCTATATTGAAGACAGACGACCTGGCGCTAATGCAAATCCTTATGAAGTTGCCGCAATATTAGTTGAAACCATTTGCGGTGTTCCAGTTACAGCTAAAACGACAGTGGATGCTTAACCTCTCCTATCAAACACCTCTTATGAACCCAATCATAAGAGGCTCTAAGCTGGTAAAGTTGCTTTAATTAGATAGCTTGTTCTGTTAGTTATGGTATCATATTTAATTTTTAATGGATGAAGAATATGGAAAAATTCAGGACGAAAATCGCTACAGTAATTGTAACCGGGTTAACAATCTCGCTGATGATGGCAAATGCAAATGCTGCCGAAAACAATATCACGTACACACATGAAGATTGGGCTGGTGCATATTTCGGTTTGCATTTTGGATCGGGCAGTGGTGATGTTGATACATCATTTAATCAACATTCTCAATTCACTTCAACGAATTTTACCTCTACTACAAGCGATACTAATGCGTCGCAGACAACAGAACATGGCAAACTGAGTGGTAATATAAGTGGATCAATTGCAGATCTATTTGTAGGTTATAATTTTCATATAAACTCGTTACCTCACTTTATTTTTGGCGGACAATTAGAGGGTACATTTTTTAGTGATATCACTTTATATTCACGCGGTATAACACATGGTACTTCTATGAATATCGAAACAATTTTGCCCGATGGAATTGTCAATAGCGGCAGTAGCACATTTACTGAGCTTACTGAATATACGGATGAATTGCGTTCCATGTTTACTTTTTTAGCGCGCGTTGGCTATCTCGTTCAACCGAATATATTGATCTATATGTTAGGTGGAGGAGTAGAAGGTAATTTTGTCTATCCTTCAGATGATTTTTATGGATTCGGAGATCAAAGAAGCTTATGGAAGCTTGGATATACGGCAGGCGTTGGTCTTGAATATAGGTTTGGTGACAATTGGTCTATGCAAGGCGAATATCGCTTTATTCATTTTGATATTGATCGCAATCCATCGGAACCGGGTAATTCTGCACAATTTAGTCAATTTATAACAAGTGTAAGTTATAGCACTTTCCATCGGTCTTATGATACAGATTTTGACTATAGCATGGGTAAAATAGGTATTGTTTATCGCTTTGATTCTCCTCGCATGTCGTTTAAATAAAGACCCCGAGTCATGATGAGTAAGCTTGCTTTTATGTTAATGAGGAAAAAATGAATTATAAATATATAAAATCTCTTGGTTTGGCTATTTTGACTTTATGTTTTAATTATATTGCATTTGCACATGATATCGTTGTTAATAATAAAACAGACGAATCTATTGATGTGAAGGGATTACTTTTTTCACAAAATCCTCAAGTTCCTCCAGCGCAACAAACTATAACAATTGAAAAACATGGTTTTGGCACATTGAATTTGAATGTAGAATTTCCAATAAGATTGTTAGTCACAGCGGAAGACAAAGTAGGACATCGTTGCTCTTTACAAAATTATGTCACGATGTCAGTGATTAAAATTGATCGTGAATTAATTTGTTATCCCGGTTGAACTGACTATGAGTTGTCGCTCCCAAAGAACTTCGCTGTAATCTATTGATTATAGCGGTTCCGAAATATCTATAGGTTATATCTGTATCATGTCAGCTAAAAACATGCTGGCATGACACAGTTTTAGACTTATGGATATCTCGGAATTGCTATTACAAGTTCAAATCCTAATGTTTTTGCACGGAAACTTATATTTTTTATCATGCGGTCACGGCATTGTCTACTCTATTCCATTATCTTGACTGGATATATAATGATCACATACCCCATCACCTGCTCTATACTTGCTTATGGTATATTTTTTGTGATAATATAGCAAATTTTTTCAAATTTTAATCAATCATGAGGAAAAATGTATGTTTCGTTTTAAAAAAGCTAAACCCGCACGCTGGGAACCCTGGATGAATCCAGAAGAAGCGCAGGAAGAAGAGCTTCGTGGGTTAGACGAAGAAATAAAACGTCAGGATCGTGAATGGGATGATAACTATAAAAAAGAACGAGAGCGAAATCTTGAAATGGCTAGAGCTGCTGTTCGCGCTGCTCACATAAAACTTGGCGAAGTCCCTGACCAGCAGGCCAAAGACTATTTCGATCTTTGCAATCTTAAGCTCGAAATTTTAGAGAAGCTCTCTCGCTTAGAAGAAGCCGGCAAGTATGATGCTGTGTCGGATAGTTGGCAAGGAAAAACGCAACAGGTCAAGCATGATGTGTTATGTAAAGCACTTGATTGTTTTGATGTGAGAAACCCTGAATCGCATTATTTAGTATGGAATGCTTTAAAGAAAGCATTGGTTAGCGGGGAGTATGATAAAAAAATCTTCATAAAAAGCCTCATAAGAAGAGAGTCTGAGACCAAGGCATTGGTGGGTCGTGCATTAGCATTTCAGGATAAGATTATCGCTTTATCCCAGTTTAAAGAAAGATTGGAGCATCCAAGAGATAAGCAAAAAGAGCTTGTTAGGGAACTCTCTGCGGCTCCATTAAATTTTTATCAAAACAACCCAGTTCAACAGTATTCACCCTTTGTCATGGTGGAACCTAGCGCACCATCTGAAGCTAGTATATT
>CAZHMQ010000037.1:5235-16917 GCA_964533645.1 uncultured Coxiellaceae bacterium
TCAAGTGAATGTGGAACCTAGCGCACCATCTGAAGCTAGTATATTTCAAGTGAATGTGGAACCTAGCGCACCATCTGAAGCTAGTATATTTCAAGTGAATCCAGTGCCTCCTCCGGGGGCTGCGCCAGAACAGTATGCATATGGCAGCGGTTCTTCGAGCAGTTTTTTTTGTGCGCCCGCCGCACCGGATCCAGTCTTTTTACCGGTGAATAATGCAAGTTTTTTTGCAAATTCAATAGAAGAAGTTAAACCTGAAGTAGATGAGTATGATGCAAGACTAGTACAATCAGAGAAATTGGGTCCCAAGTAAATGAAGCCGGTGTCAAACCCGCGAAAAGCGCGGGTTTCGCAATGACGATAAATAAAAGGTTCTTTTTCGATGTTTACCCCGATAGGGGTTGGGTCACTCGCAAGAATCTCCAGGTAAAGAAAAGAAAACATGACTAATGTGTATAAGTTCATTTAGATTTGTGCATGCATTCATGGCATCCACAAATTCTTTTCTATTTTTTAAGTCTCTTGCATAATATTTTGCAAACTTTCTCGCTTGTAGTACTGCAAATTTTTCATTAGATAATAATTGCGATAGTTTTTGAGTATGTTCAATGAATAATGAACCAATTTCTTCCGGTGAAGGTTTAGAGTAGGATTGATCTTGCATTTCAGCAAGTAACTGTCCTATAAGCCAGGGTTGGCCAACACCAGCTCGTGATAGCATAATGCCCGAACAGCCTGTGGCAAGCATTTTTTTTAGTGTAGTGACACAAGCAACATCGCCATTACCTATGACAGGAATAGTTAATTCTTCAACAAAAAATTGAATGTCAGCGTAATGACAAGCTGTTTCATAATGTTCTGTCCAATGACGTCCATGGACAATAAGAAAATCAGTTCCGGCATCGCGTACTACATTAGCTATTTCTTTATTAAAAGTATCACCACTATGACCTTCAACGCGAATTTTGATGGAGACAGGGACCGTGGTGTTTTGTTTCATGGCTAAAATAAGTTGATATAGGGTTGATGCCTGACTAAGAAGCTTTGAACCTGCGCCCTTTTGACGAATTTTTTTAACTGGGCAACCACAGTTTAGATCAATGAGATCCGCACCATAATCCGTCACACGTTTTACCGCCTCAGCAATTTCATAAGGATTATTACCAGCTAATTGAAAGCACACAGGGCCTTCTTCAGCATCTTTTTCTATAAAACGTCGTTGAGCTAGATGCGACTTATGAATAAGCGTTTTTGCTGAAATCATCTCAGTACATGAGAAAGCCGGTTTGCTGTAACGCCAAGTTAAGGCGCGAAAAGGGGCGCAACTCACACCAGCCAAGGGTCCTTGGATGATGTTGTTACTAAAAGTTTTGCCCCCTAATTGTAATGTAGTGATCAAATGTAGACTTCATAAGCATTTAGATGCCACTATAATATACAATTTATATATGAATGTCTAAGAGCCTGTTCAAGATCTTTTTATGTGCTTTAAAAAGTGGGGAATCGAGATAAAATCTTCGTAAGTTTGAGGCGAATAGCAAGCTATTTAACGAAAACTTGCGGAGATTTTAGCCGATTCTACCGCTTTTTAAAGCACATAAAAAGATCTTGAACAGGCTCTAAACCATGTTGTATTTAATTTCCATAAGTAATCACACCAGGCAGAGTTCCTTCCTCAATTTGTTGTTTTAAATAAGCCGGCTGGTGGATCACTAATCCGTCTAAGGTTTTTGGAAAAGCCGTGGTTTTATAAATGCTTTTACCATCTTTGTGAATAGTCTTTCCATCAAGAAAAGAAAATAGTCTAAAACAATGAAGTATAGTAGATTGGATGCGTGGGTTGGTATGAATAAACCACTCGAGAGCTTTATTTGTTTTCTGCATATCCATGATACGCATTTTAAATGGATTGGGAGCATCGTTGCCTTCTGTATCGGTCACGACTTTTTGTGCCCAGTGAGCACAATTTTCATAACCTAATTGGAAAGTGTGATTGCCATTTACCGATAAATTAACATCCTGTCTAATGCGTTCCATGAGGTCATGACTTTCTTCAGGTGTTTTTACTTTGGACTGCATGATATGTTGACGATTAGATTTAAAAGCATTTTCCTCAACGTATTGGATTCGACCTTCTACCGTTTCTGTAATTAATCTTACTTGTGAAGGGGGGAAGGTTGGGTAATCTAAAGGGTAATTACCAAAAGGATAGACTGCATATTTTCCATTTGCTTGCAGAATAATAGTTTCAATATAACCATGTTTTTTCAATACATTAAAATCTAACGTTTCAATGGCTGCAATCAGGCAGCGCAAGGATTTCTTTTCTTCGAGATGTACTTGATATTTTGATTCAACTTCTTCTTTTGTCAGTTCTTCAAAAATAGGAAGTTGATTCCACCATTCAGGATGAGGTGTTAAATCGATTCTATTATAGGATTGAGTTCTTGGATTCCATGAGCCGAATTCAAAATTTCCCCAATTCATAATACCGGTGGTACCAAAAAATTCGACGTTTCCTGGGCTACTCTTTTTGTGAGAAAATTGTTGAAAAATTTCTTCAATAGTCAAACGCCATTGATTATTCAAGGTGACATATTGAGATTCATCAAGGATATTAACACGAATCATTTCTTGTCCGTTAAAAAATGGTAAACGGAGAATTTTTTGATATCCATTTGGAAGTATATCTTCAACAATATCTAATTCATGAGGTAATAATCGTCCGACTCTTTTATCAAGTAGACAAGCGCGTAAACGTGCGCATGTTGCTGGAAATTCAATAAATTGCGCAGGTCCATTATTGTCACGTATGGTCCAGGTAAAAAATTGATGTTGCAATGATTTGTCAGACAAAAGTAATTGAGTAAACTCTGGATATAAGCATGCTTCACGTAATTTTATCATGTCACGTTCAGAAAGATTTTTTGCATTGTTTGGATAAAGCTTTTGCTTCGATTTCCAAGTGCTAGCTGAATCATTTAAATATTTAAGTTGGACTTCATCAATGCTCGATTTTTTATTTATACCACCATGAATAGCTTCTATGCGGTATTTTAAAGCTATGATACGTTGTTTTATATTATTTAATTCTTGTTTTATTTGAGTGTTATGTGATTTTGAAAGCTTGGTTTCAAGTTTTTGATAGGCATTAAGATAATGTAAAAATTTTTTATATTGTGGTTGAGTGATTTTCATGTCATTTTGGAAAATGACGGGAGTTTTTTCAAGTTTATCTAATGACTTAGCAAATAATTTTGCGCTTGTAAGAAGTTGGTTTCTGTCGTAATAATTTAAGGTTAATAAACGCGTTATTTTATGGCAGCTTCCTTCTAGTTTCCATTGACCTTTTTGATCGCATTCAATAGGAATATTTTTTTCTAATGCTTCTACAAATTCATCTAAAGTGTCTGCTACACTCGGCATTTTATATTTCCTTATTCATGCTGACAACTTCACTCTATGAAGTTGTCAGCATGAAAAATAAATTAATGACTGAATCGAAGTGTATAGGTATAACTTCCCCATACATGATCTGTACCATTAAATTTTAATCGGCCAACACAGGATGAAAAATTAACCGTTGGATTCATTTCATAAGGTCCATCAGTAATATGTAAAGTACATAAATCACAATCACTTGAAGCTATAGTGACATACACTTTTCCGCTCTTAGTGCTTCCCGAGTCTTTGCAATGAGTCATGAAATTAAGAGGTCCTTGTTGTTCAGCTACAACGTTGTCAGCGCTTGAGATGGATGTAATAGTATATCCAGGAGGCGCACTCATTTCGAAATAATCAGTGAATGGACATATCAACTTATTAGCATATGCATTGACTGTGATAGATGATAATAATGCGATAACAAATAATTTTTTCATGAAAGCTTCTCGTTAGCATCGTTTAGGTTGTGTTGGCTGAACACCCAAAGCTCTTTGCATGTCTTCTAAAATTTCTTTTTGTATCAAATATTTTTGTAGTAATACTGGCATAGGTCCTCTAAAAGATGGTGGTTTTCTAATGCAGGTTTGATTTTCTTCTGTGTTTAAGAGATCGTTAACAGCTTTTAATTTTTTTTGGATTAATTTAAGATCGCCTTTAACCTCTTTTTCAAGATCAGCTTGTATGGCTTTAGCATCATTCTGTTGCGAAAACATCATAACTATTCCTTATTATGTTGAAAATTAACGACAATTAGATAATGCAATAATAAATCAAGTAATGTCAAGCAGTTAGGATTGAACAAATCCTGGACGTTCGGTATGATATTAAGAGTAATAATAGCTAAGGCCAGTTATGCGCATCCTGATTACAAGCGGTGGTACAAAAGTTGCGATTGATCCAGTAAGAAGTATTAGTAATAAAAGCACGGGTCGATTTGGTGCAGCACTTGCTAAAGAAGCATTAAGTGCAGGTGCTGAGGTGATATATTTGATATCACAAGATGGTCGATCGCCTTTTTCACTGCGCATGGATTGCGTAAATAATGAAGATGAAGATTTAAATCAAGTAAAAAAATTATATGCTTTTCATCAAAAATTCGGTAAAAATTATCATGAATATCGATACCAGTATTTTTCTGAATATGCTGAAATGTTAAAAAATCTCATTCAAAAATATACACCTGATATTGTCATTGTAGCTGCAGCGGTAAGTGATTATCTTGTAAGTTCTTATTCAAACGAAAAAATACGTTCCAATAATGAATTAATCATTCAATTAGAAAAAGCACCTAAGATTATTAATCAAATTAAACAATGGTTGCCTAATGTATTTCTAGTAGGATTTAAACTTTTGATTGATGCAAACGATAAAGAATTAATCGATGCGGCTATGAAAACCATGAATCAAAGTCATGCGGATATAGTGATTGCAAATAATTTAGCTTCACTAGAACGTGGTGCGCATGAATTATTATTAGTTGAAAAAACGGGCGAATTTCAAAAAATAAAAGATCAATTGGCTGAGCATGTTATCAAACGAGTTTTACAGAGGTAATGATGATGAAAAATATCTTAATTGGAGTGACTGGCAGTGTAGCTGCGATTAAAATTACAGATCTGGCTAAATCCTTATCGTCGTTTGCCAATATTCGAATTATTGCGACTCATTCAGCAGAATATTTTCTTAACTCTCAGTCTACTGCAATCAATGACTTGAATATTACTCTCTATCGTGATGAGGATGAGTGGCCAGAAATAAGGGGTCATTATCAGGTGGGAGAGCCTATCTTGCATATAGAAATGCGTCGCTGGGCAGATTTGCTGTTGATCGCACCGCTGGATGCTAATACTTTAGCTAAAATGGCACATGGTTTCTGTGATAATTTATTAACAAGTACAGTTCGTGCTTGGGACTGGTCTAAACCCGTTTTTTTGTGCCCTGCTATGAATACCATGATGTGGGAAAATAAACCAACACTTGAACAAATCCATACATTACAAACCTGGGGTGCTGCTGTTATCAATCCTGTTGAAAAAAAATTAGCATGCCAAGATGTTGGGATGGGAGGGATGGCTTCCATCGAAGATATTGTTTCGTCTATTCGACGATATTTTGAGAAATAAACCGGGTTTGACTTGTTAATCCTTGATGATTCGGTACACTATGCTGCATGTATTTTCAAGGAATGATTGCCGTGGATGAAATTGTTATAAGTGGTACGGGTTTGTATACACCACCTCATGTTATTACTAATGCTGAATTAGTTGAGTCATTTAATCAATATGTCGATCATGTGAATCAAAATAATCCTGATGCACCATTATTACATTCAAGTAGTGATTTTATTGTGAAAGCTTCAGGCATACAAAGCCGTTATGTGGTAGAAAAAACCGGGATTTTAGATATTCATAACATGAGACCAAAAATCGCAAAGAGGAATGATGATACGCATTCTTGGCAATGTGAAATGGCTATGCACGCCGCCAATGAAGCATTTCACAAAGCAAGCATTTCAACATATGATATTGATATGGTTATTGTCGCATGTTCTAACATGGAAAGAGCTTATCCAGCAGTGTCCATTGAAATACAACAAGCTTTAGGAATTCGAGGTTTTGCATTTGATTTAAATGTTGCATGTTCTTCCGCAACGTTCGGGATTCAAGCAGGGATGAATGCCTTAATAGCAAATAATGCGAAAGGAGTTTTAATTGTTAACCCCGAAATTTGTTCCGCACACTTAAACTTCCGTGATCGAGATTGCCATTTTATTTTTGGCGATGCATGTACTGCGATGATTCTTCAACGAAAAAAAGATGCAATAAGTACAAATCCTTTTTCAATTTTGAGTACTAAATTATCGACAGATTATTCAAATAATATACGCAATAATTTTGGTTTTTTAAATATATGTGATTCCGATAAAAGAGATTCAGCAGATTTGTTATTTAAACAACAAGGTAGAAAAGTATTTAAAGAAGTAGTACCTATGGTTGCAGATTTATTGCTTGCTCATTTAAGTACATCAGGGATTGATGCGATCGTATTGAAACGCCTATGGTTACATCAAGCAAATTTGAATATGAATCAACTCATTGCTAAAAAAGTCTTAAATAGAGAGCCTTCACTTACCGAGTCGCCTTCTATTATACATGAATATGCTAATACGAGTTCAGCAGGCTCGATAATTGCATTTCACAAATTCCATGACGATTTGCAGAGTGGCGATATAGGGATTTTAAGCTCATTTGGGGCGGGATATTCGGTAGGAAGTGTTATTTTACAGATGAATTGATATCCACACTTGCGGTAAGCGTTGTGGTATAATTCACCACATCAAACGAATAGATGGTGTGGTTGTTGTATGACAAAAATAATAATGTTAGGTGGAATTTCTTATCAGGAATTTTTCAAAAAATACTGGCAAAAAAAACCGCTATTGATACGTCAAGCTTTTCCAAAATTTAAAAATATAATTAAAAAAAATGACTTATTCTCATTGGCTTATCAAGAGGATATGCAATCTAGACTCATTACCCACGAAGATGATAGATGGGAGCTTTTTGATGGACCTTTTAAGAGGGCTACATTCAAAAAAATGATAGGCGCATGGACATTATTAGTCCAGGGTGTCAATCATGTTAATCCTTCGGTGCATGCTTTATTGAATCAGTTCAGCTTTATTCCTTATTCTCGCCTCGATGATGTCATGATAAGTTATGCAACACCTGGAGGCGGCGTGGGACCTCATTTTGATTCCTATGATGTTTTTTTACTACAAGGCGAAGGACAACGCCTTTGGCAAATTTCAGATCAAAAAGATCAAACATTATTGTCAGATATGCCTGTCAAAATTCTAAAAAAGTTTAGGCCTACTCAAGAATGGGTATTAGAGCCAGGAGATATGTTATATCTTCCACCACATTATGCACATCATGGCATTGCAGTGAATGAATGTATGACGTATTCCATTGGTTTTAGAGCGCCTAGTTACCAAGCATTGACGACAGAATTTTTAGGTTTTTTGCAGGAACAATGTTGCATAGATGGAATGTATCAAGATCCGGATTTAACATACACAAGCCAGACTGCGCGTATTTCTGATGAAATGATTCAAAAGGTTACCGAAGTTATTCATAAGATACAATTTAATAAAAAAAATATAACAACTTTTCTTGGGATCTACTTAACTCAGCCAAAACCTCATATCATTTTTGATGCGCCTGAAAATACTCTTACAAAAAAACAATTTTTAACACATGTGAAAATAAATGGCATTGCTTTACATGCTAAATCTCAAATGCTTTTTATAAAAAACATAGTATTTTTAAATGGCGAATATTTTGTTTCAAATGAAAAAATATTTCAAAATTTAGCAAATAAAAGAGAAATAAAAGTCCTAAATATACAATCGATCGAAATGAGTGATTTATTTTATCAGTGGTATTTAGATGGCTATATAGAAATAAAAACGAGTCAATGAGTGTGGATAAATACGATGTTGTGATAGTAGGTTCAGGCGCCGCTGGTTTAATGAAGCAGGAAAACGCGGACGTAGAGTTTTGGTTCTTGACCACGCTAATAACGCGAACTCCGGAATTCGCGTTATCAGTACTTTCGGGTATAAGTATCGAAAAAATTGTTTAATTATTTGCCAGAATGTGTATTCAGATCATTTACATGATATGATATCGACCATTTTTACGATTAGTGGCGATTTTATGGAATTAATTATGCTTAATGATATGTTTTTATTTATCTTGGTATTTGCAACTTGGCTGTTCCTTCAGCTTTATATTTGGTAACAATTCGAATACACTTCAGGACACACAATGCTTTACTTTACCTCTGCAAAGAATTTTATGATTTTCTTTTTAATACGATGTCGTTTTTTGACTGCATTTATTAGAACATTAAAACAATCATCAAATTTATCAATAGGCATGCTTTTTAATGCTCGCCTTAAGACATAATCTTTTTTAGTTTCATCTTCAGCAAATAGAGTATCATATAATATTTTTTTCATACATGGTAATTTTAGCATGGTAGCAAGTGCATGGATGTTTCCACATGCGATAGCTGAAATAAGGGGGTCGTAACCATCGGCATCGACCACATTAAAAAATATAGGATTGTTGAATAATCGTATGGCTTTACACCATTGGCGGTCTACTAGTAAATGCAAGGCAGTTTTTGAAAAATGATCGGCCCCTATAGAATCTGTTCGGTCTACATTCGAGGCGGCTTTTTTAAAGAGTGGTTTTGCAAAGTTTAATAAAATTTCTTCAGATTCACTGCTTTTTATGGCTATTACCATAGCATCTAAATCGTTGCTGGTTTTCGCAAACACATCTATTTTAAAACCTTTAATTAATGTTTTAATTAAATCTGCATTTGCTAACGTGCAAGCAAACATGAGTGCTGTAATATTGAGTTGATTTTGTGGAATATAAATTTGATGCTGTCCTTCATCAACAAAATATTTTGTAAATGTATAGAATGGTAATCTAATATTAAGTTTATCACAGTCATTCGTTTTGACGGAACGCTGAAGTTTGTAAAAAACTTTGGGTAATATGATATAGGCATCATGAGTTTGTAAAGTGGTTTTTTGTTTAGTTGTTAATGAAACAGGTTTGTTGTGGTAATCATTCATATGCTCCGCCAAAAACGCCCCAGGTGATAAATGATTTTCAGAGCTTGGAATATAGTACAAATATTCTGGGTAATCATAATCAGGTCCATAGTCAATGACTAATTGTTCACCTTGTCTTATGTTTCTTGCGGCTTGATAGTAAATAATATTGTTAATAATAGAAGATTTTACGTTAGGATCAGTCCCATTATGATTAATAAACCCTGCAACCGATCGTTTATTGTGAGCTAAAATAGAATCATCGATATTTGATCTTTCTTTAATACCAAAAGCATAATGCGTAATTCGTTTAATTTCGTTCTCGACTAAATTCTTTAATTTTTTTGAAGATATGTTTTTTTTAATTTTTTTGTTTTTTAATAAAGATAGTTTAGCCCTACTTGGAGTCGTTTCTTTATTCAGTGATGCGGTTTCACCAAGGTATTCGCATATGATTTGATTTTTTTTAATTGCTGTGTTTGTAATAACTCCCATATTATAACGTTTGTTTTTGAAAATACTCAAACTTGGGTAGCGTGGATTCGTGTCTTGAATAAATTCTAGTATAGCAGCGTCTTTGCATAAACGTTTGACGTCAGCATCATGTTCCGGATTGTAAGTAAGTGCTTTGACATGATCTTCAGCATAAATAGTAAGTTTTGGAGTATCTAGGACTTTAATAAAATCCTTATCTGGAATTGACTTAGAGCTCATGATAAAAAAAAACCTTTGTATGCACGAATGATTTACCTACTATCTTAAGGCGACATTATATACAATTTGAGAAAAATGTATACTTTCTCTTGATGTTTTCTGATAGGTTTTTTAGGTACGACAACTTACACCAGGGATACAGCCATAACCCACAAGTTTTCCTGAATCATAATACGGATAAGTAAAATCGAAAACACTTACACCATACATAGATTTGTGCTTATAAGGACGACCGTTGCTAGCGCCAAACATGAGTGGTTGGTTATTTTTATCTTTTCCTAAATACATCATGACATGGGTGATAGGTGGCGTTCTTTTAACTTTATAAGTTCCACTCCAAAATAATAAATCGCCAGGTTTTAAGTTGTTAAGTTTATCTTTGCCAAAAATATTCGATTTAACGTTATGTAAAGTTCCTTTATTTTGTACCCATGTATAGAGTTGATTAGCTTGTCTGGGTGAATTGATATTTCTTTTCTTTAAAAGATAATTAATGGTTCCTGAACAATCCATGCCTTTATTTCTAGGATCCGCAGAACCATAGAGATAGGTAAGATTTTTTTTTGAGAGTGCACGTGCTTCTTTAATTAATGCTTTGACTGCAGGAGGATATGTATCATAGTCAGCAAGCTCACCAATCGGTACAGGTTTTGTGATAGGTTGGTGTAGATTTTTAGCGTTTGCAATGATGGTATGTAATAGTAAAGCAAATAAAATTATTATTTTTAAAGTGTTCATAATGCAGCCATTAATAATTATTATTCGATCATTTTACATAAAATTGCTTATCAATCAAACATTATTAGTTTGGTTAATAATTACTCCAGATGTGAAATGAAATGACAAATGCAAATAAGCAGCATAATATAACTGTTTTTTTAAATATTCTAATGAACGGATGAGAAAATATGTGGTTTAAACAAGTACAATTATTTGAATTGGAAAATGCTAATAAATATACACCAGAAACTTTAATTCAGAAGTTAGAGGAACTTGTTTTTAGGCCATGTCTTCCTTCCATGCAAAGCAGTATAGGTTGGGTGTCACCTATCGATGATGATGAATCTCCTTTAGTGATTGCTGTAAACGGCTGTTTGATGATGTGTTTACAGACAGAAGAAAAAATATTGCCTACTACAGTCATTCGACATGAGTTAGATCAGAAAATTAAACAAATCGAGTTACAAGAAGATAGAAAAGTAAGGCAAAGAGAAAAGTTAACTATGAAAGATGAGTTAATGCTGACGTTATTACCGCGAGCATTCACAAAATTTACTCGGTATTATGCGTATATTGATACAAAAAATAATTATGTCGTTTTTAATACAGCACAGACAAAAATAACAGAACAATTTATATCATTATTTAAAAAATCAGTGAGTGAAGATATTGCGGTTTATGAATTAAAAAAACTTTCTCCTATTGTAACTAGCTGGCTGAAAACACAAGCTTATCCTACCGAATTTGCCATTGAAAAAGCGTGTCTCTTGCAAGATCCTGATCATGAAGATAGAAGAATACGTTGTCAGGAACAAGATTTATTTGCAGGCAGTATACAAGCACTTATAAAAGATGGCTGTGAGGTCAAACAAATCGCGCTTTCCTGGCATGATAGAGTTAGTTTTGTGTTATCAGCAGATGATTTTACATTGCGTAGTATCAGTTATGAAGAAGAAGTCACTGCACAAGCGACAGAAATGGAAGCTGAAACAAAGCAACAACAGTTTATTGCGGATTTTTTTATTATGTCTGCTACCATTAGAGAATTATTGTCAGATTTGCAAAAAGTTTTTTCGCGAGTGATGAAAGATTCATATTCAGAGATGGCAATCCCAGCCTAGGGCCTGTCGTCAATG
Source organism: uncultured Coxiellaceae bacterium (assembly GCA_964533645.1). GTDB lineage: Bacteria > Pseudomonadota > Gammaproteobacteria > DSM-16500 > DSM-16500 > JABDBK01. The sequence goes on from CAZHMQ010000037.1 coordinate 16,882, forward strand.
GGTTAATAGTGTTTAAAAAGCGGTAGAATCGGCTAA
>CAZHMQ010000038.1:0-16892 GCA_964533645.1 uncultured Coxiellaceae bacterium
CGCAGAAAATCGGGGATTTTGGGCCAGCATAGTAGAATTGTAAACAGCCCGTAGACTCACCGAGGTGACTCGGTGGGTCTACTTAACCAATTTTGTTATAATTATAACTCATTGTTTTCACTGTGGGCGATTAATTAATATGGGGAGCTGCAGAGAAGCAATTCGCCCACCCCTGATGCGCCAAAATTAAGATATGGCATTATTAAGACTTCTTTAAGCTAGTTGTGTAAAAATAATGGCCTATTTAAATAATACTCAACATGTTTAACAACGAGGTAGATTATGAGTTCTAACAGACCGCTTACCCCAGAAAAAGTAAGGGAACAAATGGAGTGGATGAATAAACCTGAAGAACGCAAACGAGCACAAGAAGCACAAGATGCTCTTGGCGCTTTAAATGAAAGCACACGACCACTTAGTGCAAGCAGCAGCGCGGCATTTGAAGCAAAAGAACAAGAAGAGCAAAAAGTTAACGACAAAGCCATGGCTGACTTGATCAAAGAGGATCTTACAAAAGGAATACCTTCAGAATTGAAGACCAAAGATACTGCGAATGCGCATACCATAAAAAATAAAGTTAATTATATTTCGCATGGTAACCATATCATTAAGTCCAATCTTCCTCGCCCTGAGCAAGGACCTGGCGCTTGCTTAGCAACATTGCACCCTCAAGTAACAGAGTCGGTGTTATCTCCTTATCTTGGATATGGTCGCGATCATACCAGCTTGTCGACGAGCTGTGTCACGTTATATACACAAACAGAGAAAACTCGCCAAAGGCGCGCATTTCTAGCATACATACGAGCGATGCTACATGATCATTACTACGCGGTATCACGCATTCTAGACTCTTATCCGAAGTTTTTATTAGCAAAACCTAAAAACTACGATATGACAGAAATACAAAGTCATTACACTTGGCTCCGATATCTGCCAAAAGACGAATCGGTGTTTAGCATGGCACAAAAGTTGCAACTGATTGATGTGGTGAGAGCTATATTCCCGCATTATCTCAAGGAATTACAAGACGCACAAAACCGCGAGGACAAACCTCGCATAACCGAACTCGAAAATGCATGGGTTATGCAAGTGTCTACTATCGAGAAGCAAAAAGCACTACAGGAAAAATACACCGATGAACTTATTTTGCCTGTTATTAAAGCACTGGCAGCAGACACCACTATTCAGGTAGATTGGGCTCAGAATTCTGAAACAGGACTTTTTGAAGCAACTATCAAGAATGCTAGTGAAGCTACACTTACGGCATTGGAGACATTAAGAGACAAATTATTTAAACCGAAATCTCTTAAAAAATGCATCGATGTCGATCAATTACTTATCGCGGTGTATAACGCTTATGATACCAAATTTGACACATTCCAAAATTGGGCTGAGCGAGATGCTTACGCGGTCTTGGTAATCGGGCTCATCCAAAGTTTAGCAGATCCTAGGCTTGGAAAGATATTTAGTCAAGGTCTTTCTGAGGTGGTTAATAATAACAAACAAATAAGTGACCGGGCCCAATTACTCAAACTTGCAGATGGTCGACCCTATTATCGCTCTCGCGAGGATTCGGCACGGGGTTTAGGTTTTACTTTTCTTTGTAGCATATTCGGCTGGGGCGCGACAGGGGGCGTGGGCGCGGGCCGGTGGCGGAGCCGCGACGTTGAAAAACTATGTCAAGCAAAGGCAACAGAGTGTGTCGAACTTACGCAGCGAGTACAGCAGCATTGCCGCCAGACGGCAACACAACGCAGTGCGTGATGTCTTGATCGCGTGGGACATAAACAAAATTGCGGCATATGCCGCAATTTTTTCTTCCCAGTATTGAATGATTAAGCAAGCCTTAATATGGATATGTCATTATAGCTTCAGGGGACACTTTCCCTTTGGTAACACAAAGATATGGCATTGTTAAGACTTCTTTAAGCTAGTTGTGTCAAAATAATGGCCTATTTAAATAATACTCAACATGTTTAACAACGAGGTAGATTATGAGTTCTAACAGACCGCTTACCCCAGAAAAAGTAAGGGAACAAATGGAGTGGATGAATAAACCTGAAGAACGCAAACGAGCACAAGAAGCACAAGATGCTCTTGGCGCTTTAAATGAAAGCACACGACCACTTAGTGCAAGCAGCAGCGCGGCATTTGAAGCAAAAGAACAAGAAGAGCAAAAAGTTAACGACAAAGCCATGGCTGACTTGATCAAAGAGGATCTTACAAAAGGAATACCTTCAGAATTGAAGACCAAAGATACTGCGAATGCGCATACCATAAAAAATAAAGTTAATTATATTTCGCATGGTAACCATATCATTAAGTCCAATCTTCCTCGCCCTGAGCAAGGACCTGGCGCTTGCTTAGCAACATTGCACCCTCAAGTAACAGAGTCGGTGTTATCTCCTTATCTTGGATATGGTCGCGATCATACCAGCTTGTCGACGAGCTGTGTCACGTTATATACACAAACAGAGAAAACTCGCCAAAGGCGCGCATTTCTAGCATACATACGAGCGATGCTACATGATCATTACTACGCGGTATCACGCATTCTAGACTCTTATCCGAAGTTTTTATTAGCAAAACCTAAAAACTACGATATGACAGAAATACAAAGTCATTACACTTGGCTCCGATATCTGCCAAAAGACGAATCGGTGTTTAGCATGGCACAAAAGTTGCAACTGATTGATGTGGTGAGAGCTATATTCCCGCATTATCTCAAGGAATTACAAGACGCACAAAACCGCGAGGACAAACCTCGCATAACCGAACTCGAAAATGCATGGGTTATGCAAGTGTCTACTATCGGGAAGCAAAAAGTACTACAGACAAAATACACCAATGAACTTATTTTGCCTGTTATTACAGCACTGGCAGCAGACACCACTATTCAGGTAGATTGGGCTCAGAACTCTGAAACAGGGCTTTTTGAAGCAACTATTAAGCATGCTAGTGAAGCTACACTTACGGCATTGAAGACATTAAGAGATAAATTATTTGAACCGAAAGCTCCTGAAAACTGGATTGATGTCGATCAATTACTTATCGCGGTGTATAACGCTTATGATAACCAATTTGACACATTCCAAACTTCGGATGGGCTCCAAGCTTACGCGGTCTTGGTAATCGGGCTCATCCAAAGTTTAGCAGATCCTAGGCTTGGAATGATATTTAGTCAAGGTCTTTATGAGGTGGTTAATAATAACAAAGAAATAAGTCACCGGGCCCAATTATTCAAACTTGCAGATGGTCGACCCTATTATCGCTCTCGCGAGGATTCGACACAGGGTTTAGGTTTTACTTTTCTTTGTACTATATTCGGTGGCGGGCGGGGGCGGCGTAAGGTTTGCGCGGGGACGTGGGTCGACGCGGGGCAGCCAGGGGATTGTAGCGCGGTGTTGGAAAACTATCTCAAGCAAGAGCAAAGGCAACAGCGTGTGTCGTACTTATGCAGCGAGTACAGCAGCATTGCCGCCAGACGGCAACACAATCGCAGTGCGTGATGTCTTGATCGCGTGGGACATAAACAAAATTGCGGCATATGCCGCAATTTTTTCTTCCCAGTATTGATCGAGAAACCCTTGTAAAAGTTCGTTATATTTCCAAGTCTCTGATGCATTTACCCACCATGTCACCCTTCCTTTTTTTGTTGGATGTTTAAATTGCCAGTGAGAACCGTCCGTCGAAACGTGTTCCCAGTTGTCTTTTTTTATGGCACGAATAATGTCGCGCGATGTTAGGTTCCAATTCATAACAATGAGTATACACACTTTTTTTGTGTAGTCAATAACTCTTCGGTTATCTTAGCTCACGATAATGTTCATTATTAAGAATTAAAAATCCAATATTCATTCGAGTCTCCATAAAAGTCTACGAAAATTGTTTTATCTCATTGAGTTAGCTTGTGCCTGGAAAAACGTTAGCGAGTTGCTATGACCAATTTCATTGCACAAAACATTTACCATTACAAAATTAAGTTAAGATTTCTTTAAGCCAATACTGATAAAATAACGATCAATTTGTGCTAATTAGCGTGAATTCGATATAAGCATAATGTCGTCACGATCCACTTATGAGATTTGATATATGAGTTTTGACAGAGATAATAAAAAACAGGAACCGAAAGAATCGGATCAGCGGAGCAATAATTACGGCCAAGCTGCTTTAGCTTCAAGCGGACATCCACCCATTCATTATGCTGAATTATTAAAAGCTACTGCAGAAAGAAGAAAGCGCGCTACTCAGCCACAAAAAGAGACGGAGGATGAGCAAAAACTACGCTCTGTATCACCGATTGAGATATCAGTCAGTATTGATAATGAGAGGCAACAAGAAAATAAAGCTCCATCTAAACCACCACTAGAAGTTAATTATTCGCTATATGCACTGGATGCGTATGAGTATAAGGAATCAGATTTGGAATTGGCTTTCAATGAATTTAGCGTTAATGCTGGCAATGCAGTAATTTTGTATCCTGACTCTGAAGACAACAGCGCTGGCTCATGCAAATATAAAGCTCGTGTTATTCAACATGGCCAATGGGTTAGAGACAAAGATCAAGCTATTATTGAAGTTTCGATAAGTGCACTTGATTTGAAAAATAAAGGTTTACTAACAAAAGAAAACACAGAAAATTATGATGAACTTATTAATACGGCATTAGAAAAGGTTGATGCAAAAAGACATTATTTGTTGTATGTAACAAACGAAAATGAGTCTCAAGTAGCAGTTTACCATAAGCTTAAAGATAAAGCGGGCGGTAGCGTATTTAATGCAGTAATACTTTCTCCTGATTCAGATGCATACAAGGCTTCTTTTATTCAAAATGGAGTTTGGGTTAAAGATGCCGATCAAAACATTTTTGAAATCTCTATCGGCAAGCAAGATATAAAAAATAAAGGATTGCAAACACAAAAAACCACAGGTAATTATGCGGAACTCATCAATGAAGCATTGGTATATGCAAACTTGCATGTTCCAGAAGATATAAAACATCGAGCATTAATGAAATATAGGAATAAACCAGAAACATTAGCTTGGTTACAACACGGTGAGATAAAAGGAGAAATAAAGCCGGTGGAGGAGAAAAAACTTCACTTATCAGAAACCGATGTATTTTGGACTATTTGCCATTTAGCTAGAAATCAAAATGAACCTGAACTTGTCAAATTGATTGAAGCACATACTTGTATTGATGTTTATCAAAATGATTTTACACCTTGCGCTTATCTTGCATTTGAAAATAATGGGATTGTTGTCAATTTTTTAATTGATAATTTTGGTGCAAATTTAAATGATGCTGTATATGGTGCTGCAGCAGGCGGACATAAAGAGCTTGTTCTGAATTTGATTGCAAAAGGAGCTCATGTAAATGATGCTGTATGTGGTGCTGCAAAAGGTGATCATAGAGAACTCGTTGAATACTTAATTACACAAAGAGGAGCTAGCTTAAATCATGCGGTATATGGAGCAGCAAAAGGAGGTCATAACGAATTTGTTAAGAATTTACTAACACGAGGAGCTAACATAAATAATGCCGTATTAGGGGCGGGAGAATGCGGCGATATTGAGTTGGTGAATGAGTTAATTACTCAAGGAGCTAGTATCGATCAAGCAGTATTAGGTGCAGCAACAGGTAACCACAAAGAACTTGTTTATAACCTGATTGACCGAGGGGCTTCATTGAATCAAGCGGTGCTAGGTGTAGCATTGAGAGGAAATGTCCGTATTGTTAATGATTTAATCGCTAAAGGAGCGAATAAAGATATAGCAGTAAAAGCAGCTTCACGAAGAGGACATAAAGAACTCGTTGAAAACTTAATCGATCGTGGAGCAAATTTTAATGAGGCTATATCTGGTGCAAAAGAAGGCGGACATGAAGCATTAATCATTTATTTAATTAATAAAGTCTGTGCTGGTACTTGTCCAGCTGACTTTCAGCCCTGTGCTAAATTAGCATTCATCAATAATCGAGATGCTATCAATTTTTTAATTGACGATTTTAAGCATTTAAATGACGCAATATATGGTGCGGCAGCAGGAGGCCACGAAGATCTTGTTGATGATTTAATTGCTAAAGGAGCTAGTTTAAACGAAGCTGTATCGGGCGCAGCAAGAAGTGGTCATCGATTTCTTGTTGAATATTTAATTGCTCGAGGAGCGAGCTTAGATCATGCGGTATATGGTGCAGCAAAAGGAGACAAGTTAAAGCTTGTTAAGAATTTAATAACAAGGGGCGCTAATCTAGATAAAGCCGTATCAGGCGCAGCAGAAATAGGAAATGTAGAGCTTGTTAATGAACTCATTACTCAAGGTGCAAGTGTAGATGCTGCGGCAATGGGTGCGGCAACAGGTGATCAAATAGAACTTCTTAATAGTTTAATCGCACGTGGAGCATGCTTAAGTGAAGCGGTTTATGGAGCAGCTTTAAGAGGAGATGCTGATCTTGTTAATGATTTGATTCGTAGAGGTGCCAATAAAGATAAAGCTGTTACTGGTGCTGCTCGAAGAGGACACAAACAACTTGTTGACAGTTTGCTTGCGGAAGGAGCAAATGTGAATTGGGCTGTAGAAGATGCAGCAGCAGGTGGACATAAAAAATTACTAAACTATTTAATTGATAAAAATGCACCGGGATTTCCATACGTTTTAGCTTTTGCCATAAGTGGTGCTGCGCAAGTAGGTAATATCGATTTAGTTAAAAAACTTATTCCACGCGGAGCTCATTTAAGTAAATGGACTCTTATAGACATGGGTCTTGCCTCAGCTGCAAGGCATGGACATGTAAAACTGGTTATGTATTTGTTAACGCAAGAACCAGACGATATAGGTAGAGCTATAAGTAGCGCTGCTATGAATGGTCATCAACAACTCGCGGATTATTTATTTAATAAATACTCTGAATACAGAGGTGATGTTATTTATGGAGCTGCTTGTCATAAAAACATGAGGTTGGTTGAACATTTGGTTAATAAGGATAAATTTAGACCTTTTAGTGATTCACTTTGGCACGCTGCATTGGGAGCCTCATACCATTTGAAAGATGAAAAAAATACTTTACTTATACTCAGTGAATGCCAAGATGAAAATTTTAGAAAACGATTGTTATTAGAGGTAAAGAAAAATAATTTTCTGCTTGCTTTTGATCCTCATATTGATCACCTTTTATTAAAAGCTAAGCAAATTCATTCGTATAGACAAAATGCACCTTTAAGTTTTAATCAAGCATTAGCTTGTATTCAACCTGATATGTTTGGTTTATTTTCATTTATCAGCCAAATAACGCATGGAAATTATCTACATAGTCAATCTTGGTTAATCATTGCCGCTTATTTATTTCCGTTGATTGATGTTGAAGCTGAGGGAATCCGTTTTGAAATAAAACGTGAAAATGTTCTACATGATGTTAATCAATATTATAGCTCATTAAGCAAACTTAGCTATTTTTCTCAAAGTGCAACAAAAACTCGAGAATTTATGGAAGCATGTAAGAAGGCTAAATCAGAAATAAGATTAAGTAAGATCATCAATGCCATTGAAAATGAAACAAATACTCAAGAGGAAAATGAGACTTTATATAGCGTGGTTGCTAAATATCAATCTAAAAAATAAGCTGAACCATGATAAGAAGAGCTCCACAAGTTACTAAAATGGTCAATTTTATAACATTGTGGACGTTGTGTACTTAGATTCTAATTTGACATGAGGTAGAAAATTTCGTCAGAGATAAGCTGGTACAGGATTGGAGCCCAGAGCAGATTAGTGGCTATGCAAAGCGCTGGGAATTATTTTCAATCAGCCATGAACGAATTTATCAATTTATTATTCAAGATAAAAAAGAAGGTGGTGACCTGTATAAACATCTTCGCCACAAAAATATTAAATACAGAAAACGCTTTGGTAGCAGCAAAAGATCACTCATAAAAAATCGAAGAATGATAGATGAACGTCCAAAAATTGTTAATGAAAAAAGCAGAATCGGCGATTGGGAAATTGATACTATTATTGGTAAAAATCAAAAACAAGCTATATTATCAATAGTCGAAAGGGTATCAAAATTCACAATATTGAGAAAACTAGAACATAAAACAAGCGAAGCTACAATGACTGCAATAATAAAATCAATGGCAGGATATATAAATCTGGTTCATACAATAACCTCGGATAATGGATGTGAGTTCGCAAAACATGAAGCAATAAGTATGGCACTTAATGCGGATTTCTTTTTTGCGCATCCATACACTTCTTGGGAGCGTGGATTGAATGAAAACACCAATGGTCTAGTGAGACAATATATTAAAAAAGGTTCAGAATTAATTAATGTCACTGATCAATACCTTGATATAATAGCCAGCAAATTAAATGATCGTCCACGAAAAACTCTTGGGTATAAAACACCCAGAGAAGTTTTTAGTCAATGATTTGCCGGAGGAAAATTTGCCAGTTATTATTTTACATATGCATGAGGATGATATAGATGCTGTAGCTAAAATACATTCTCAAGAGTTTCCAAGACAAAAAGATTCAACGAGATGGATAAGCTGTAATTTTGCAGCATTTCCAAGAATTATGATGTTTGTCGCGCGCGATGAGAAAGATAAAGTTATTGGTTATATTCAATGGATTCAAAAAAGCGGTTTCAGAAAAGAGTCGGTCGTGGAGCTTGAGCAAATTGCTGTGCTTAAGAGCCAGCAAAGTAAAGGAATCGGTAGATTACTCATTGAAAAATCTCTTAGATATATCAAAGATTATCTTGCAGGAACAAGTTCAAGTTTAAAAGCCATTCTTATATCAACTCGTACTGATAACCAAGCCAAAGTTCTTTATGAGAAGACCTTGAATGCAAAGGAAATTGCTGTCATTAAAGATTTATATTCGCATGACGAAGTTATATTAATGGCACGTGATGTATATTAGTATAGCAGTTGCATTAGCAAGTTGAATCCGCCGTACGGGTATATTAGATGGGACCGGTAATAGGAGTTACCGGCCATTTTCGCTGGTGGGCGTGAAAAGGGGTCAAATGACGACCCCTTTTTTCTTTATGTAAGCGATGCCATGTCAATAACAAAGCGATATTTCACATCACTTTTTAACACTCTAGCATAAGCTTCATTAATTTTTTGGATGGGAATCATCTCAATATCGCAGCTTATATTATTTTTAGCGCAATAATCTAACATTTCTTGCGTTTCTTTGATGCCACCTATTAATGAACCCGACAGACTTTTTCGACCAAAAATTAAGGAAAATGAAGTAATTTGATGCGGATCAGGTGAAGCACCTACCATGCACAGTGTACCGTTTGTTTTTAGTAAGGTTACATATTTTTCGACTTCATGTGGCGCAGAAACCGTATCTACAATAAGATCAAGTGTACCTGCTTGTTTTGCCATTTCATCTGCGTTTTTAGAGATAACAACTTCATCTGCACCTAATTTAAAAGCGTCATCTTTTTTATTTGGTGATGTAGTGAACACAACAACCTTTGCACCAAAAGCATGCGCAAATTTAACAGCCATGTGTCCTAGACCACCTAATCCTATGACTCCTACTTTTTGGCCTTTACTTACGTTGTAATATCTTAATGGCGAGTAAGTGGTAATACCAGCGCATAATAAAGGCGCTGCTTTATCTAACGGAAGATTTTCTGGCATTTTCAACACAAATTTTTCTTTAACCACAATATTATTGGAATAGCCACCTTGAGTTGGCTGTTGATATGCATCCATGCTATTGTATGTGAAAGTAGGCTGTTTATGACAAAATTGTTCTAGATGATCGTTACAGTTTGTGCAATTGCCGCAAGAATCTACCATGCAGCCCACGCCGACCTTGTCGCCCTCTTTAAAACGTTTTACCTTTGATCCAACTTTTTTAACAATGCCAACAATTTCGTGGCCAGGAACAAGCGGATGATGTGCTTTACCCCATTCATCTCTGACAGTATGAATATCAGAGTGACATACGCCGCAATATTTTATTGTGATTAAAACATCATTATCCCCTACTTCGCGACGTTCAAAAGCATAAGGTTTTAAATCTTCAGTAGGTTCAAAACTTGCAAAGCCTTTAGATTGAATCATGAAACACTCCTTGAATAAAATTCCATATAATCGAATCAGTTTTTTGTTAAGACCGTCATAGTTAATCGGTTAACAGAAATCATTTGATCTTTATCATTGACTATATTAATGCCCCACACATGAGTCGATCGACCTAAGTGGTAAGGCTTTGCTGTAGCATAGACAAATCCTTCGCGTATCGAGCGAATGTGATTAGTGTTGATATCTAAGCCTACACAATAATATTTTGTTAGATCAACACAACAATTTGCTGCAATACTACCTACCGTTTCGGCTAACACACAAGAAGCACCGCCATGCATGATTCCAACGGGTTGTTTTGTGCGATCGTCGACCGGCATTTTTGCTATGATATAATCATCACCTATTTCGATGAATGCTATGCCTAAAAAGTCAGACATAGTGTTTTTATTTCGTGACGTAAGCTCTTCAAGACTTATATTTTTGTACCAGATACTCATAAATCCTCTAACTTTCTTAAAAAGTAGTAAGTATACACTAGCCTGTTTTACCGCCCTCAATTTGTTAAGTTTGAGGAACAGCTTTTTTGGACATTTTTTCATGAAAATATTTAAGCTGACCCATAAGATCTGATTTTTCTTGAACTAAAAACAATTTTTCTTGTCTAAGTAGTTCAATTTTATCGTTATTGAGTGATATAGTTTTTTGAAATTTATCACATTGATCAGTTAATACGGCGATCTGTTTTTCAAGCTCAGTAAGCTGTTGGGCTTTCTCCGATAATGTATTTTGTAATCCAGATAGATGTTGTCGGTTTTGTTCATGCCTATCTTTATAAATAATGAGTTCATGTGAAGTACTTTGAGATTTTTGTGTTAAATCTTGATTATTTTTTTGTAATGTATCGCATTCTTCTTTTAAATGTTGCAATTCAACATTTTTTTCGTGGAATTTTTGTTGGAGTTCATGATGTTGATTTTGATAAATAGAAATAGTCCTCTGCAATTCGTTGAGTTCTTGCTTGAACTGTATTTGTTGATTTTCCATCTGCAAGTTTTGCTCAATTCTTGCTTGTTGTACAGCTTGTTGATAATGTTCTAAGTTTGCTTGAATATTAGTGGCTAATTGATGAAGCTTAGTATTCTCTGATTTGTGATCCTCAATTTGTAATATAGCTGCTTGATAACGTTCGCTTAATTTAGCAAATTCATGTTCGGTTTGTTGTAGTTTTTGGGTGTATCCTATAGTGGATTGTTTTTCATGAGATAAAAGTTCTTCAACCTCGTGGAATTTAATTTTTAATTCAGCGTGCTCTCGTTGGAATTGATACAACTGTTGTCTTGATTCTTCGAGTTGGTTACGACTCATGGTTTCAATTTCAGTGATGCGTTGTTCGGCTTTTTCATTTAACCGTTCCCATAATCCTGTCACCAGCGATAATAAATCCGTTGGAAGATTACCTTGTGCTTCACTATGCTTAGATTTCCAGGTTTTTAAATGTTGGATAATGGTAGATTTGCTTCCAGTGCCTAATAATTCTCTAATATTGTCAACAGTAGGCGGTTTACCCTTTCCCTGAAGCTGGTATATAGCATTTTCAATATCATTGAGTGTAACCCCTGCTCTTCCCATAGATAGCTCCTCAGTAAGATGTAATAGACCATTTTCTCAGACTTTTATGGATATTGAAATGACTCTAGAGTAAAAATCCTACGCATAAAGTCAAAAATGAGTTATCATTTTCATTGATTAATGGATTTTACATGCTTGATATGAAAGTTGAAATACGCCAAGGTCGTTTTTTGAATATTTCCTTCTATGAACATCCACATAGTGATGCCGTTGTTTTTCTTATTCATGGTCTTGGGGCAAGTGGTGTCCAGTGGCGTAATCAATTAGATATGCTGAAAGAAAAATATTCACTTGTAATTCCCGATTTGTTTGGTTTAGGAGAAAGTGCAAAGCCCTACCCTATTTTCTCTAATCCTTATAGTTTCACCGAGCTTGATCAAGATATGCGTGCGATTTTTGTCCATTATGCTAAAAAAAATAATATTGTTATGGGGCATTCTTATGGAGGTGCATTGGCTGTTTCTTTAGCTGTCAGTTTTCCGAAAAAAATAAGTAAATTAATTTTGATTGATCCTATCAGAGCTGAACCCAAAGCGCAGATGTCTGCCGTTTTTAACTATCCAGCATTCGTGCTTCGATTAATTCGCTCTCGATTAGAAAAGTCCTTTAATGAGGCGGGATATGATAAATCAACTAGTCCCGAGCTCATCGAGAAAGAAACCATAGCCAGCAGAAACAATAGAATGTACGTTATTAAAGCCATGGTAAAAGGTATGAAAACCATACCTACTATGGACATTACTGAACTACAAATACCAGTTTTAATTATGATGGGTGAGACCGACAACATTATTTTGCCTGTTAATATTATGGACTTTTATCAACCCATTCCACATCATGAATTTTATATTATGCCCCATGCGGGACATATGGTAATGTTAGAACAACCACAAAAAACAAATGAATTAATTCTTGCTTTTCTTGCTAAGAGATAATGATGTTACAGATTACAAAAAATATATGGGTACAAGATTCAGAAATTGAATTAACGGCTATTCGTGCCCAAGGATCTGGCGGACAACATGTTAATAAAGTCTCGACCGCCATACATCTTCGATTTGATGTTAAACAATCATCTTTGCCAGATACCTTTAAAACAAGGCTACTTAACACCCATGATTATCGTGTTAGTTCGGATGGGGTGATTATTATCAAAGCTCAGCGCTACCGTAGTCAAGAGCAAAATAAGGCAGATGCCTTGCAGCGTTTGATAAATTTCATTAATAAAGTTACTCTTGTTTCGAAGAAACGAAAGAAAACTAAGCCATCCAAACAATCTATTAAAAAAAGGTTAGACAGTAAAACAAAAAGAGGTAAATTAAAAAAGCTTCGGTTAAGTAAACCCACCGAGTCACCTCGGTGAGTCTACTTAACCGTTGCTTCTTTAATGAACTCAAATTTGCTTTCCGGAACAAGTGGATTATCTGTCTCATAAAAATGTTTACGGCACATTGAAATATACCGTTCATTGCCACCAATTTGGAGTTGTTCGCCAAATTTAATAATTTTTCCTTGATCATCAATACGCGCATTCATAATGGCTTTTTTACCACAATGACAAATAGTTTTAATTTCAATTAAATTGTCAGCCCAAATTAATAAATACTGACTTCCTTCAAATGCCTCACCTTGAAAATCACTGCGTAATCCATAAGCTAAGACAGGAATATTTAATTTATCAACAATAGCAATAAGTTGTAAAACCTGTTGTTTTGTTAAAAACTGCGCTTCGTCTAATAACACACAGCCTAAATTTGCATGACTAGAAACGCTTTTTTCTGTGTATTCAAATAAATTAAATTCACTATCAAAAGAAATAGCATTTGCATATAAACCAATGCGCGAGCAAATAATATTTTTGCCAAAACGATTGTCAATGGATGGAGAAAAAAGCAAAGTATCCATCCCCTTTTCTTTATAATTAAAGGAAGACTGTAGTAAAACAGTGCTTTTTCCCGCGTTCATTGCTGAATAATAAAAATATAATTTTGCCATAGAAGATCTTCTTAAAAGTTAAAGGGATCAAATATTAAATCATTGCATTCATTGTTATTTTTGTAAATAACTATGGTAATATGATTGCTATTGGTGAAAAAAGTCTCGACCGCCATTATTTAATTACCGCGTAATAAAAATTGTAAAAATATTGAACTCCTATTGTCTTAAGATTCCCTTAAGCAAACTACGTTTATGATCATGGAATAGATTAAACAGGAGTTTGCCTATGTCTTATATATTACCTAATTTGAATGAAATACTAACGCTGGCTAAATTGATGGACTTAAAAAGTCTAAATGAAAAACCAGGGAGACTAAAATTAGCGGCAATGTTGGCAAAAATATCTAATTTAATTGAAATCCAGGATCAATCTGAAGGTTCAAATAAAGAAGCATTATGTGCAAGCTTAGTTGGCGCTTATATCTATTGTCTGGAAAGCATTGGCCAAGAATATCACTTACATTCTCCTGAATTTAAAAATGGTTATATTTATAACTCAGGAAGTCCATTATATTCAACTTTAGCCAAAATATTAAAATTACATGCCAGCAACCAAGTGACTACAAGAGAGCGTCTCATTTATTTAAACAAGTTTTATCAATTTATTGAAAAGAATAGAGATCGTGTTGATGAGCAACTTAAAGATGATAACTTAAATCATGCGCAATTATTAATAAACGTTAGAAGCATGCTTATTAAGCAATTAAATCTTTTAACTAATACAATTGCTAAAACAGTTAATGCCATTCCGACTGAAAAAGCTATCACTGCTCATATGGAGAAATTACCTGAAAATTATAATCAAAAAAAAGCAAAAGCACATAGTCAATCTTGGTTTGGTGTAAGGAATAATAGAAATAGAATTTTTTTAGCTCAGCTTGCACAAGCTGTTTCCACTATTAAATGTCACGAAGAAGAAGATCTTCCTCCAAATGTTTTTGCACGCTCACAACGCATTAAAATGGGCGCACTTTTATATATTACTAGTAGTATTGCCAATGAATATTACCTCAGAAGTCCAAATAACAGCGTTTTATATACTGAATGTCGCAACTTACTTAATGCATCCAATGAAGATAATCTCGATGAAACCCAACGACTTGCTTGCTTAACTGCTTTTAAAAGTTATATTGAAGATCATACTGCAAGAGGCGCTATCGAAGATTTTGGTCTTACACATTTTAAAAGCAGAGAACAACTTAACACTGATAAAACTCTGCATAAAAGAGATGTAAACCTGCTAGAAAATATAGATCCCGCTTTAGAAAATATCGCAAAACAAATTGAATCCATGCAAGAATCTCTCAATAAATCCATATTAAGCCAATGGCCATTAACCACTACTTTTGCCACGATAGGTATGATTCTTGGTGCGGTTCCAGGTTATGGGGTGGGCTCTACTTTTAGGCTCGAGCTTAGCGAAGGGAGCTCTTATAGTAAATCAATAGGCCAAGGCGTTGGTAGGCTTGCAACCGTTTACTTTGGGCGGGCTTCCTTGAGAGGATATTTTACATTTTTAGTAAGCGATTTTATCATTGATTCTACTCTATCTCGTGCATTTGCCAAAGTATTTGAGGTGGTAGGAATGGCTGCTGGTGGCGTTGTGGGCGGAGCTGTAGGTTTTACATTCGAATTAACATATAAAGGATTAAGAGAAGTCTGTATCCGATATCTAGATTTTTATGATCATCATCCAGATCAAATGCGTAATGCCGATGCAGAATTGATTCGCTGTTTACTAGAATTACCTCCTGAATTATTTTCATTAGAAAATCAAAATCGAATTAAATATTCACTAGGAGATAATGAAGTTGATTTAAACACTCATGTTGTCATGGTGAAGAGCGTTTAGTAGGATTAGGTTTACTATCGGCAAAGTTAATTGATACCAAGATAGAAGCCTTGATTTTAACTCACCATAAATTACCTTATCGTGAGTTAAAATAAATATTGGCAATTTATTTAACTGGGGTAGAGGATGCAGCTGTTTTCAGTGCATTTTCAGTTTGTTTGTCTAATTCTTCTCTTATCACGCTTATTTTATCAGTGCCTGCCGGCGTACATCCTTAATGAGAGTTATCTGCATTTTAAATATGTCTATTTATTTTTTAACACTAATTTCATCAACCAATTAAGTGCCTCTTCTGTAGTCAGATTTTTAGTCTCAAGCGGGTAGTTTTTTCTTAATTCACAAGTTGTTGCAAACAGTGATTCAACTGCTGGTAGTACACGTACCGGTAAACCTGAAAATTTTAATTGCTCTATAGATTTCGTTATTTCATCACGTTGTCTACAAGCATGTGTTACATGGTTTCGAATCAACATATCTAAAAAATTCTGTAGTGGTGTATTATCTAAATCCGACAAAATCTCATAGAGCAATTATTTTACTCCATAATGTTGAGCTGCAACAACACATTCAATTGTTAGAGCTGATAATCCCTTCATAAAAACTGTACGCAATAGTTTTAAAGATGCGGCATCACCGGCTTTTTTATTAGGTAGCACACGTATTTCTGCACCCACTTTTTGCATCAGCGTTACAATTTTTTCTGTTCCATCTCCTGAACATAATAAGGGTGTTTTTGCTTGATTTAAATCAACACTACCCATAATAGCTACATCAATAAAACATATTCCTCTTGATGCCGCAAAAGAAGCACCTTCATACTTGTCATTAGAAGATGATGATGAAAAATCAGCAAATAATGCGCCGCTTTTTAAAAACAGAATTGCTTCTTTCACTACAGAAAGTGCAATCGACCCAGGCACGCAGGAAAGCACGATATCACTATCATTTAACCAAGTATCAATTTTCTTATGTAATAGAATATTCTTTTCAGATACGAACTCTAATACTTTTGTATTAGGTCTTGGCGTGCAAAGCTGAAGATTATATTTTAAGTTAGAAATAGCCTTTGCATAAGCATATCCAACTTCACCGCAACCTATAATAGTAATATTCATTTCTTTTTCATCACCCGCTAGATAGATTGTTGCACATGCTAATAATAATCATCATTTTATACTAAATCGTGAAAATGCTGAATTAAATTTTATAAAGGCGTTTGGTTGGAATAACAAAATATTGTTTGTGTTATCTTGATGATTCGAATTGGCATCTCTGTTAACATGAACATTGGTCATTGTTATTTCATTACTAAGACAATTTTATGAACTTAAATTTTAATATCCGTAAAGCTAGACGTG
>CAZHMQ010000039.1:0-16682 GCA_964533645.1 uncultured Coxiellaceae bacterium
GGGGGGACGCGCAGTCTCACAAATAAAAGTACAAAAAAAAAAAAACCTGGGGGGCCACCCCCCCATGCTTTAAGCTCAAATCCAAACTGGATGCCAGCTAAAAGCATGCTGGCATGACAGAGTTCAACCTCCTTTACTCAGGAGGTTTTTCTTTATCTAATAAATGATACAGTGAAAAATATGTCAAAACGTGATTATTATGAAGTACTAAGTGTTTCTCGCAATGCAAGTGACGAAGAGATTAAAAAATCTTTTCGTCGTATGGCAATGAAATATCATCCCGATAGAAATCCTGGCGATAAAGTTGCAGAAGAAAACTTCAAAGAAGTGAGAGAAGCTTACGAAGTTTTATCGGACAGCCGCAAACGTTCCGCCTACGATCAATTTGGTCATAGTGCGACAGAAGCAGGTGGTTTTGGAGGTGGTCCGGGTGGTGTGAATTTTACCGATATTTTTGGAGATATTTTCGGAGATATTTTTGGCGGTGGGAGAGCGGGGCCAGAACGAGGTTCAGATTTACGTTACAATCTTGAAATAACTTTAGAGAACGCTGTTTTTGGTAAAACCGTTGAAATCCATGTACCTACATTAATAGCCTGCGGAGATTGTCATGGAAGCGGGGTTCGTAAAGGGGCTAGCGCTGTCACTTGTAATGATTGCGGTGGTCATGGCCAAGTTCGTATACAACAGGGCTTTTTTACCGTACAACAAACATGTCCTTCTTGTCGTGGAAAAGGTAAGATCATCAAAGATCCATGTGCGAGTTGTCGCGGCAAAGCCAGAGTTAAACAAACAAAAAAATTATCGGTTAAAATTCCACCTGGCGTTGACACGGGTGATAGAATTCGTTTGAATGGTGAAGGTGAAGCAGGTGAGCTTGGTGCTATGCCTGGTGATCTTTATGTGCAAATTGCAGTGCGGAGCCATGAATTATTTGAAAGAGACGGGGTAAATTTACACTGTGAAGTGCCTATAAGCTTTATTATTGCAACACTAGGCGGTGAGTTAGATGTGCCTACATTGAATGGTAGAGTTAAATTAAAGATTCCTGCAGAAACACAATCAGGCAAAGTGTTTCGATTGAAAGGAATGGGAGTTCCGCCTGTTCGTGGGGGTGCAACGGGTGATTTAATGTGTAAAGTAGTAGTAGAAACACCCGTGAATTTGACGCATAAACAAAAAGATTTGTTAAAACAATTTGAGAAAACCATGTCAGCGGATAATAAACATAATCCTCGGTCTTCTTCATGGTTCAATAGAGCAAAGAAATTTTTTGAAGACATGAAGCTTTAAAGGAAGAATATTATGATAAAAAAAATACCCATGACCGTTTTAGGCGCAGCCATGTTGCGCGAAGAGTTGAATCGTTTAAAAACGGTAGATAGACCTCGTGTGATAGATGCCATTAGCGACGCAAGAGCACATGGTGATTTAAAAGAAAACGCTGAGTATCATGCTGCACGTGAGCAACAAAGTTTTATTGAGGGACGTATTTTAGAAATTGAAGGTAAACTTTCTTCTTCACAAATTATTGACGTGACGCAAATTGCCAATACCGGAAAAGTGATATTTGGTACCACGGTAACCTTGATTAACAATAAAACTGAAGTATCAGTGACTTATAAAATTGTGGGTGAAGACGAAGCTGATATTAACATGTTAAAAATCTCAGTGAGTTCTCCGATTGCACGTGCCATGATTGGTAAGCAGGTTGATGATACTATTGAAGTACGCACGCCAGAAGGTGTTACCGATTACGACATTGTTCAAGTGGAACATATTTGATGGCAGGAAAAAAAAGCAGTAGTAAACGATGGTTGCGAGAGCATTTTTCAGATCCTTATGTGAAACAAGCGCAAGCTGCAGGTTTACGATCTCGAGCTGTTTACAAGCTGCAAGAAATCATAGAGCGTGATAAACTTTTTAAGCCAGGCATGACGGTTATAGATTTGGGTGCAGCTCCTGGTAGTTGGTCTGAGTTAGCAGTAAAATGCGTAGGCAAAAAAGGTCGAGTGATTGCCTTAGATATGCTTCCTATGGAACCGATTGAAGGCGTTGAATTCATTCATGGTGATTTTAGCGAAGAGCAAGTGTTGGCTGATTTATTAGCAAAAATTGGTGATGCTAAAGTCGATTGGGTCATTTCAGATATAGCTCCTAATATGAGCGGTGTGGAAAGTGTTGACCAGGCTCGTTCTATGGCTATCGTTGAGCTTGCTTTGGACTTTGCACTTCATGTCTTAAGCGAATCCTCAGCAGGTGGTTTTTTGGTTAAAGTTTTTCAAGGTGAAGGATTTGATGCTTTTTTACTAGAAATGCGTAAACATTTTAAAAAAATTGTGATTCGAAAGCCTAAAGCTTCTCGCGGACGATCTCGAGAGATTTATATTTTGGCAAGAAATTAATATCCGATTATTTGTGCAGAATTTACGGATAAACTGTTTTGTTGGTTACAATGCGTTCATGACACCATGCATCACTGTATATCGCTACGAACGCTTATGATGTATGATTATATTAATAGATTAGTGAAATGAAAGGGGCTCGCCCACGTGAATGATACTATTAAGACGATACTATTGTGGATGGTTGCAGGAATCATCCTGGTTTCCGTTTTTAACATATTTGGACCTAAGCGTGAGCCTGAAGAAAGAATACCTTACTCTTCGTTTGTGAATGATATCAAGCAAGGTAATATTAGCTCAGTTAAGATCGCTGATCAAAACGTCACTGGAGTGATGCATAACAATAAAACATTTACGACTTATCTTCCCATTGCAAATGATCAACAAATTTTAAAAGAAATGCTTGATAAGGGTGTCAATATCAATGGCATTCCACCAGAGCAACCAGGGCTAATGATGCATTTACTTAATTTATTACCTTGGATCATTCTTTTTGCTATATGGATTTATGTGCTACGCCAACAAGCGGGTGCTGGTCGTGGAGGTGCGTTTTCATTTGGTCGTAGTCGCGCTCGTCTTTTAGGTGAAGATCAAGTAAAAGTAACTTTTGCTGACGTAGCAGGTTGCGAAGAAGCAAAAGAAGAAGTGAAAGAGCTCGTCGAATTTTTACGAGATCCCAGTAAATTCCAGAAGTTAGGCGGAAAAATTCCACAAGGCGTGTTACTGGTAGGTCCTCCAGGCACAGGTAAAACTTTACTTGCTAAAGCAGTTGCAGGTGAAGCGAAAGTTCCTTTTTTCACGATATCAGGTTCAGATTTTGTGGAAATGTTTGTCGGTGTGGGTGCGTCGCGTGTGCGAGATATGTTTGAACAAGCTAAAAAACAAGCTCCTTGCATCATTTTCATTGATGAAATTGATGCGGTAGGACGTCACCGTGGCGCGGGTTTAGGTGGCGGGCATGATGAACGCGAGCAAACATTGAATCAGTTATTAGTTGAAATGGATGGCTTCCAAGGAAATGAAGGGGTGATTGTGGTTGCTGCTACCAATCGTCCTGATGTGTTGGATAATGCCTTGTTGCGTCCAGGCCGTTTTGATCGTCAAGTAGTTGTGGGACTTCCTGATGTAAGAGGACGTGAGCAAATACTCAGAGTGCACATGCGAAAAGTACCTTTGGGTGACGATGTAGAACCCGCTGTTATTGCACGCGGTACTCCAGGTTTTTCAGGTGCAGATTTAGCTAATATTGTCAATGAAGCCGCACTTTTTGCAGCTCGTGCGAATAGGCGTGCCGTCGGCATGAATGAGTTTGAAAAAGCTAAAGATAAAGTCATTATGGGTGCTGAACGTCGCTCTATGGTAATGAGCGAATCAGAAAAAAAATTAACCGCTTATCATGAAGCAGGTCATGCTATTGTAGGTCTATTAGTACCAGAACATGATCCTGTGCATAAAGTTACTATTATTCCTCGAGGACGGGCCTTAGGTGTTACCATGTTTTTGCCTGAAGGTGATCGTTATAGTCATACTAAGGAATATCTTGAAAGTAAAATTTCTAGTCTTTTTGGCGGACGAATTGCTGAAGCCATCGTTTTCGGACAAGATAAGGTTACAACAGGCGCATCAAACGACATTCAAAAAGCCACAGAACTGGCTCGAAATATGGTCACAAAGTGGGGATTATCTGCTAAACTTGGGCCTCTCACGTTTGGCGAAGATGAGCGCGAAGTTTTCCTTGGTCATGCGGTCACCCGACATAAAGAAATTTCAGAAGCAACTTCTGGCATTATTGACCAAGAAGTGCGCGATATTGTTGATAGAAATTATCAACGAGCCGAGAAAATTTTAAAAGAATATCTTGATAAATTGCATATTATGGCGGAAGCACTGATTAAATATGAAACTATTAGCCTTGATCAAATTAACGATGTGATGTCTGGTAGGACTATACGTGAACCTTCAAATTGGACGGATCAACAAGCTTCTGCTAATAACAAAAAAGCAGCTGTGAAAGATTCGGACGAGCAACAAAAAACTCCGACGAATGATAATTTGGAAACCGATTCAGCACATGATTAAAGCATCTCTTAATGCTCAAAAGCCACGCACCTACTTTGGAACCGATGGTATCCGTGGTCGTGTGGGCCTGTGGCCAATCAATGCTGAATTCATTCTTAAGCTAGGTTGGGCTGTAGGTAAGGTATTGGCTCGTCATGGAACCGGCAAAGTTTTGATAGGAAAAGATACTCGCATTTCGGGTTATATGTTCGAATCGGTGTTAGAGGCAGGCTTGTCTGCCGCTGGTGTTGATATCCATTTATTAGGTCCTATGCCTACCCCTGCGATTGCTTATCTTACCCGTACCTTACGAGCCCAAGCAGGTATTGTCATTAGCGCTTCACATAATCCTTATTATGATAATGGTATTAAATTTTTCTCAGCTCAAGGGACTAAACTTGCCGACGACATTGAGCTTGCCATTGAAGAGCAACTTGACAAAAGCATGACTACTGTTGATTCTGCCCAGCTTGGTAAAGCTGTTAGAGTTGTGGATGCGCCCGGAAGGTATATTGAGTTTTGTAAAAGCACGGTTTCATCTGACTTCAATTTAAATAGGCTTAAAATCGTTGTTGATTGTGCAAATGGAGCGGCTTATCACATTGCACCTAATGTTTTCCGTGAATTGGGGGCAGAAGTCATTGACATTGGTGTTGATCCCAATGGTTTAAATATCAATTTGCATTGCGGTGCAACACATCCTGAAATATTGCAACGTCGTGTTATTCAAGAACAAGCTGATTTAGGCATAGCACTCGATGGCGATGGCGATCGCGTTATCATGGTAGATCATGAAGGTAATATGTTAGATGGTGATGAATTGATGTATATCATTGCCAAACATAGACATGAACTCGGTATGTTAAAAGGCGGTATCGTAGGAACAGTCATGTCTAATATGGGCTTTGAAAATGCTTTACAAGAAATGCATATTCCTTTTGTAAGAGTTCCTGTGGGCGATAGATATGTGATGTCAGCATTAGCGAAGCAACGTTGGTGTTTAGGCGGTGAACCATCCGGACATATTATTTGCTCTGAGGTAATGACAACAGGTGATGGTATTGTTGCGGCACTGCAAGTGCTTTCTGCTATGCGTTATAAATCACAAACGTTAGCGGAATTAAAGTCTGGATTAGTTAAATATCCACAAGTTTTAATAAATGTTAAAGTTGATGAAAAATATGATTTAGCAAAAAGCACGTCTGTGCAGGATTTAGTGAAAAATATAGAAAAAGAATTAAGCAAAACAGGCCGAATTTTGTTGCGACGTTCAGGCACTGAGTCTTTGGTGCGTGTGATGGTTGAAGGTAGAGATGAGGTAAAAGTCCATCAGTTGGCGCATGAGCTAGCAGATAAGGTCAGAGAAGACTCATCGCTTTTCATCAACCAGGCGTGTCAGTAGTGCGTTTAAGCCGCAGATACTTCTCGTAAATCCTCTAGCATATTTTGAGTTTGACGTAATCCCTTGATTTTAAAAAGCTTATTTCATCATGTAGTGATATTGTATATTTAACACACATAGTGTATAATAATTATACAATGTCCTTATTTAAAAGGTGAAGCATGAGTCAATCGAGGTTTCCAGAATATTATATTTCATATGTTGTAAATCCGTCTCGGCATCATAGCTTTATCGTAGTGAGTAAAAAGACTGAAGAAAAGGCGCCTCCAGCACTGATAGCGAGTTTTGGATTATATGGACGTTATGATGCTTACATAAGTGAGATCATAACCAATGGATTTATATCAGAACCAGGTCGAATAAGATCCGAACATTATTATGATAACAGATTGATTTCCAATGCGGGTAACTCTGATTTAGTCCCGCTTGTAGGTAAAAGCTTTGTTATTTCACAAGATATAGCAATAAGTATTGTAGAAAGAGGTATAAAGGACGCAAAAATAGATCAAATTAACCCCGAAACACAACCAAAAAACATTAAAGATAGTAAAGACCCAGCTTTGACAGATCAGGAAAACGTGTATCGTAAATGGTTTTTAACTTTTCCAAATCGTAATATACAAGGCGGTCCTCGTTTCAATGGACGTGATTTTAATTGCCATAAATACGCTCTTTTTATTTTAAGACATGCGGGAATTCGAGACTCCTATTTAGAAAGTTTTAATTTTCCACCGGATTCTGGGGATCTGGGATTCATTGACTTACAACATTTAAACATAGAGGAAAAACCTTCTGCTGCTATTGTTGCTCCTTCAGGTTATGATAATATTTTTTATGCTCAGGAAACATGTGTACAAGGAGCCATTGCATTACTTAAAGATTATTCTGCAGTGTCTTTATTTCATCTTAAACGGCATTATCGCAATGAGGTAGGAAGCGTATTAAAGGACATAGAAGCTCATCCTGAAAAATATCTAGATATCGCAGCTATTATTACTGCAATTAATGAGAGGATACCAGGACATCGTTATTATGGCGGTTCGTTACAAAGACGTTTGGATTACTTGCAACAACATTGTTCGAAAGAAGAGTTTGATGCTGTAATAGCTAGAAAAAAAGCTAGCGGGGAAACCGTTTGCAGATCCAGTTTTGATGGCCAAGTGTCTTAAATAAATATACATTTCGCCTCATATTATGTTTTTGTGCGAAAAAACAATAAAAGGCGAAATGAATCCTGAGATTAGACAACCATTTCTTTCAGCTTTCTAAGTGCTCTTATTTTAACCACCTTATGAGCTGGTTTTGCTTTAAACATGACTTTTTCACCAGTAAACGGATTAATACCTTCACGAGCTTTGCGTGCTGGTTTGTTCACTACGTTAATTTTTAAGAGACCTGGTAAAGTGAATTTTCCTGGTCCTCTAGACTTAACGTGTAGCTCTATGACGGTGCCTAACGCTTCCATTACGGCAACAGCGTCTTTTTTTGCAAGACCAGTCATATCCATGACAGCCTTGACAATGCCGCTTTTAGTCAATGGATCTTTAACCACAGGCAATTTTGCCTTAAACACGGGTTTTTTCACCACTTTTTTTGCAGATTTGGCAGAAGCTTTTTTTGCAGCCATTGTTTCATTCCTCTTAAAAGTCAAAAAGATGCACTGCCTACAATAGCATATTTGCATTATTTTGCGAATGTTTTTGTCATAAAACAGCGGTTTTTTTAATGATTTTGTCGTTTTTAAAGAGCTTCATAGGTTATTCGCTAAAAACGTATTTTTATGATTAATATGGCAATAAGGGACTTGCTTGTTTTTGCGCATTACTATAGAATTCGACATCTTTTGGTCTTGGGTATATATCCATTTTTGTAAAATTACTCCCAAGGAGTATGGAGTCAGATGAAAACTTATAATGCTACGAATGAAACAGCAAGCCACAACTGGTATACCGTTGATGCTGCT
The DNA here is from genome assembly GCA_964533645.1 of uncultured Coxiellaceae bacterium. GTDB lineage: Bacteria > Pseudomonadota > Gammaproteobacteria > DSM-16500 > DSM-16500 > JABDBK01. The sequence goes on from CAZHMQ010000039.1 coordinate 7,829, forward strand.
GGAAAAACACTAGGCCGCTTAGCAAGCGAAATTGCAATGCGTTTGCGAGGCAAGCATAAACCCGAATATACTCCCCATGTTGATACGGGCGATTATATTGTGGTGATTAATGCTAGTCAGGTAAAAGTCACTGGGAAAAAGAATACCGATAAGGTGTACTATAGTCACTCAGGCTACCCTGGTGGATTAAAAACAATGACTTTTGAAAAACTGTTGGCCAAAAGCCCAGAAAAAGTCATTGAAAAAGCGGTAAAAGGCATGTTACCTAAAAATATATTAGGTCGTGCAATGTATCGCAAATTAAAGGTTTATGCAGGTAGCGAACATCCGCATATGGCACAACAACCGCAAGTTTTAGATTTTGATACGGAATAACTTTATGACAGCAGCAAAACAGTATTATTGTGGTACTGGACGTCGAAAAACATCGACGGCACGTGTGTTTTTAAAACCAGGTAATGGAAACATTGTCATTAATGAAAGTGCTCTTGATGAGTATTTTGGACGTAAGACTGCGCGTATGGTCGTAAGACAAGCGTTAGAAGTCACCAGTCTACAAGACAAGTTTGATATTATGGTAACAGTAGATGGCGGTGGAATAAGCGGCCAAGCTGGCGCTATTCGATTGGGTATTGCTCGTGCATTATTAGCATATGATGAAAAGCAAGGTACCGATCCAGCCAGTGAAGGTTCTTTACGTAAGATTTTGCGTCAAGCGGGTTATTTAACGCGAGATGCCAGAAAAGTTGAACGTAAGAAAGTGGGTCTGAAAGGCGCTCGTAAACGACCGCAGTTCTCTAAACGATAGGCAGGATTTTTTTGGGGGATCGTCTAGCGGCAGGACTACGGACTCTGACTCCGTTAACCTAGGTTCGAATCCTAGTCCCCCAGCCAGCCCAGTGCTAGGGTGTGGTATAATCCACTAGACTTGAGTTGAAATTCGCTATAGTTTTATTATATCGTGGACTTTCAGGTCGATCATAGTAGGAATTATATGCATGCCCGTATTCTCTCATGCATGATACATTAATTAATTGAGGGGTGTTCACATGGCCATAGTTGCCAACAAGCGGTCAATCATGACGTTGTATTCTGGTTCAGTCGATATCTATAGTCATAGAGTACGTATCGTATTAGCCGAAAAAGGCGTTTCAGTCGAAGTTATTAACACAGATATATCTGATAAAGATAAACTTGAAGATTTGCTCGAGTTAAATCCCTATGGTAATTCTCCAACTTTGGTTGATAGAGAGTTAGTTTTGTATGATGCAAATATCATCATGGAATATCTCGATGAACGTTTTCCGCATCCTCCGCTCATGCCAGTTTATCCCGTAGCAAGAGCAAAAACACGACTCATGATTTATCGTATTGATCGTGAATGGGGTGATTTAGTGCGTCGCATAGAATCTGGAAAGACAGCAGATGCTCAAGCTGCGAGCAAGGAATTGCGAAATTATCTTATTAAATTAGCTCCAGTTTTTAATAATTCGGCTTATTTTCTTAATGAAGATTTTTCCTTAGTTGATTGCTGTATCGCACCTATTTTATGGCGACTACCAGCATGGGGTATCACATTACCTCCAGAAGCAAAAGCTGTGATGAAATATGCTGAAAGAATGTTTGCACGTGACTCTTTTCAAGCTAGCTTAACAGAAGCCGAACAAGAGCTCAGAAAGTCAGCAAAACTTACTGAAGTAGTATCATAATTATTTGATGAACCTCGATGGCTATGAGGTTTAAGTACTGAAAGAGGATGATATGTTTTCAAATAAGCCCTATTTAGTTCGCGCATTTTATGAATGGATTGTCGACAATGCTTGCACTCCCTATGTTGTAGTCAATGCTCATTATCCTCGCTGTCATGTGCCTGCGGAACATGTAGAAAACGGCGAAATCACACTCAATATTGCACCTTCTGCGATACGTGATTTAAAAATTACTAATGATACCATTGAGTTTCGTGCCTCTTTTTCAGGCATAGTGCATCTCATCAGTGCACCCATTAAAGCAATATTGGCGATTTACGCACAAGAAAATCAACAAGGCATGTTTTTTGATTATGAAGAAACTGACGAAGGTGATGGCGATGGTGATTTGGCAGGCTTATCAACGGTGACTTCAAATGATGTGATGAGTGGTCATAACAATGCTTCTTCTACTAAAGATCGTAGTCACTTAAAGCTTGTAGAATAAAAAGAGTATATCATGGAAGTTGATTAACTGAATTTCATCTTCCAAGATGCTTCCTCTGAGGTTCGCGATGAGTTTGTTTAAAATTCTGAATTGCCTCTTTTAAATTCTCATCCTTCATTCGTGTTCCATCTAGTTTAAGAAGCCCCTTGTAAAGATAGGTGCAGTCACCTGATGAGGGGTGTTTCTCAACGCCGTCCTAGACCACCCAGACGTTGAAAGACAGAAGGGTTGCGTTTTGCAGTTTCCTGCTTTAATCTCTCATTAAAATCGTTATCACTAGTTTTTTCATTCATATTAAACGCTTCTATTAAAAGAGGTCGGATCTCAATGATACGACTTTTATTGAAAGCAGCTGTGTTGGCATCTCTGGCTCTCATGCCAAATAAAGTACTCAAGCCCTTTGTTGCTTCTGTCTTTGGACTTAATTTATTGTAAATTTTTATTAACATATTGGTATACTCCTCTTGGGAGATATCAGGTTGATTTAACAATTTAGTAATAGACTTGTATATATCAGCACCACTTCTGGGTAATAGAAGCTCTTTATATTCATACTGATAAGTGCCTCTCTGGCTTTGTTTGTAGAACTTGTCTGCATTTTTCTGATCCTCTTTCCACATCTTTTTGTCTACAATGGCAGGAACTTTTTTCTCATCATTTTTTTCTATAAATATTCTTGTACCACCACTGTGAGTATTAAAAATCACTTCGGTATTATAAAGTTTTAGTATTTTTTCAAGCGCATCTCTGCATCTCATGGAAAAATCATTTTTAACCTCTTGTTTATTAGGATCCCCTTCTGACGCACTCATAGCAGTCTCCTGTAAATCTAATGGACTTACTTATAGTATACATCTTTATAAGTGTTTTATTTGAATGTTGCTATAAGGTAAATAAATCAAGGAGTTATGGCAGTATATTCAGTTTTCTTCTATGCTTTCGCTATTTCCACATACGAAAATATCTTCACAATACTTTGTACCCCTGAGGTATGTTGCGCGATATCAACGGCCGTATCAGCATCCTCTCTAAGTACAATTCCCATAAGAAACACAGTGCCGTTTTCGGTCACGACTTTTATTTTAGTGGGGTCTATATTATTGGTCGCAATCATTTTGGCTTTTATTTTAGAGGTAATCCATGTATCACTTGCTCGGGTCAGTACCGATGAAGGGCTTGCGATTTCAGCAAAATTATAAACTTTTCGGTCGGATGCGACATTTTTTACGAGTTGGGTGATTTCTTTTTTCTGGCCAAGTTCAGGTGTTTGACCTGTGATGATGATGGAATCATTATAAGTAGCGATAGAAACGTGTGTGTTTTTGTATTTATCGGTTTCTAGATAAATGGCTCGATAAGCTTGCATGCTTGTATAATTATCATCTAATTTTTTTTGGATATTATGCCTGTCATAGACAGCTTGTGCGCCGGAGACTGCGATACCACCCATCATGCAGGATGAGATAAAACTACAGGTGGCTAAAATGAACGTAACAAAGCACAGCCACCTTATCTTCAACATGTTAGTCTCCTTCCTTGAGGTGCTATACAGATCCCGGACAAACAAAAAGCGTTTGTCCTAAGATAACGATCTTCTAAGATAAGCATAAAAAGATCTTGAACAGGCTCTAAGAATTCACGTTAGTTTGTATACTGAAAAATCTTCATCACCCGCTGCACACCTTGAACTTGTCTTGCGATATCTACCGCAATATCAGCCTGATCACGATTCACCGTTCCCATCAAATAAACCGTTCCATTTTCTGTCACAACTTTTATCGTGCCAGATTTTAAACCTTTGGTAGCCAACATTTCCGTTTTAATCTTGGTGCTAATCCAAGAATCACTGGCTCGAGTCAGAGAAGATGCGGCTCTTTTGATTGCGATTTGATTATAGATTCGTTTTATTTCAGGAATACTGCGAACGATATCTTCCGCTTCTTGGCGGGTATCAGCATTGTTAGCTTGGCCTGTTAATAACACGACTTGGTTAAAGCATGTTACTTCAATATGTGAGTTTTCTTTAATTTGACTATTTTGTTGAAGTTTAACGGTTGCATTTTTGGCAAGTTTTTCATCGAGCAAGATTTTTTCTAATTTTCGATGATCATAAACCACCGCGACACCTGCAGCACCAGCTGCAGCTCCTGCAACAAATATACAGCCCTGAAGAGAAAAGAGGATTGCAATAATGATGATGAGTTTGTTCATGTTACAACTTCTCCATGACCGAATAATTGATAATCTACAATATCACACATGCAGTGAATAATAAGTAAATGCGTTTCTTGTATGCGCGCGGTATCCTGCGCGGGTACTCTGATTTCGATATCATTTTCTTTTAAGATGCCAGGAATTTTACCACCATCATACCCTGTCATGGCAATAACATGCATGTTTCTATCATGGGCAGCTTTGATAGCAGCTGATATATTAGGAGAGTTACCGCTTGTTGAAATAGCAAGTAAAATGTCACCTTCTTGCCCCAAAGCGCGAATTTGTTTCGCGAAAACTTCACTGTAACTACTATCATTAGCGATAGAAGTGAGAGTGGCGATGTCTGCAGTTAATGCGATGGCCGGTAGGCTTGGTCGTTCATGTTTGAATCGATTCAGCATTTCTGACGAAAAATGCAAGGCATCACAGGCTGATCCACCGTTGCCGCAACTTAATATTTTATGTCCTTCCAGAAGACATTGAACAATTTTTTCACAAGCCGTGCCTACGATAGGTAGCATGGTATCTGCTGCATTGATTTTCGTTTGTATGCTGTCGCTAAAGTTTTGTTTGATACGTTCTATAATGTTATTCATAAGAAAAGGCGTCTTTAATCCACTCAATCGTGTTGTTTGAAAACCCAATGACATCAAATCTACAATCCACCTCATCGAGTAAATGATGTTTCTGTAAATAATGCATTGCTGATTTTAGTAGTTTTTGTTGTTTTCTACTATCAATACTTTCAAGAGCATTGCCATAATCTTTATGATTGCGCAATCTGACTTCAATAAAGACTAGCACATCGTTTTCTTGCATGATGAGATCAATTTCGCCATAAAGACAGCGATAATTATGGGTAATGAGTTTTAAACCTTTATTTTTCAAAAAGTTACAAGCTTGTTGTTCAGAAATAAATCCTGAAGATAGCGTATTAGGGGTGTCCCGCATGCATTTCTGTCCATTGCACTTGACGATATATTTGTTGTTTATCATTTAAGCTTAAAGCGCCTGTTGCGGCTTGTAGAGGGAAGTGGGGTAGTATAGTCAATCGTTCTAATTCACTGCTTAAAAGCTCAGCATCGCGTCCTACAGCGTATAGACGATTATGTTGGGATTTGGAAGGTTTGTTTAATACCCAGGGAATGTCACAAAACAAGACCCCATTTAAATCAGCATCTTTTTGTGGGGAAGGGGATCCCGAGTATATGATAGATGTCGAGTATATAGGAATATTATCAGCATAATAATATTTTAAAAGAGGGACAATTTGTCTACCTTGTTGTGGAAGCGCAATCAAAAATAGAGTGTCGAAATCTTGCCGTCTTTGTTTTTGTAATACATTCTTGGTGTTGTCATCATTCATTTGAGCACGATCTTCAGTAGGATTAATACCCATTAATTTCGCAATGTCTTGGGTAAAATGTGATTTAGGAGAATATTGATAGCTATCAATGATTTTTCCTCCTTTCGCTATCCAACGTTCAGAAAGGGTTTTGGCGATGTTTTGACTCCAAGCTTCTTTAGAAGCAATAATGATGGCGTTAGATTTTCCTGCTTGAAACGCTTTTTCGGCAAGTTGTTCTGCTTCGTCTTGCTGAGATAAACCAAACTGAAAAAAATGAGGGTCAGGTTTGCTTTGATGGGTATAATTCAACGCAAGCGTGGTGACGGGGTAATTGCCATAAACAGAAAGCTGCTCAACTTGTTGTTTACTAAGTGGTCCAATCACCACATTTGCGCCTTTGGCAATGGCCTGTTGATACAGCGTAGCTAAACTGGAGCTACTGCTTGTATCAAAGAATGAAATCATTTGTTCTTGGTTATGATTGTCGAGAGCGTCATAATAAGCGCTAAGATAACCATCCCGAACAGCCTGGCCCTGAGGTCCTAAGGGACCTTTTAAGGGTAGTAATAAAGCAACATGTTTCTGGGGTTTTGACGAAGTTAAATTGATAAGTTGGTTGTTTTCTGGAAAAAGTGAGTTTCCTGGGTGGTTGGGGTAGCTATCGCGCCAAGCTATCAATTGTTTTACTAAATCACTTGTATCGGTGCTATATTGTTTGCTAATAATGGCGAGTTTTAACCAGGCAATGTCCGCTGACTCTTTGGCATCAGCTGCTTTGGCACGTAATTTCGTAAGTGATAAAAGCTGTAGTTTTTGCCAAATAGCCATACTATCACCCCGTAGACTGATGTTTTCTACGGGTTTTTTGGGTATGCTGGTTTTTATTTCGTGGTGCTTAGGAGTGGGTTGGCTGATCGCTTGTTCTGATGTTGTAGTGCTGCAGCTTACCATTCCTATGAGGCTGAGTATCAAGGCCATACGCATATAAATAATCTTGTCCATAAGAGTATATTAACTATGAATGATAATATTCAATACCATAGCAGTTTTTATCATGAAGATAAATGATTTTGGTGTTTTATACATTGTTGCAACGCCTATAGGTAATTTAAAAGATATAACATTTCGAGCGGTTGAAATCTTGCAATCCGTGGATATTATCGCCGCAGAAGATACTCGACATAGTGTGTCTTTATTACAGCATTATGCTGTTAAAACACCAGTAATATCCTTGCATGAACATAATGAACGTGAACGCGCAGCTCAAATGTTAGAACGCTTAACTAAAGGCGAAGCTATCGCATTGATAAGTGATGCAGGAACACCATTAATTAGTGATCCTGGCTACTTTTTAGTAAAAGAAGTGCGAAACAAAGGTATTCGTGTGGTTCCGATTCCTGGGCCTTCTGCTGCTATTGCCGCATTAAGTGCAGCTGGATTACCAACGGATAAATTCATATTTGAAGGATTTTTACCGAATAAATCTAAACAACGTAAAGACAGCCTTGCGGCTTTATTGAATGAATCGCGCACCATGATATTTTATGAGTCACCGCATCGTATACTGGATCTTTTGCTTGATATGCAAGAAGTCTTAGGTGGTGAACGTATGCTGGTTATTGCCCGGGAGTTGACAAAAAAGTTTGAAACCATACGCGAAGGTAGCGTGCATGACTTGATAGAATGGGTTAAAAATGATGAAAATCAACAACGAGGTGAGATTGTTGTTTTATTGGAAGGGTTAAAAACAAAAGAGAACCCAGATGAAATTAAAAAGATACTTTCTATATTATTAGAATCTTTGCCAGTCAAGCAGGCGGTTGATATTACGACAAAAATAACAGGACAAAGAAAAAATGAAGTGTATGAGTTGGCGTTGCAGCTGAAAAAATCCCCCGGCGTGTAAAAAACACGCGCCTGCCCCTTTCAAAAGGGGGCGAATTTCTATATGCTACCGCCTGAGCTGGCCGAGACAGTCGCTGTTTACCTTGTGTAAATGGAGGAAAGTCCGGGCTCCATAGGGCAAGGTGCCAGGTAACGCCTGGGAGGTGCAAGCCTACGGAAAGTGCCACAGAGAATATACCGCCTCGCATATTTATTTGCGGGGTAAGGGTGAAAAGGTGCGGTAAGAGCGCACCGCGTAATTGGTAACAGTTGCGGCACGGAAAACCCCACTTGGAGCAAGACCAAATAGGAGCTTAGGCAAGCTTTTTGTTTGCCAAACGTGGCCCACGTTAAGCTCGGGTAGGTTGCTTGAGGTGTCTGGCGACAGGCATCCCAGATAAATGACTGTCCACGACAGAACCCGGCTTATTGGCTGGCTCTCTCACACATTGGTGGGCACCCCCGCAACGAGTGCGGGGCCACCCTACACATATTCGGATGTATGGTGGCCCCGCACTTGTTGCGGGGGTGCCCACCATTTTTTTGCCTTTCTCCTAGGTGGTTAAGTAATATCCCCAATACGAAATATTGCCCCATTTTGTGGTGCAAAGTGGTTTATTGTGGGTAATTGTGGTATATTGTTTCTAAAGGTGCTAATAAGAAAAAGAAATATGTAGGGCATTTTTTAAGCAAAGACGGACGGAGCAAACATGTTTAGAGGTGTAAACGCAATTAACATCGATGCAAAAGGCAGAATCGTGATGCCTACGCGCTATCGTGAGCGTTTACTTCAAGAAAATGAAAGTCAAATCATTATGACTATTGATACCGATGAACGCTGCTTGCTTCTTTATCCCTTAAAAGCTTGGGAAGTCATTGAAAGTAAACTTGCGCAATTACCCAGCTTTAACCCTCAAGCACGTCGTATACAACGTTTACTCATTGGTCATGCAACTGAAGCAGAATTAGATAGTCATGGACGCATTTTATTGGCGCCCTTATTACGTGAGTATGCAGGATTAACGAAACACGCTGTTTTGGTAGGACAAGGTAAGAAATTTGAATTATGGGATGAGAATCATTGGCAAGAACGACGCAGTCAATGGCTTGCAGAGGAAGCGAGTCAGGCTAATGCTGATTTGCCAGATGAAGTGAAAGTGTTGTCATTATAATCATGGGATATTTATGGTGGCATGTCATATGAAGGAA
>CAZHMQ010000040.1:0-16043 GCA_964533645.1 uncultured Coxiellaceae bacterium
TGCCTCGACTGGGGTGTAGTTGACCACCAATCAAACGTAATAAAGTCGTTTTTCCGGTGCCACTTGGACCCATAATCGCAGTAACTTTCCCGCGGGAAATGGACATATCAACACCTCGAAAAATGTCTCGACCGGAGCGGCTAAAGGATAAATTGCTTATTTCTACTAGATTATTCATGTACTAAAGTATATCAACCATAGTGAAGTTAGTAAAAAAAAATTTAAAAGAATAGCTTTTTCAAGCTCAAAGTTTAATTTTTGAGCTTTCGAAAGCAGAAAAAGCCAGGTAAAATACACTATAAACTTAAAAGGAACCAAGGCTTTTCATGCAAAACACTCAGAAAATATGCAAATCGGGATACGCGGTCATTGAAATTGAATCAAAAATGATTAGCTCACTCACCTCCAGAATCGATCAAAATTTTGTCGATGCTTGCCACATGCTTTTGTCATGTAAGGGCAAAATCATTGTTATGGGTATGGGAAAATCAGGTCATATCGCAAGAAAAATTGCTGCCACCTTTGCAAGTACGGGTAGTCCTGCTTTCTTTATTCATCCGGGTGAAGCCAAGCATGGTGATTTTGGAATGATCACAGCCGATGATACTTTGGTTATACTCTCCAATTCCGGTGAAACAGAAGAAATTCTTTCTATATTGCCTTTTATCAAACGACTGGGCATAAATGTGATCTCATTAACGGGTAATGCAGGCTCAACTCTTGCACAAACGGCAACCATTAACATTGATGTCAGCGTGACGCAAGAGGCTTGTCCTCTAGGTCTCGCCCCTACAGCTAGCACTACAGCAGCATTGGTGATGGGAGATGCATTAGCCGTTTCTCTGCTCGAAAGCCGTGGCTTCACTGCAGAAGATTTTGCTAAATCCCATCCAGGTGGTTCATTAGGTAGAAAATTGTTACTCAGCATTGATGAAATCATGCACACAGGTAATAATATGCCTAGCGTTCATCATGATGCATTCTTAAAAAATGCTCTCGTAGAAATGACTCAGAAAAAATTAGGTATGACTACTGTTGTCAATCAAGATAACCAACTTACTGGTATTTTCACCGACGGTGATTTACGGCGCGCATTGGATAACAACACTGATATTCACTTGACACCCGTTCACAAAGTCATGACTCCCGAACCTAAAGTCGTCAAACCTGGAATGCTAGCAGCGGATGCTCTTCACTTAATGAAGCAAAATAAAATCACTGCTTTAATTGTTACTAATGAAAACAATCATCCTGTTGGGGTTGTTCATTTACATGATATTTTACGTACCGGAGTCATCTGATGGAGACTATTTCTGAACGAGCGAAAAACATTAAATTGGTCATCTTTGACGTGGATGGCGTCTTAACCGCCGGGATCCTGTCCTATGGTACTGATGGTATTGAAGTAAAAAACTTTCATGTACACGATGGTCAAGGAATTAAATTATTAAAACAATCAGGGGTTGATGTAGGTATTATTACAACTTGCAAATCAAGCATTGTAAAAAAACGCATGCAAGACCTAGGCATAGATCATCTTTATCAAAACAAAGTCGATAAGCTACCTGCTTATGAAGAATTAAAACAAAAATTACATTTAAGTGACGAACAAATTGCTTATGTAGGTGATGATTTACCTGATCTTCCTATGTTAAAACGTGTAGGCCTTGCTATTACGGTTTCGAATGCTCCAAAAATCATTCAACAACACACCCACTGGATCACTAAAGCTAAAGGCGGAAAAGGTGCTGCTCGCGAAGTTTGCGATTTTATCATGCAAGCTCAAGGCACTTACCAAACTATTGTCGACTCGTATTTACAAAGGTAATCTACGTGTTTACTTTAAAAAACACAATGATCACTCTTCTACTTGTACTTGCTGCTGGTTTAAGCAGCTGGTCAATTTTGATATCGAAAAAAGCTCATGTTAGCGCATCAGGAAAATCAACTGAGCCTGATGCATTTATGGAAAATGTCGTAGCTACTATTATCAATAAAGAAGGTGCGCGCTCCATACTCATCGAATCGCCACGCATGGTACATTATGCGGAAAACGATACTACAGTCATTGAATCTCCTCATATTACTGTCTATCGTAACTCACCCGAACCATGGCATATTAATTCTGATTATGCAAAAGCCATCCAAGGAACGACCAAAATCTTTTTTTGGAGTAACGTTGTCATTCATCACCCTAACGATGAATCGACCCCTATCACAACTTTTAAAACTAATACATTGACGGTTTTTCCCCAAGAAAAGATAGCGCAAACAGCTGATGAAGTGACGCTTTCCCAACCTGAATCGGTGGTTCATGCGATTGGTATGACTGCCAATCTGAATGATGGTGAAGTAAAATTACTTTCGCAGGCGAGAGGTGAATATGTGCCATCGTCTTAATTGCTTTTTCCTGGATTGCCGCGTCGCTTCGCTCCTCGCAATGACGCTATTTATGTTTTGCCAAACCGCCCTCGCACTTCCAAATGACGGCGAACAGCCCATGAAAATCATTGCTGATGCAACCTTATTCAATTATAAAACAGGAATTGATACCTACGAAGGTCATGTTAAAGTTGATCAGGGTACAACACACTTATTAGCGGACAAACTCGTCACCGAAAAAAATGAACATCATAAAATAGTGTCAGCCATTGCTTATGGTACTCGTCAGTTAGCCGAACTGACGACCCTGCCCTCGATGAATGCTAAAGTGTTACATGCTAAATCGAACATTATTAAATTTTATCCTTCTACTTCGATATTGGTTCTCGAAGAGAATGTTGTGGTTACACAAGGTGAAAATAGCTTTCATGGATCACTCATTATTTATAACATGAAAGAACAAATGGTCGCGGCCCCTGCTTCTAAAAACGGTCGTGCAACAATTGTCATAGATGCGAAAACACAAAAATCATGAACAGTTTAGACGTTAAACATATTAGTAAACATTATAAGTCACGCCAAGTCGTAAAAAATGTATCGCTACAACTTCATCGCGGTGAAGTTGTCGGTTTATTGGGACCTAACGGCGCTGGAAAAACCACATCATTTTATATGATTGTGGGTTTATTAAGTTGTACTCATGGACAAATATTCTTAGATGATAAGGATATTACAAACCTACCTGTACATATGCGCGCACAATTAGGCATGAGTTATTTACCTCAAGAAGCCTCGATTTTTCGTAAACTTAGTGTGGCAGATAACATCATGGCTATTTTAGAACTCCGAGACGATCTTAACAAAACGCAGCGTCATGAAGCCTTAAATCAATTATTGCGTGATTTCAATATTGAACATATTCGCCATAGCTTAGGTATTAGTTTATCGGGTGGTGAGCGAAGACGCGTTGAAATTGCACGTGCACTTGCAACGGATCCTAAATTTATTTTACTTGATGAACCCTTTGCCGGCGTTGACCCGATTTCAGTCATTGATGTAAAACGTATTATTGTTCAATTAAAAAAACGTAATATCGGTATTCTCATCACCGATCATAACGTGAGAGAAACCCTTGATATTTGCGAACGCGCCTATATCGTTAATAATGGTGAAATTATTTTTGAAGGATCAACACAAGAAGTTCTAAACAACAAACAAGTCCGCTCTGTTTACCTAGGCGAAGACTTCAATTTATGATAAAAGGATAAAAACATGATGCAACTCCATTTTACCGGTCGTAATATCGATGTTACCCCAGCTTTAAAAACGTATGCACAAGAAAAATTGCAACGATTACAACATCGCGCTGAAAATATTAGTTCGATCAATATAATTTTTCACGTTGAAAAACTAGAACATATTGCAGAAGCGACTTTACATATCGACGGCACTGACATTCATGCCAAAGCTGAATCTAAAGATATGTATAGCGCCATTGATTTATTAACCGATAAATTATTAGCGCAAATCACAAAAATCAAAGAAAAACATTCTGATCATCGACATACCTAACACGGATCATTTTTAGGTATTCTGGCGCCCAGATGTGGGTTAGATTGTCTGCTAAAAAGTGCGCACATAGTTATTCATATGTAAGCATTTTTTAGCAGACAAGGTAATCCGCAGATGGGATGCTAGAATACCTAAAAATGATCCGTGTTAGGTATAACTATGTTAAATCAAGAAATTGCTATACGAAATAAATTAGGTTTACACACGCGAGCTGCCGCAAAAGTCGTGGCTACTGCCTCAAAATTTGAAAGTAAAATTATACTTAAATATCTTGAGCGTACTGCAGACTGCAAAAGTATTATGGCTATTATCCTTTTAGGCGCACCTAAGGGGGTTACGCTTGAACTTACCGTAACAGGAAGTGATGAAACTGCGGCGAGTGATGCTATTAAAGCGTTATTTGAGAATCGTTTTGATGAGCCGGAGTAAACTTTGCACACAGTAAGCGCTTTACGATAAAATTGCAGCTTGGTATCATCACATCTCTTATAAAATATCCAACGTGGAGAGTACAATGTTTTCTCAATCTACCTCATCAAAAGATGATCTCATTGCGATATTAAATACTACAACACTAACCCTTAATCGCAGAATAAATGAACTTGGCTCCATAGAATTACGAGATAGACTACGATCCTTATTGAGAGCATCATCAACCAATGATCCCTATCAATTCGTGAATCTTCAAAGCCTGATTAGTGAAGAAAAAGCAACATTAAAACTAAAATTAGACACACAAACTAAATGTGTAGGCGCCTCTGGCGCTGTTTGTGCTTTATTATGTCTTAGTCTTGCATCTTCTAATGAAAATAAATCGGGCTTAGCTACAACACTAGCGTTTATATCTGCAGGATTTTCAGCTTACGAATTAAACGAAATGCATCGTATTAATAAAGAAATTAGAAAACTGGATAACATTGAAAATATTCTTAATCAAAATACGGATAATAACAATAAGTTAGCTCGTATATTACAGAGTGCTAATAGTGATGAAATGAAACATATCAGAAATGATTTTTATATCAATACCATTGAACCCATAAACAGAGATGAACAAGAAAAAGTAAATGCGGAAATAGAAGCAAAGGCTAATAAACAAACCAAAAGAGGTTTTTTATTCAAGTGGAATCTTCGTCGGGACGGCGTGGTACCTACCGAGGTCACTTACGGACAACTACCCGAAATAAAGATCAGCAACTCGTCTCGTATCCATTAGGGCCAGCATAGTAAAATTGTAAACAGCCCGTAGTCTCAAGCTGATCTGACAGCACAATCTTATCAAGTGGCTGCCAGATCAGAGAAAGACTTACCCTCCAAAAGCATAGAAGCGAGTTTCTTCCGATTCGCGTTGACGAGCTACTTCTGCTTCGCGTTGACGAGCTGCTTCTGCTTCGCGTTGACGAGCTGCTTCTTCACGTCGACGAGCTTCTTCACGTTCTCGAGCTTGCTTGTGACCCTCTCTCATATGATTTGCAAATCCTAAAAACATAAGCCCAACTCCCACTGCCTCAGGTTTAGTCCTTACTACTTGAGACACCGAGGAAACTAACGGCGCTACGGGTGTTTCAAGGTAGACTTCTCTACTGTTGCTAGACTGACTTTCAAAATCAGGCAAAGTAAGAGAGAAACCTACTCGTGGTTCAACACCATCCCTGTTGACACCAACTTCAAATTTTGCTTTCAATCCTATACCATTTCCCATTTTTTGTTCAAGAGAAATTCCAAGGTTTATTTCACGTCCATGATTTTGAGAACTTTGTCCTAGATTTTTACCCGCTAAAAATGTAGAAAATATCAAGCCATTTGATTTGTTTTCCGAACACTCAGCCCTAGCATAAACACCTCCTGTTTGTCTTTGAGCTCCACCAATCAATTGGAAACAGCGCCCTGCTTTCGTTTTGTTAATACAGGTTACTTCAACTTTTTGTGCATCAAACAGAAAACTATAAGAAGGTCCAGCTGATGCCGCTTGTTTCAAATTGTAAAGAAACATGGAAGAAATCCCTAATCTATCGCTTTTGATGCCTGCAAGTATCTCCTGTGTTGTCGACCCGGTTGTTTTACTGAATGTAAGTTTTGAATCTATGACATCACTACCTGATTGATTGAAGGTAGCTCTAGTCGTATTTGTAATGAATTTTTTATCACTGAAACACTTCTTAAATGTTCCACTTAGCGCTATAGGATTAGGACCTTTACAAATAGTAATTCCAGAAATAATTTCTACTTGATCACGTGGAAATTTTTGTTCTAAAGATATGCTAATACTGTGATTTAAACCAATGGTAGCATTTCCAGTGACTGTCTGATTAGCATTCACTTTATGTTGAAAGCCCTGACTCACATCTATACCTTCAGGAGTAACCATTATGCTTTTATCGTTATTTTGATTACTCTGAGACATGCTGAGCCCAAATTGACCGCCAAACACACCTATCCCAAAGCCTAATGTTTCCTCATTGGAAGTTTTCGTAAACTCATAAGCGCATGTTGGTTGTTCGCCAGGCTGTAGACTAAGCGTATTCTCACGTACACTTCCATCAGGATCTGTCTGAGTTAGAGTAAAATCCACAGTAGGATCTTGACCTTCATCCAAGGCAGCACTCGCTGTCGCTGTAGTACTGGAATTTACTGGAACCTGTACACTGACTGCGCTCCCTATCACACCTTCCTGCGATTCTACGGATACATTTACCTGAACCGGCTGCTCTTTATCACCTAATTCTTCGTGTAGAATCAAACCATAGTTATTACTTCGCATATAATGACCCCTCATATAAATTTGAAATAGATATGCAGTTTACAAGATCAATATTAAACAAATATTAAGCACATATTATATTTTTGTATAATATACAATCGCGTACAATTAATGCGCATATTTGGATGTTTTTTATAGTTTATTGAAGATTGTGTGATAAAAAGAAGCGCGAACCCAAGAATAACTGGATAAATAATGATCAACTCAAGAGCATTACAAACCCAGAAGGGCAGTTCAAATGAGCAAAATCCAATTATTGGAACTGGGATATATGATACGGTTCGTACCTAAAAGTGCCTTCAGCACCATTTTGAAATGTATCAATATAAATAGGAATAACGTCATTAAAATCAGGATAACACACAATCGTGCTACCTGCTGGTACCTGATGAGTTTGATATCCGTCTCCCGCATTACAATCTAAGGTAATAGTGTCAGACGGTTTCTCGTTGTGAGATGGTGAAACATAGACTATAAATTTTTTATGGTCTGCTGGACCTAAAAGTTGATAATAACCATCATCTTTAGTCTCTATTTTCCAGGGGTGTATTTCATGATTTTGTTTTTCGGATGCCCTCATAGTCACTGTATTCGCTAGCGCATGGGCTGAAAATAAAATCACCATTAATAATACAATTTT
This sequence comes from uncultured Coxiellaceae bacterium, assembly GCA_964533645.1. GTDB lineage: Bacteria > Pseudomonadota > Gammaproteobacteria > DSM-16500 > DSM-16500 > JABDBK01. Next base: position 7,356 of record CAZHMQ010000040.1, read on the forward strand.
TTTAAACATTCTATAAAACCTCGTTTTATTTTTTACAACTGCAATCATAACTTGAAATAGATTTAACAGATATCAACTTCTCATCATCCTGACAAGAAGTTGATATTTACTCGCTTATGATTTGACAATACGATCTACTACAGGACAAGCAATCCCGACGCTACTGAATGCAGCAACGACATCATTGGTAGAGTAGCCTTTATCCGAAGCAGCTTGAATAACACCACAAGAACCCGTAGTAAGTAGGGTATATAAATCCCAATATTGTAAATTTGCCGCAAGAAAGACTTCATAGGCTTTATCCATAGACCAACCGGCTGTTGTGCTTAATGCATAAAACGCCTTGTTATAAATACCGCTGGCATAATGAGGTTCCAACGATGGGAAATAATCCGCAAGTTTATCAATAGAATAATTATCTTTGGTGGGTTCATCCATATAACGCAATGGTTTATGATCTTTGGTAATTCTTTCACCAATTGTCCATTGACCATTCCAATACCACTCATAACCTTGTTTACGCAAATAATTTTTTACTGTAATGCCTGTCATGTCCGCAAAAGCTTCATTTATAGGAGCACCTTCATAAGAAACAATTAGATTTGAATAAGCATCTGTCAACACATGAGCAAGCTCATGCGCTACCATATCGGCTGATGTTAACGGATAAAATATGGCATCACCATTACCCAATACTATTTGTGGACTTCCAATAATGCCTACTAAATTTAAACAGGTTTTTCCACAAGCATAAGCATCGTCATAATTAGCTACATGGGTAAATATATGTATACCTTCCAATTCAGGAACTTGATATTGATTCTTCCACATCTCATGGGTTATTTGAGTAAAGTAGGCCGCATCATTAATAGGTGATAAACCACCATTAATAGGTGCATATCCCTCGTCTTTTTGATTTTCATAGCTTGGATACCAACAAGTAAATTTATAAGAAGTCAGCCCATTCGCCATTTCATCGTGCTCCGAAATGGGTAATTTAAATGGCAATGCAGTCATAGGTTGATTTTTCAAATTGATGATATCGGAAAATTTATTAGCAAAATCACAGATATCCAAATTCCAATTGGAATGAATACTGCCTAGTCTATACTTACCTTCCCAGAAACCAAAATGGTATTCTCCTAGTTTTAAGATTCCTCCAATGCCATTTCCTGATGGTAATGCATTCCATTGCTGTAAAATGTTACCATGGTTCGCATCAATTATATAAATAGGAATAGCTGGTCCTTGCGAAGTATTTTTTACATACGATACACGATAAGCAAGAGTTGCTTTATTTGAGTTATTTTTATCGATAAAAATAATTTTTTCAGCAACAATGGGAGTGGTAATAGCATTATTTTCTAGGGCAATTATTTTTGCTTGTTCTATCGAAATCTTATCCGAGAAATCCTTAATATCTTTTTCAATTCCATTTACTAATGAACCTGTCACAGTATTTTTGGTTGATGAAAGATGATAAATCAAACCTCCACCCCAAACAGGTAAATCATGATAATACTGATTATAACGGACATGACTAGTATGTGTGCTATCCATTGCCCCTTTGCTAAATTTTAACGTATTCAGAGTATTTTTTTGAGTAGCATTAGAAGGCAATTGCAATCCTTTAGATGGCGATCCGGTATTATTCAATGAAAAAGTTGATAATAAAGTTGCATAATCGCTTCTGCTTCCCCAAATCAATTGTTGGTCTGCTGCATAGCTCATGGCATACGTAGATAAACCTATAACTAGTGCAGTTTTTTGAAACAACCTTTTTAGCTTCCTTGGCTTCATGCTTATTTCTCCATTAAATAATAAAGTGCACAATTTTAGATATGAACCCTATTATTTTAATGGATATTTTATTTAAATGCGATTCTGAATTCACATGATTGGTATCAGGCCTCATATTCCATCAGTGAATTAATTTCAAATCGGACAACAAGGAAACCGACAGCATAGCTAATCCTGGAATAATAATACATCCTACAATAAACTTACGTAGACTATTATCTTGAAATTTAACACTGTCTTTACTTTGTTTTAGAAACAAAATACTTTTAACTATTAATATACAAGTAATTAAAGCAAATAAAGCCCAAAGATATAATATTACATCAGGTGGATTAACCCAAAACTGTGCAAAAGTATAAGTATCTCCGTCACCACCATCATAAGCAAAAAAAGATGTGAGCAGGTAAAAAACTTGTAAACTAACATTTAGCGACATACTTTTTTTATTAAGGTCATATTTAAAAAAAGCGGTTCCAGTGAAATAATAAATACTTCGAAATAAATATTCAGGTATAAAAAGTATAACCATATACCAGCCCGCTACTAGAAAACGTAATAAGTAACCTACATAAAAGGTAATCATGAATACGAGAACATACTTCTGACGATGCTCCATATGTGTCCTTCTATTTTATTTGCGAAATTTATATCATTGTATGCTTTATAGCATAAACCTGAAAATGATGTAATGCGTTATTATTTTTTGTCGCCTTTCATGATTGGTGTCAGGCCTGACCCGTAACTTACGAGATGACATTTTTCATTTGCCAAGTCATAATCCTAGATTCGGCAGTACAAGCCTACTGCAACTGCTTAATATTAGGATAATTAGTCTGCATTGGTAACAATGCTCTGTATAGTCATTCACAAATAAACAGGAAGTTAAAATGAAAAAGCGTTGGATAATCTGTGCAGATGGTACGTGGAATGAGCCAGAACAAACTGATTTTGGAATGCCGAGTCCGACTAACGTCCTTAAATTAGCTGTTGCTGTTTCGCCCTTTGATAAAAAAGGTATACCACAAACAGTCTGTTATCATGCAGGCGTAGGTGCGCGTGGCGGCATATATGATCGCATCTTTGGCGGCGCGTTTGGGGAAGGAATCTCGAGAAATATTCGTGATCTTTATCTTTTCTTGGTTCTTAATTACTCACCTGGCGATGAGTTATTTCTATTTGGATTCAGTCGCGGCGCGTACACTGCGCGCAGTTTAGCGGGTTTGATTCGCAATTCGGGAATTCTTAAAGATAAATATGTCGAAAAATATCAAGATGCATATGCACTCTATCGTAATCGTACGGATGAAACACATCCATCTGCCCCACGCTCAGAGCAATTTCGCACTCAATATTCCTGGCCAGACTTCAACATTAAATTCATTGGTGTTTGGGATACTGTCGGTTCTTTGGGAATTCCATTACCATTGCAAATCGGACGTAAACGGTTGGAATTTCATGATGTCGAGTTGAGTAGTCATGTGGATTATGCATATCAGGCACTTGCCATCGATGAAAAGCGCAAACCATTCGTACCATGCCTATGGAAAAAACAGGAAACATCACCCGTAAGTCAAGTTCTCGAACAAGCATGGTTTCCTGGGGTTCACTGTAATGTTGGCGGTGGGTATGCAGATACTGGACTTTCTGATTGTACACTTGATTGGATGTGGCGCCGCGCAGTTGCGTGCGGCCTTGAGCTTGATGAACCACAACCATCAGGAAAACCTACAGGCGTGATACGCGATTCAATGATGCTTATCTATCGTTTATTTGGTGATGGAACGCGAACGATCGGTGCAAAACTGCCTATAAGTAATGAGTGTATAAGCCAAACAACTATGGATAGACAATCACTGATTGATTATCAACCTGATAATATGCGTAAATGCTTCGATAATCATCCAAATATCTTAATTAGCTACTAGAGACAATAGACAACCATTTTATGGCTGCCCCAAAGTTATATCAAGTATATGGAACGACACGACGGTTAAACCTAGATGCGGAAAATGAAGTCATGCGAACAGAAATTGATGAACTTCTTGAATCATGATTCATAATTTAACTCGAAAATATTTTTTGAGTTAAATGATAAGTTTATTGGTTATTAATGTTATAATTTAGAAAAGTGAGAACTACATTTTTCTGTGCACAAAAAAATCGATCAAGAAAGAGGGATTTTATGATTGACGCTGCCAAAATGAAGAACTTAGGCGGAACAATGCCAGATGGATCGCATGTGCCAGATTTTTGGATTAATAAGGCTGACTTTATTTGCGAATCTGGTGCCCTGTTATCCAGCGCGCAAAGCAATGATCTATTAGGGAAATTATGTCTGACAAAAAAGTGTTTGATTATGCTACCTTATGACGGCGCAGCCCTTCAAATCGCGTTAAAATTAGCTGACTATTTAAGAAAAATGATCTTGGGACCTTATGCAGAAGCCGCAGATAACTTGAAAAAAATCGGTCTTTATGCACAAGCTCACCCGGAAATTTTGAAAAAGGTGCTTATTTGGCCTTTATCTTCTATTCAGGAAGTTAGAGTGAATGAACGAAATTTCTTATTTATAAAAGGCGGAGCTGATTTAATTATTCAATTCAAAGAAGAAAAGTATACTTTTAATATGGCAACCAAAGGATATGAACCAAGTGGCTTTGCCAGTGCGCAGGATTTTATCGCCCAAATTAATCTATTATCCTAGATTCGGCAGTAGAAGCCGTAGCGAGACTGCTGAAGATAATCGAGATTTTTTAAAATTTTTGTAACTCCCCAGGCCCGTCATTGCGACCCAGAGGAGCTACTTTTTATGTTGATAACCTAATCACCAGCTATCGTCATATGGTCCAACAAAATAGAACCTGTTTGTATATTTCCTCGTTTATCTACATCCTTCCCTACTTCAACCAAATTCAAATACATATCTCGAAGATTTCCTGCAATCGTAATCTCTTCAACAGGATACTGAATCTCACCATTTTCCACCCAAAAACCTGTACAACCTCGCGAATAATCTCCTGTAATAATATTAACACCTTGCCCCATTAATTCAGTTACCAGCAATCCAGTCCCCATTTTTTTTAAAAGACCAGTAAGATTATTATTTCCAGTTGTAATAAATAAATTATGTACGCCACCCGAGTTACCCGTCGATTTCATCCCTAATTTTCTTGCCGAATATACACCTAATACATAACTTTTTAATATGCCATCTTCGATAAAAACATTAGGTTTTGTCGCAACACCGTCATCATCATAAGGTGAACTTCCTAAGGCTCTTGCAAGAAAAGGTCTCTCATCGATTGAAATATGTGATGGAAAAATTTGTTTTTCTAAATGATCCAATAAGAAAGAAGATTTTCGATATAAATTTCCGCCAGATATGGCAGAAACAAAATGCCCTAATAAACCACGCGCTTCTTCTGCTGCAAAAATAACAGGAACACGTCTTGTCGTTAAACGTTTTGCACCTAAACGTCTAAGTGTACGACCTGCAGCTTCATGAGCAACAGTAGTAAGCGACTCAAGCAAACCTGGATCACATGAGACTGTGTAACTGTAATCACGTTGCATATCTTCGCCTTTTTTTGCAATCATAACGCAACTGATTTCATGTCGAGTTGCAGGAACTGTCCCTATAAAACCATTTGAATTGCCATAAGCATGACAAACTTGGCCTGTCGATATGGAAGCACCTTCTGCAGTAAGTCGTTTATCTTGAGCTAAAGCTCGAGCCTCGCATTCTTTCGCCAATTCGATAGCCTCTTCTACACTGAGAGACCAAGGAAATGCTAATTCAATCGTGGGATAATCAAATGCCAGCATATCTTTTTCAGCAAGCCCTGCATATTGATCTTCGTCAGTAAAACGTGCAATATTACACGCCGCTTTAACAGCTGCTTTTATAGCTTCCGGTCTTATATCTGAAATACTCGCAGATCCTGAGCGCTTGCCAAAAAAAACATCAATTCCTATCATTTTATCCTGGTTATATTCGATTGTTTCAACGTCCCCTTTACGTACCGTCACATGAAAGCCTTTGTTTACACTGACATCGACCTCGGCACTTGTTGCCCCCTGTCGTTTGGCTTCTGTAAGAATATCTGCCACCATGTTCTTTAAATCTATACTTGAAAAGCCAATTTGTGCAAGTTCAGTCATGTTGTGCTCGCTTAATATATGAAATGTATAGTATCCTAAATGCTTCAATACTATTATGGAAGCACCGCTATGAAAATTATTCTCGCCATGCTTATCAGTTTAAGTCTTTGTTTCACCACAGTTGCTTTTGCTGACAATCATAAGGTATCGGACGGCAAATACAGCTGCAACTGTTCAAAATACAAACAAAAGCATAAAGCCACGAAAAATTAACCTTAGGTAGTTATAAATTGAATTTACATGATGAAGCGCCAGAAGGTCCTAGTAAATCTGAGCGCAAACGACAAATGCTTGCTTTACAAAAGCTAGGGGAAAAATTGGTGAATTTATCACCTGACGTATTAGCCAAAATTCCCCTAGATAATACCCTAAAAACTGCAATACTCGAAGCACGTACGATTACAAAACATGAGGCCAAACGCAGGCAATTACAATATATTGGACGCTTGATGCGTGACACTGACCCTGCTGCTATTGAGGCAGCAATCGATGCTTTAGAATCAAAAAGCAAACTCAGCAAAGCCAAATTTCATCAAATGGAACGGTGGCGTGATATTTTGATTGCTGAAGAAGACGATGCCGTACAACGATTTTTAGAACAATACCCAAGTACAGATCGTCAGCAACTGCGGCAACTGGTGCGTAACGCGAAAAAACCCATGAAAGGCGCGGATACGGAGTTGTTTCGCTATATTAGAAAAATTATTGAAACTGCTATTTAATGTTGAGTTACTTTATTGCTATAGCGCGACTGGACGCCAGGGATGGCGTCCCTAAGGCCATGGACGGCCTGTTCGGAGCGCGGAAGCAATGAATGTAACTCAACTATTCATGGACGTGAATGTTTAACATTATTTTTTGAGTGCTCAAGCATTACCCCCCATCCTAACCTTCCCCCACGCTTTCGCGGGGAGAAGGAATTCTATTAATGTTCTTCGCTGTGCGTACCACCCACCGTCAACATATCAACTAATAAAGTTGGCTGTCCAACTCCAACCGGTACGCTTTGCCCGTCTTTACCACAAACACCTATGCCGGAATCGAGTTTTAAATCATTCCCAACCATAGAAATTTTATTCATCACCTCTACACCGTTACCGATTAAAGTCGCACCTTTTACTGGCACAGTAATTTTTCCATTTTCGATTAAATAAGCTTCGCTAGCTGAAAATACAAATTTACCCGAGGTAATATCCACTTGGCCGCCGCCAAAATTCACGGCATAAATACCTTTTTTTACTGACGCAATAATTTCTTCAGGTTCTGATTTGCCGCTTAACATATACGTATTTGTCATACGTGGCATAGGCGCATGCGCATACGATTCGCGTCTACCATTTCCGGTTGATTGCATACCCATGAGTCTAGCGTTACGCTTGTCTTGAATATAATTTTTGAGGATACCGTTCTCTATCAGCACGGTACATTGTGTAGGCGTACCTTCATCATCCATATTTAATGAACCACGGCGATTAGGTAATGTACCATCATCCACCACTGTGCATAAAGATGATGCGACTTTTTCACCCATTTTACCACTAAATACAGACGTACCTTTTCGATTAAAATCGCCTTCTAAACCGTGCCCAACTGCCTCATGTAAAAGCACGCCGGGCCAACCTGGACCTAATACGACTGGCATCATGCCTGCCGGTGCATCGACTGCTTCAAGATTTACTAAGGCCTGGCGTACTGCCTCGGCGCCATAACCAAGACCACGATCTTCATCTAAAAAATACTGATAATCAAAACGACCACCACCGCCTGCATAACCCTGTTCACGTCTACCATTTTGTTCAACAATGACACTCACATTTAATCTCACTAAAGGACGCACATCTGCTGCAAGATGACCATCACTCGCCATGACAAGAATGGTCTCATATTCTGAAGCTAATGCGATATTCACTTGAATAACACGAGGATCTAATTTTCTAGTATATGCATCAATGTTTTGCAAAAAAGCAACTTTATCATTTTCATTGAGTGAATCTAATGGATTGATTGGCAAATACAGGTCGTGACCTTTTGACCACACATGTGATTTGATAATTTGTTGACCGCTTTGATGACTAATGCTTCTTGCTGCCTGAGCTGCTTGTTCTAGTGCTGGCAACACGATATCGTCAGAATAAGCAAAGCCTGTTTTTTCACCGCTCATGGCTCGCACACCTACGCCACGATCAATATTATAACTGCCGCCTTTAATGATGCCATCTTCGAGCACCCATGATTCAGAATAAGAAGACTGAAAATACAAATCAGCATTATCAATAGTATTGCCTAAAACTTTACCTAAAACATGTTGTAATTGATGATCAGTAATACCTGCTGGGTCTAATAAATCATGTTTAGCGATGTCGAAATTATTTGTCATTATAACAACCGTCCACTACAAAAATTTTACCTACGGGCTGTTTACAATTCTACTATGCTGGCCCAAAATCCCCGATTTTCTGCGGTTCGCTGCTCACATACCAACAACGTATGCTGTGCTGCGATCCTCAAAAATCAAGGATTTTGGTCTCAGCCTAGCGAATTGTAAACAAGCCCTAGTATTATGTATGACTGCCATGAAATCAAAACATTCCTGGTATTTTTTGAGATTTTTTAGTCCTAAACTAGCTCTGTACTATGTTAATACATTACGTTACTATATTTTGGTCGAATCATCTCTCGAGCGCAAAAGGATATTGCTATGAAACTAATCAATTTAATACTTTATGT
>CAZHMQ010000041.1:0-16016 GCA_964533645.1 uncultured Coxiellaceae bacterium
CGACAAATTGCTGAATTAGGTATTTATCCTGCGATTGATCCATTGGATTCTACTAGTCGTCAATTAGATCCTTTGGTAGTCGGTCAAGAGCATTATGATGTTGCTTTGTCCGTGCAACGTACTTTACAACGTTATAAAGAATTGAAAGACATCATTGCAATTTTAGGTATGGATGAATTGTCTGAAGAAGATAGATTAACTGTGGCACGTGCTAGAAAAGTACAGAAATTCTTATCACAGCCATTCTTCGTTGCAGAAGTTTTCACTGGCGTTACCGGCCGTTATGTTTCAACTAAAGATACCATTCGTGCATTTAAAGGTATAGTTGAAGGTGAGTACGATCACTTACCAGAACAAGCTTTCTATATGGTAGGAACCATTGAAGAAGCAGTTGAGAAAGCAAAGACACTTTAATTTGGGTACGGTGAACAATGGAAAAAGCAACCTTACGTCTTGATATTGTAAGCGCAGAAAAAGCAATATTTTCTGGCGAAGTGGCTATGGTATTTGCAACGGGCGACCTTGGTGAGTTAGGTATAGCGCCTGGCCATACACCCTTGGTGACGTCGCTTAAGCCCGGGAATATTCGCGCTGTTTTAGCGGATCAGCAAGAAGAAGTTTTTTATGTCAAAGGTGGAATGCTTGAAGTTCAGCCTTATATAGTCACAGTTTTAGCAGATACTATTGTACGTGCTAAAGATATTGACGAAGCTGCGGCTCTTGAAGCTAAGGCTAAAGCAGAACAAGTATTATCAGAAAAAGGTACAGAAGTTGATTTTGCAAGAGCATCTTCGGAGCTTGCTGAAGCTATTGCTCAGATTCGTGCGGTACAAAAGCTCAAAAAACAGTTGATGAAATAACAGCCTTGGTGGGCACGTCGCAAAAAACGCTTCTTTGCCCACCCTACGTTTTCCACAAAATTGTGTAGGGTGGGCAAAGCGCAGCGTGCCCACCAGGTATGCCTCAAAAGGAATACACATGATACAGGAAGTAAGCCGCAAACATAAGCAACACACTGCTCTAGATGGTCTTTTTCGCTATGCTGAATTTCTTAATTTCGGCGAAATTCATATCAAATTTGATCCAGTTACGCATCTTAAAGCAATCATTGCCGTTCATAATTTAAAACGTGGTCCTGCTATAGGCGGATGTAGATTAGCGCATTATAGTTCTGCAGATGCCGCTATTGAAGATGCGATGCGTTTGGCTTATGGCATGAGTTTTAAAGCAGCCATGAGCAATCTTCCTCATGGGGGTGCCAAAGCAGTTCTCATAGCACCTAAAGTTATTAAAGATAGAAAAATGTATTTATATGCTTTCGCAGATTTTGTGGATAGTTTAGGTGGTAATTATGTGACAGCAGTCGATAGCGGTACATCGATGCAAGATATGGATATTATCGCAGAGCGCACACCATTTGTCACAACTACGACCAAATGCGGTGATTTAGGAAATCCATCTCTACACACGGCAACAGGAGTGAGGCGCTCGATAGAAGCAGCTGTTAAATTTAAATTAGGTAGAGACAGCTTAGAGGGCATTCATGTTGCTATTCAAGGCGCAGGTCATGTGGGTTATGCACTGGCTAACGAATTGCATGTTAGAGGTGCTATTCTTACCATGACAGATGTTAACCGTGAATCATTGTTACGTTGTGTAAATGAATTTAAGGTCACTATTTGTGAACCTGAAATGATTTATACCATTGATGCAGATGTATTTGCACCTTGTGCGCTAGGTGCTACGTTAAATACAAAAACGATACATCAATTGAAAGCAACTATGGTCGTAGGATCTGCAAATAATCAACTAGCACACCATCATCATGCAGATTTAATGCAAGAACGTGGAATTTTATACGCACCTGATTTTGTTGCTAATGCAGGTGGTCTTATCTATGCGGCAGCTATGTATGATCATAATGATTTTGATAAAGCACAGCAGCAAGTATTTAATATTTATGACACTATCATGGATGTATTTTCGCGTTCTATCAAAGAAAATCGTACTACACTTGATATTGCGGAAGCCATTGCGATGACAAGATTGCGTTGAGAAAATTTGGTAAGTCTTCACGGGGTACTTAAAATTTATAATTCGTCATTGCGAGGAGCGTAGCGACGAAGCAATCCAAGCTATCTTGCTCGATTAACGGCCTCTATGGATTGCTTCACCCTCGCAAAAAGCGCTCGGGTTCGCAATGACGGCATACCCCGTGAACACTTACCAAATTTGTTTGTGGTAACCGAGCCGCAACAAGTGCGGGGTAAACTCGGAGCTTGCCCCGCACTTGTTTCGGGGGTCGCGGCTCGGTATTATTTACATTTTTGGTTTCATCGCATCCCATTTAGGCAACCATTCTTCTTCCGTATGTTTCGCTCTAGCTTCTTCAAGCCCTGCTTTATTACGCATGAGAGCATCTATATGTTTTTCATAAAGTTTACGCGCTTTTTCTAACATTTGTTCTGCCGTGATTAAATCATCAAAATCTGTCACGCAGGAACAGTTTTGTTGGTTTACCGTCGCAAAAGCTTTGCCCAACAAGGTGCGTCTATTCGTTATTTGCTCGAGTGCTTTGATTTGTTCGGATAACTCAAATCCTTGTATGACTTGCAAAATATTTTTTTTGTTTGCAACAAGATCTTGAAGTGAAGGAATAGGATAGTTGACATGTGTGGGGGTAACTAATTGTTTTATGATACCTATAAAATTAGGTTTGAGAGGATTCCAAATAAGTATGCGTTGCGCGGCCCCAATTTTTTGATGAAACCATGTAGGACCTTTTATTTCTTGAGCTTGCCTGTGTTGCTTTTCTGCAGATCTTTTTTCAGCTTCATCTAATAATGACGCAGAGGATTTGTTGCAGTTTGTTTCAAAAAAGCAATTTTTATCTGGCAGTGTTAAAAATTGCAAAAGTGAAACTCCAAGAAAATTTAATACAGGATTAGCTATTGAGCTTTTATAATGTACTTGTGCATCAATAATCTGTTTGGTTTTTTCCGGATGCACATGCTCTTTGATCCAATACTCTGTATTTTTACCTATCCCTGCTTGTTCGTTCATCCATGCCATATATAATTTAAGTTGATTGAAAAGATCATCTATGATGTCAGGTTCAATATTTGGATAAGGTACTATGGTTAAACGCATGCTATTGCTTTCAAATCGAGCTCTGTCTGTTTTTCTTCGGCCTTCATCAGGATTTCCTGGAACAACAACACCACGGTTATGGTTTACATCTTCATTTAATTTAGCAAGCTTTTGTAATTCTTCATCAGGAAAAGCAGCTTTAATACATATATCTTCAGTAATATTTTCTCTGTTTTCTCGTTTTTTTAAAAGTTCACGGAAAAAAATTTCTATGCTTGGAAAGGTTTGTCCTTTAAATGCTTGTATAGCGGACTTTGTATCGTGGCTAAAATTAGCTGATTTCATGACAGTATTAACAATGGCATCACTTACAAAAAAATGTGCAAGCATAATATTTGCACTTAAATAACGTAAGGAGGCATAAGAAGATTCACTTTTTTTATTTTTTACCGCGCCGACTACTGGAAAACTGTGTAGATAAGAAGGTAGGTAAGATTCAGGCGGACCTCCTACAAAGTACACTTCTCTTTTGCGTAATTTATTTTTATTAAATGATTGAATATCTTTTAATACATGGCTAAAAATTTCTTGTGGTTTTTCATCAGATGTCTTAGCGAAATATTTACTGAGTTTGGCAGTTGATTTTAATGTAGTCGATGGCATACCTTTTTCCCTAAAAGTGGCCGCTCCCGGATCAAATCCGGGAGTAAAATGTGGAATAGCATTACGGGCCCTAATTTCCTTGACCAAACTCAAACTTACAAGCTGAAGCACTCGCCGTACATTCTAATGCACCCGGTTCCATGCTTGAAGCTGTCCAAAGTGAGCCTACAGGAGGTGGAACACTGCCATACCCTGTTTGCTGGAATAAATTGACGTCTTCGCCAAAAGGACCTGCGTAGAAACAACGTGTTGCACCATGTGTTTCATCAATATAGGGATACCAAATGGCTTTTTTGAAAGCATTAGACGTTAATCGATCGCCATCTTTAACTAAAGGGTTTTCATCAGCATTGCCTTGATACCACCCATTATCCGGTCCCCAAGTACACATTTTATGCCCTCTAACATCATGGCATTGATATGAAATGGTTTGTGGTTGTGGGCAATTGGCATAAGCTATATTTGATAAAACTGGCAGTAACGCTATGAATAATAATATTTTTTTATGCATTATGTGACACCTTAAATAAAATGGGCTAACCCAGTGATGGTAGCATAAAACTTATGAGTCGATATATTCTTATTTTTATCATAAAGTTATGAATTGTATAAATATAATGTAGAGTTAAGCGATTCTTAAGGATTATGGTATATAATTAGCTTATCAAAAAACAGAACGAGGTTTAAAATGTTTAATAGAGATGCAGACTCCTGGATTTTCATTGATATTCGTCAACCGTTGATATTGTTTTCAAATCCAATTCCTACAGCATTTGATATTTGTTGTAATAATTACCGTAATCAAAGCTTAACTATATTTGATGATCCTTACGATGTAGATAATTATATTAATGGAATGCAAAGCCATGATTCTCCTAATTTACTTTTATTAAGTCTTATGAGTGAAATGGAAGTGGTTTTAGATATCTTGAATACAAGAAATTATAATGATTTTTATGATTCAATCGATCAAGTTATTTATTATTCTCTTTTTTCCCCTCCTCGTTATATTCCGTTTTTGGAAAATAATGATGAGTATGTTGCGAGTCGCCCTGTTTCTGAAGAACAATCAGAATTATCTTTTGATGCTTTACCTGAACATTTATTCGAAGATTTTTGTGTGGCACCTCCCGTAGAAGAAAACTTAAGAAAAGGAAAATACGAGGATAGCGTTGAGCTTGAAACATACGATCTAGATGACATTGAAGAATTTTCTTGTGTAAAAGTGGGCAATGTTTACCAAATTTATAAACCTGAAGTTTTAGTAAACCACATTATAGAGGCGGGCGCAAAAGGTCGCGATCTTCAAGAAGGACAATTTCGAGATATTAATACCAATACACCTGTGTATATAGACGATGTTTATACAGTAAGTTCAGATTTCTTAAGAAAGAAATATCCTTCTGAAGAAAACGCACCTCAAGCAGACGAACCAGCTGTGAGAAAACATTTACGTTAAGTATGCAGGGCATGAACGTTTATGATTTTTTTTAGTAAGTGTTCACGGGGTATAGCAAAAAGAAGAATTCGTCATTGCGAGAAGCGCAGCGACGAAGCAATCCAAGCGCATTTGATCTACTAACGGACACTTTGGATTGCTTCACCCTCGCAAAAAGCGCTTGGGTTCGCAATGACGGTGTACTCCGTGAACGGTTACTTTTTTTATTCGTTCTGTACTAACAAAACATCCACTTTTTGAAATGCTCTAGGTAGTTTGTGTCCACGACGACCACGCTCACCTAAATAATGTTTCCAATCATTGGGTTTTAATTTTAATTTTTTATTACCCGATACAAGTATCAATAATTGCGATGGCTGTAGAATAGCGATATCAACAATAAATTCTTCACGTGTTGCGACACGAGCGGAAGGAATGCTTACTATTTTATTACCTTTACCTTTAGTTAAATCAGGCAGCTCTTGTAATGGAAAAATTAACATATGACCGGTGTTTGTAACGGCAACAACAAGATCTGATGTCTTGTCATGGACCAAACGCGGCGGTAAAGCTTTAGATCCCTTGGGTAATGAAAGCGTTGCTTTACCTGCGCGATTTTTTGCAAAAAGTTCTTCTAATTTGATAGTAAAACCATAACCCGCGTCGGAAGCGACTAAATAAGCTTGATCATTTTCACCCATCATAAGACCCATAAATTGTGCTTGGGGTGGTGGGTTTAGACGACCTGTTAAAGGCTCACCTTGACCTCTTGCAGAGGGTAAGGTGTGCGATGGTAGAGAGTAAGAACGTCCTGTTGAATCCAAGAAAACAACCGGTTGATTACTACGTCCTTGTGCCATGCCTAAAAATCCATCGCCTGCTTTGTAACTCATGCTTAATGGATCGATTTCATGGCCTTTAGCAGCGCGTACCCAGCCCATGGTGGATAAGATTACTGTTAAAGGTTCGGTCGGCAGAATTTCTGTTTCGCTCATGGCTTGAGCTTCAGCGCGAGTGACTAAAGGTGATAAACGTTTATTACCATATGAAGCTTTATCTGTGTTTAGTTCTTTGCGTATAAGCTTTTTTAATCTTGCATGGGATGAAAGCGTTTGTTCTATGTCTTCTTGTTCTTCCGATAGCGCTTTTTGTTCTTTTTTAATTTGCATTTCTTCAAGCCGAGCAAGATGGCGCAATTTTATTTCTAAAATAGCTTCAGCTTGTTCTTCGCTTAATTTGAAACGTTTGATGAGAGCAGCTTTAGGTTGATCTTCTTCACGAATAATTTTTATTACTTCATCTAAATTAAGAAAAGCAATTAACAAACCTTTTAATATGTGCAGTCGATTTTTTACAATGTCTAAACGATGTTGTAATCGGAGCTTTACCGTCTGAAGTCTATATTCTAACCATTCGTTTAGTATAGTGAGAAGTCCTTTGACTTGCGGTCTGCTATTTAAGCCTATCATATTTAAATTCACACGATAACTGCGTTCAAGATCAGTTGTGGCAAAGAGATGTGCCATGAGTGCATCGACATCGACACGATTAGATCTTGGTACGATGATGAGACGAGTGGGATTTTCATGATCAGATTCATCGCGTAAATCAGACACTAAAGGCAATTTTTTATTTTGCATTTGTTCGGCAATTTGTTCTAAAATTTTAGCTCCCGATACTTGATGAGGAAGTGCGGTGATGATGATTTCTTCATCTTCAGTACTGTACACTGCTCGCATACGTAAGGAGCCATTGCCTGTTTTATAAATATCGAGTATATCTTTTTTAGGCGTAATGATTTCGGCTTCAGTCGGATAATCGGGCGCAGGAATAAATTGCGAAATATCTTTAAGTGTTGCATCAGGATTGTCGAGTAAATGTGTGAGCGCATCAACGACTTCGGATAAATTATGTGGCGGAATATCCGTTGCCATGCCCACTGCAATACCTGTCGTACCATTTAATAATACATTAGGTAAACGTGCAGGTAATAAAGAGGGTTCATCAATAGTGCCATCAAAATTGGGTATCCATGTGACCGTGCCGTGTCCTAATTCTGCAAGCAAAACATCGGCATAGGCAGATAAACGGGATTCAGTGTAACGCATAGCTGCAAAAGACTTCGGATCATCTGGAGATCCCCAGTTGCCTTGCCCATCGACTAAGGGATAACGATAAGAAAAGGGTTGGGCCATGAGTACCATGGCTTCATAACAAGCGCTATCACCGTGAGGGTGAAACTTACCTAACACGTCACCCACCGTGCGTGCTGATTTTTTGAATTTTGCAGTGGATTTTAAACCTAATTCAGACATTGCGTAAACAATTCGTCTTTGAACGGGTTTTAAGCCATCACCAATATGCGGAAGTGCGCGATCTAATATGACATACATGGAGTAATCTAAATAAGCTTTTTCTGCAAAATCACGTAATGGAATATGTTCAATGTTGTTATTGCTCATGGTGTCACCTTATGGAATTTCAGCCAAATTGCCTTTGCTTTCTAACCAATGTTTGCGATCGTGTGCGCGTTTTTTAGCGAGTAACATGTCTAACATGTTATCTGTTTTATCATGCGCAGCTATGGTTAGCTGTACTAAACGACGTGTGTTAGTATCCATGGTTGTTTCACGTAATTGTAATGGATTCATTTCACCTAATCCTTTAAAACGAATGACATGAATTTTGCCTTTCTTTTTTTCAGCGGCTAACCTATCGAGTATTCCTTGTTTTTCATCATTATCAAGTGCGTAATACACTTCTTTACCGTAATCAATACGATAAAGTGGTGGCATAGCGATGTACACATGGCCTTTTTCAACTAACGGACGAAAGTGTTTTAAAAATAAAGCACATAACAGTGTTGCAATATGTGCACCATCTGAATCCGCATCGGCTAGAATACAAATTTTTCCATAACGCAAATTGCTCATATCGCTGGAACCCGGTTCTACACCTACAGCAACAGAAATATGATGAACTTCTTGTGAGGCTAACACTTGCGAAGCATCGACTTCCCAAGTGTTTAATATTTTTCCACGTAACGGTAGAATAGCTTGAAATTCACGATTTCTAGCTTGTTTTGCGGAGCCGCCTGCAGATTCTCCTTCCACTAAAAACAATTCCGTGCGTTTCACATCTTGTAAGCTGCAATCCGTTAATTTTCCTGGTAGAGCAGGGCCACTCGTTATTTTTTTACGTACCACCGTTTGTGCGGCTTTCATGCGACGTTGTGCATTGCTAATGGCAAGTGCTGCTAAAGCTTCACCTATGGCGACATGTTGATTTAGCCAAAGACTAAATGCATCTTTGACTACACCTGATACAAAACTTGCGCATTCTCTGGATGATAAACGTTCTTTGGTTTGACCCGAAAATTGCGGCTCTTGAATTTTAACGGAAAGAATATATGCGCAGCGTTCCCACACATCTTCAGGTGCTAATTTAATGCCACGTGGCAACAAATTACGAAATTCACAAAAATCACGTAAAGCATCTAATAAGCCTAATCGAAATCCATTGACATGGGTTCCACCTTGAGGGGTGGGTATAAGGTTCACATAACTTTCAGCGGTGACCTCACCATCTTCAGGTAACCATAAGGCGGCCCAGTCTACAACCTCGGTGTTGCCGCTGAAAGATCCTATAAAAGGTTCCTCCGGAATATGGGAAGCGTCGCCAATGGCTTCCATTAAATAATTAGGAAGACCTGCTTCATAATGCCATTCTTGGGTTTCATTATTATGCTCATCATGAAACGAAACATATAAACCTGAGCACAACACCGCTTTAGCACGTAAGGTATGTTTAAGTTGTTTGACTACAAAACGACCAGAATCAAAATATTTTTCATTGGGCCAAAAGCGAATGCTGGTACCCGTTTCACGTTTATTTTTTAGTGTTCCTATGACTTTAAGTTTGGTTTTACGTTCACCGTCTTCAAATTGAATTTGATGAATACTGCCATCGCGTTTAATAGTCACGACCATTTTTTTGGAGAGAGCGTTAACGACAGAGATGCCCACGCCATGTAAACCACCTGAATAGCGGTATTGCTTGTTTGAAAATTTTGCGCCACTATGTAATTTGGTGAGAATAAGCTCAACGCCGGTCATTTTTTCTTCAGGATGCATATCAATAGGCATGCCACGACCATCGTCAGTCACTTCTAGTGATCCATCTTTATATAGTGTGACTTGTAGCGATGTTGCATGTCCTTCCATGGCTTCATCTACGCAATTATCAATAGCTTCTCTGGCCATGTGATTAGGATTTGTTGTATCTGTATACATTCCAGGTCGTCTACGAACTGGCTCGAGGCCACTTAAGACTTCAATAGATTCTGCTGTATAGGATTTATTTGATTTCATAGAGGGTTTGCCTATTAATACTATCGCTTAGTGAAAAATATAGTGTTATGAAGGAGAAGTAAAGAAAGAAATATTTTGCAAGTATCTCATATGCTATATATATTATGCCGTAAATCAAATATGTGCACAATATGCATTACAAGGAAATGTAGCGTGTCAATTCAATTGTTTGTTCCTAAATTTCGTATTGATGAATGTCTCTCTGAAATTCGTGAATGTTTAGAAAAAGGCTGGACTGGGCTAGGTTTTAAAACAAATGCTTTTGAAAAATCTTGGCTTGAGTATACAGGCTTAACACATGCGCATTTTCTTAGCTCAAATACGGTAGGTCTTCATCTGGCTATAGAAATATTTAAAAGAAAGTATGGATGGGAAGATGGAGATGAAGTTATCACTACTCCATTGACTTTTGTTTCTACCAATCATGCCATTCTGTATAGTAAACTTAAGCCGGTGTTTGCCGATATAGATGATCATCTTTGTTTAGATCCTAAAAATGTAGCAACCAAAATTACAAATAAAACGAAAGCACTGATTTATGTAGGTCTTGGTGGTAATACAGGCCAATATTCAGAGATTATAAAATTATGCCATCAACATAATATTAAGCTTATTTTAGATGCAGCTCACATGGCTGGCACGAGATTTCATGGGGTGCATGTGGGTCAAGAAGCTGATGCATCAGTGTTTAGCTTTCAAGCGATCAAGAATTTACCTACAGCAGACTCAGGTATGGTATGTTTTAAAGATGTGGAAGATGATGAACGCGTACGTAAATTAACCTGGCTTGGCATTAATAAAGATACATTTGCTCGAACTGCATCACAAGGTAATTATAAATGGATGTATGATGTTGAAGAACTTGGATACAAATATCATGGCAATTCTATTATGGCGAGTATAGCTCTAGTTCAGCTGAAATATTTGGATGAAGACAATGCATATCGTCGTGCCATTGCTTCTCAGTATAGAAAAAATTTTTCTGGATTTCATCCTATTCGTTTAATTGAGATAGCGGATGGTTGTGAATCGTCAACGCATCTTTTTCAAATCCGCGTTAAAAATAGAAATAATCTGATGCAAAAACTTAATGAAAGCAATATTTTTCCTGGGGTACATTATAGAGATAATACCGAATATAAAATGTACCATTATGCCGTGGGCCATTGTCCAAATGCTATGAAAGCAAGTGGTGAAATTATTTCTTTACCTTTGCATTTGCATTTAACTACAAAAGAAGTTGATTATATTTCTGAAAAGGTTATTGAATTTGCCATATGAAACCGTTTATTCATCCGTTTGGAAATGAAAATATAAGTTTGCGTTTGTTAAAAGAAGATGATCTTGAACTTATATTATCGTGGCGCAATAGGGATGATGCGAGAAAATGGTTTAATGATTCGAGCATCATTAGTATAGATCAGCACAGGAAATGGTTCGAAAAGTATATTGATAAAAAAGATGATTTGCATTTTATAGTTGAGGCAAAGAAAACTCCCGTGGGACAATTAGCAGTGTATCATATGCATTGGGAAAAACGTGTAGCTGAAATTGGGCGTTTTTTAGTTGCGCCCCATCAAGAAAGAAAAGGTTATATGAGACAAGCATGTGCTGAATTAATTAAATTTTGTCGATATGATCTCAAGCTTCTCTATCTTTTTCTTGAAGTGATGGTGACTAATGACAAAGCCATAGCATTGTATAAAAAAAACGGATTTAGTGAAGAAGTCATATGTGATACATTGATGTGCATGGGTCAAAGTTTGAAAGGATACATACATAATAATGGTTAAAGCAGAGTTTTTTTTTAGAGATCAAAAAATACATTGTTCTCCACAGTTAATCAATAATCCCACGGTTTCTATTATTCTTCCAACATATTGTCGCGGTGATAATGGCTTATTAAAAAGATCTGTAGATAGCGTTCTGTCGCAAAGTTTTCAATCTTTTGAATTAATCGTAATGGATGATGGCTCATCAGATTCGACGCAAGAGATCATGTCAGATTATATAAAACAGGATGATAGAATAATACATGTGAGACATGATTATAATTGTGGGTTGCCTGCGTTAAGAGTTAATGAAGGTTTAATAATGTCTCGTGGACGTTATTGTGCTTATCAATTTGATGATGATTATTGGTTAACGGATGCATTACAAATACTAATTAAAACGATAGAAGATAATCAAGAATATGGTTTAGTGTATGGCTTATGTAATTACCACGACCTATTGGTATTCGGCAAGCCATTTGACTATCAAGATTTAGTTAACGGTAATTATATTGCTAATAATAGTGTTTTACATCATCGTTTTTTGTTTGAGCGATATGGTGGCTATGATATGCATATTATTATGAGAAGGCTTTGTGATTGGGACTTATGGTTGCGCTGGTCTAGATATACTCGCTTTTATTTCATTAATCAATACGTTAGTTTTGTGTCTCATAACATGCCTAATTCATTAGCTGAGACAGTTTCTTTGGATATGTTTAGTTCTCGTGTGCATATGGAAAAAATGCGAAATGCTTTGCTTTCACCTTATCAGCTCAAAGCATATGAGATTAATAATTTAGATCATTTGTAACTTATGTCACGGGTACGATTAGGGATATTTTTTAACCACAATAACCCAATCAACGTAGGCGCATTCTTAATTTTTCCTTGGTCCATTAAATCAAATGCTTCCTGACGACTGATGTTTAACACACGAATATCTTCGTTTTCATGATCTAATCCATGTATGCCATCAATATGTTTTGCATCTACACGTCCATAATAAAGATAAAGATATTCATTACTGCCGCCCGGACTTACAAAATATTGAAAAAGAGGTTGTAATTCAAGTAATGTACATGCGGCTTCTTCCATGCATTCTCGGTGTGCCACTTCATCAGGTTTTTCATTGAGGTCTATGACGCCGGCAGGAATTTCGATGAGCCACGGGCTTTCAGGATCTGCAAGCGCACCAACACGAAATTGCTCAATTAAAATAACTCTATCTAAGATGGGATCATAAGGTAAGATGGCCACAGCAGATTTGCGTTCAAAACGTTCTAGAGAAAAAGCTTTGCTCCATCCTTCTTTAAACAAACGATGCCGCAAAGTATAACGGGATATGCCAAAAATGCCTTTATATAACGTTTCACGTTTGAGAATTTCGTAGTCATTATGACCAAAATGTGCATTATCAATCATTATTTAGCTTTCTTTGGTAAGTGTTTTTCGAGCATTTTTACTTTGATTTCAAGTTCTTCAATTTTTTTTCGACTTCGTGCAAGTACTTTGGTTTGTGCGTCAAATTCATCACGTGTCACTAAGTCCATTTTATTAAAAGCGCTTTGTAGGATGACATGAAAATTTTTCTCTAGGTCTTTTTGCATTTTTTGGACGCTTTCAGGAAGAGCCTTGGATAGACGATTCGCAAGATCGTTTAGAAAATGTTTATCTTTCATAAAACCTCATCATTAAAATAAGTTACTATCACGTATAAATTCAGGTAACACAGTTGCTGCTTTATGCACATCAAAATTATAATAGGCTGTCTTGAATGGTTTATTAAAAATGATTTTCTCGCGTAAACGCTTAAACATGCCATGTTTTAATGCCATCAAGATAGCTCGCCAACCTGTTGGAAAATTAGGCTGTGGGAAACTGAGTAACTGTACGTCACTAAAACCTGTTTGATGCAAGGCATGTGTGAATGATTTTAATGGATTTATGGCAAAAGGCGAAACACTTTGTTGTATAAGTATGCCATCTTTGTGTAGAAGGTCGAAAAGCTGTTTGGTTATAGTAGGATTATGATCGCTTGCATTGATAATAATATCTATGGAGTTGGCTTTTAACAAATTAAGTTCCGTATTAAAAATAAGCTTATTGTTCGGTTTTGGTTCGCGTATAGGTTCAATATGATATATTTCTATAAGATTTGTATGTTTTAAGACTTCATGTAGTATGGGATCAGTATTGTCGCCTAGTAAAACAATTTTTTTTGGATTTGGATGTGTGAATAAAACAGGATGGACCATCATTTCGGGGAAAATAAGATCAGCGTGCTTTTCTATGCTTTCGGCCATGTTTTCCAATCCTTGGATAACGTATGATCATACGGATTATTGTGACGTAAAATGATGATAAGCTCAAGTAATTCTATGTTTTGAAGTTACTGCGCGCTATGATATTTATAAATGGAATGACATTATGATAAAACGGTTTCATAATTTTTATGTGATGATTGTAGGTATGATGCTTGCTAAGTTGTATGATCTATGGTTCTTCGTGTCTGATTTTTATTTAATTTACCTTAGAAGAAGACACTTGAAGTCTATTCATGAAAATGAAGGTAATCTATCAAAGCAACATCATCAGTCAAAAATAGCAATTGTAGCTATCTATCCTTCTGACGATAGTATTCTGTTTACCAAGAATTTACTTGATGCATTTTTAGATAACGGTTTTTATGTTTTAGTGCTCTCGACTCGTGTGATGACTGATTTTCAGAAGCAAATTATTCTTGAACGATGTCATTATCTTATTGAAAGATATAATATTGGCCAGGATTTAGGTTCATATAAACATGGATTATATTGGTTAGAAAAAAATGATAAAAAACTATCTTCAGCGGAATTAGTGGTGCTTGCTAATGATAGTATGTTTTATGCTGCAAATTTTACAAATGTTGTTAAAACAATGACGAATAATAAAGAAAGTTGGCAGTGTTTATTTGAGAATTATCAGCATTGCCATCATGCGCAATCGTTTTTTCTTTTATTTAGAAAAGAAATGTTTCAATACGTTAGTTTATTTTGGAAAAGATATAAACCCAGTCGATCGCGTTTTCATGCAATCTATTATGGCGAAATTGCGTTATCACAATATTTAGCTAAAAAAAATTTTTTTCCTAAGGCTTATTATAATTCAGTGACTGTTCACAATGCACTTTATCAGCAAATTTTGTCTGAAGATAGGTATCACTTACCCGTAACATTATTTCTTATGAAATGTATTAATAAGGCCGTTTTAAAAAAGAAACCATCATCATTTCAGCGTAATGTTATTATCACAAAATTATTAGATGAAATCAGTATGTTAATGCATACACATAATCCTACCCATTCAGTGGGATTAATTCTTGCAAAATTTATGTCGGCACCACTTAAGAGAGACATTTGTTATCCCGGTCATTATAATCCCGCTTATGTTGTACGAAATGTTATTACATATCATGCAGATGAACTGCTAGCGATGGAAAATGATTTACGTAAGAAAAGCTTTATCAATAGTATGCCAATGTGGCGACAATTATTAGCCGCTAGAAGTCGTTAATGGAACATTAAACATGGAAGCATTTATATGAATATGAGAAATACAATATTTCAATCCATAAAAAAAATTTACAAAAAAATTAACCGATATAAAACAAATGATAATAGCTCAGATTCTACTATCATTATGATTGAAAGCTCATGGACTGATAACAATTCGATTGGTTTGTATGGCTGGGTCTTAAGTAAAGCAAGCAATTTAGATGATTTTACCATTACTATTGATAATATTTCATTACCTGTTCGAACATGGTATCCTCGTCCGGATGTTAATAAGGTCTATCCAAAGTTTCCTGTAAGAGAGAAGTGTGGATTTTTTGTATGTGTACCACGTCAAGTCAAACATAATGCAATTTTTAAAATAAATGCAGTGAACAAGATAGAAATACCCGTGTCATTTAATGGTTCAAATAACATGTTGCCTAATGACTATAATCCCAGTGTAATAGATTATTTTGATGAATTTAAAAAATTGTCAAATAATAACCGGGCACATGTTTTAGAAATTGGATCGCGTGTCGTAAGCCCAGGTAGCAGCAGTAAAAGATTGTATTTTCCAGATGCAGCCTCCTATACCGGATTTGATTATTATCCAGATGCAAATACAGATGTGGTAGGTGATGCGCATCGTCTCTCACAATATTTTGATAAAGATAAAAAATTTGATGCTATATATTCTTTGTCTGTATTTGAGCATCTCGCAATGCCGTGGGTTGTCGCAAAAGAAATTAATAAAATCTTAGCTATAGGTGGATTAACATTTCATCATACACATTTTGCATGGCCTAGGCATGAGGCTCCTTGGGATTTTTGGCGATTCTCCGATGATGGTTTAAGAATATTATTTTCAAAAGCGACAGGTTTTGAGATTATAAATGCAGGGATAGGGGCGCCATTACGTATGCATTTTGATAAGATATCAAAAGAACATGAAACATTCTCATTTAATCCTGGTTTTGGTTCTGCATGGGTTTTAGCAAAAAAAGTATCTGAAATTGATAGTGACAAGCTTCGTTGGGATTACACAATAGAAGACATACTTTCTGATGATCATCGTTATCCATTTAATGCGTGATTTTAAGTAATTATTCTGCGACTGCCACAGGTCGTGCGTGCCCGATTTCGGGCA
>CAZHMQ010000042.1:0-16006 GCA_964533645.1 uncultured Coxiellaceae bacterium
GCTAAGAGCTTGGTTTAACAAATCATAGTATCGCTCAACTTGACTTCTTAGAATAGCTACATTACTGTGATTCATCTTTTATGACTTTTGGAGAAATGATAGTGAAAATACGTACATTAATAGGAATAACAATTGCAAGTTTAATGGGATTCAGTGCAACAGCGAGTGCTGCGGATGCTGCTATGCAAAAAAAGGAAATGCAAACTGTTGTACACGATTACATTCTTCAAAACCCTGAAGTCATTGTACAATCGTTACAAAGTTTCCAACAAAAGCAAATGGAACAAACCCAAAAATCTTTCTCAAAAATTCAAGAAATGGCGCCTAAATACTCAGACCGCCTTTTCCATCAGTCCACTGATCCTATAGCTGGAAATCCTAAGGGTACAGTCACACTCGTTGAATTCTCTGACTATCAATGTGGTCATTGCATTAACATGAGCCCAGTTGTAGACGCTTTAATCAAAAAGAATCCAAATCTACGCGTGGTATTAAAAGAATTCCCTATTCGCGGACCTCTTTCTGAAACCGCTGCTAAAGCTGCTATTGCCGCACAAAAACAAGGCAAATACTACGATTTCCGTGTTGCATTAATGAGCAACAAAAACGGCTCGCTTACTGAAGAAGGAATTTATAACACAGCTAAATCGGTAGGCATTGATGTCAACAAACTCAAAACTGACATGAAATCTAACGAAGTTAATCAACAAATTAAAAACAATTATAAATTAGCTCAAGATTTGCAATTAATGTTTACACCTGTATTTTTCATCGCAAAATCTGATATCAATGCTAAATCAAAAGCAGATGAAGTGGTATTCATTCCAGGTGGCGTAGATATAGAACAATTGAATCAAGCTATTGCTAAATTAAGTTCTTAAACAACTTAAAAAGAATTGTCATCCTGAGCGAAGCGAAGGATGACAGCTCTGTAAACACTTTTTTTAAAATAACCGAAGTCTAGGGCTTGTTTACAACTCGCTATGCTGAGCCATAACTCCTTGATTTTTGAGGATCGCAGCGCAGCATACGTTGTTGGTATGTGAGTTCGTTCCCCGCAGAAAATCGAGGATTTAGGGCCTGCATAGTAGAATGGTAAACAGCCCGTAGGCTTTTCACTCGATTGCGCATGTATTGTTTTTTTATTCTAAGATCATTTATGATGCTTCTCTTAACGATCAGGGAATTTCTATGAACAAAACAGGATTATATTTGCTTTTTATAATTTGCTTATTTTTGAGCTCTTGCGCTACCATACCACCCATAACAAAACCTTTAGAAACAAAAAATAAAAACATAGAATACAATGCGGTTTTAACCGACCCTATTATCAAAAGTGATTTTCGCAGCGTAAAAAGCATTGCTACGCATGCTACGCTTACTCAACATGAAGGACATGCTTATTTTGATGAAAACACACTTAAAAAACTCGATGAAGCATCCGCTATATTAATTGATAGATTACAAAATCATTACCATCTCAATGCCGACAAATACAACATTCATACTTTTATTGGCAGAAATAAAATTGAATCCTGTTATCAGTATTACGATTCTTCTCATAAAAATTTAATCGGTAAAACTTGTCAAGATACCTCAAGTCAATTTGGTTTGTGCAGTCTCTGCGAAAATTATGTGAACACCGTAAGATCACGCACCATGAGAGTGATTCATGCACCATCACGCAATAATACGGATACCATGGCATTGATTGATACGTTTAAATTACGCAATGGTGATTTTGTGTATTTAGCCTTAGAGTTGTCTCCTGAGGAATAAAAACTGCGATGCACAACAAAATAGACCTTGTATAATGTTCACTTTCAAAGTTTAAGAATATATGAAAGAAGAGAAAAATTTAAATAATAGTTTCCACATAAAGTTTAATAGGATTGGAATCAACTGCCTTTACAATACGGGAGCGGCCATGTCCAGGATTAATGACATATTCGCTTGTAACAATACCGACTGATTCTAATTGCCGTACATCTTTATCAATAGCCGCTCTACTTCTATGTAGTGTATTGGCTAATCCTGAAATTGAATCAGGTTTTTTACGAAGTACTGCGAGCAAGGCTTGCTTTGTTTTAGTTAAAAACTCAATTAAATCTTCAGGGTCTTCGAAGCTAATGATTCGTGATGAAGATATTTTTTCACCTCTATCCAACATTTTTGCGATATGCTTCCCTCTCGCAAAAAAATTCTCACGAGTTTCTGTTTTCACACTAACAACAATTTCACCTTTTTTTATTGCCTTTTTCATGGATCACCTCAAATTCTTGCTGAAAACGAATTTCAATATCTTCAAAGTTCTTAAAGTCTACAGGTTCTGTTTTGCCCATATGATGACGATGATGGTAATTATGAGCATTATCATATCCAAAAACTCTACCATTATCTCCGGAATAAACATGATGATTAATATAAGCCATACTATATCGAGTTACTTGATCATCTTCGTCCACCCAGACCCTTCGCTTCAAAACACCATTTCCTTTAGATTTGTGAAGCGTGAATACCTCGTCAACTAAAAGACGTTCGCTCTTGATCTTCCTTTTTTTTATCTTCTTCATAAAATCCAATATAACACAGATGTTATATTAATTATACATCTGATATTGAAAAATATCAATCTAGTCAGCCTAAGATATCCTAATGAGATAAAAGTGACTCCATCAATATCAAACAGTTACATATCTAGGCGATCAATTATTAAACGCGTAACTGCCTTAAAATAAATACAACTGTTCTTCCGTCAGCACTCCATCCATACCTACATCCCATGAATCTATCGGAATATTATCCATTTTTTGAAGTTCATAAGCTAAGCCAAGCAAAAATGGTTTACGAATAGTTTTATCACGCAAAAACTGAAAGGTTCTATCATAATAACCACCGCCCATTCCTAAACGATGGCCTTGCAAATCAAATCCCACCAACGGCATTAAAACTAAATCAAGCTGTTCTAATGGAAAATAGGATGACGTATCAGGTTCAAGAATATGATAACGATTAGGCTTTAAAATAGTATGATTTTCATAGACACCAAATGCCAAGGTACTTGTCTTAGCGAGAATAGGTAAATAACAGCTTTTTTTAGCATCCCAAATAGCCGTCATCATGGGTGCGCAATCAAATTCACTTTCCGCAGCAAAATAACAAGCAATATGTTGGCTCTCTTTAAAGAGAGAGGCATTCACTAAACGATTTGTTGCAGCATATGCCGCAGCAAATCGTATATGATTGGAAATATTGTTGCGTATATTAAGACAGTGTTTTCGAATATCGGATTTATTCTGCAGACTGAAACTCCATTTGAGCGGGCTCAAACAATGCTTGTTCTACTTTATCTTGTAAGGCTGACAAGCGTTGATGAATCAATTGCAAATCTTGATTATTATTTTGTTCCAAAGTTAACAACTGATGCACAATATTCAATGCTGTAATCACTGCAACTCTATCTACACTTAACACACCCATTTCACGCATATTACGCATTTTTTCCTGTAAATATTCCGCTGCACGACGCAAAGAAGGTACATCTTCCTCTGGACATTTAATTTGGTAAATCCGACCCATAATTTCTACGGAGGTATCTGAAGTTTCTTTACTCATGTCAATCCCTCAATCGATTTTAACTTTGCTATAGTATGTTCGACTAAACCCGTCACACTTTTGTGTTTTGAAAGTAAATGCTCGTTTTCAAGCGCTAAACGTTGCTTAGTATGACTGAGCTCTACATTATGCTTTCTTAGATCAGTATATTTTCGCAACAGTGACTGAATTCTACCTTCTATTTGCTGAACTAATTCATCCATGATAAAACCTTTCTTGACAGAACAGAAATGTATACATATTACCCCTTTCAAGAGGAATCTTGCAATGCTTTACTTAACCTCGGTTTAGCTAAGCCCACGAACGATCCTCTTTACCTCTCACTAATTTCAGGTATGCTATACTTCGCGCGGTATAGTTAACTAAGGATAGATTAGGTAGTAAGATAACAACATGAAAAAACTCACTGAATGCAGGGAATGGCAAACACTTAAGATGCATCAAAAAAACATAGCTGCTATTCGCATGCAAGATTGGTTTAAAAACGATCCGCATCGTTTTAATACCTTTTCACTTTCTATGGGTGATCTTTTTTTAGACTACTCAAAAAATAGGATTTCCGCAGAAACGATAAGCCTATTAACTCATCTTGCCATTGCCAGAAATTTACCCGAAAAAATAGAGCAGCTTTTTTCTGGCTTTCCTCTTAATAATACTGAAGAACGACCAGCCCTTCATACAGCATTACGAAATCCATCTGAACGTGCTTTGTTTGTGAATGGACATGACATCATGGACAACATAAGAAATACATTAAACAAAATGCGTATATTCACTGATAAAATTCGTGACAAAACATGGCGCGGCTGCACTGGAAAATCGATTACAGATATCATTAATATTGGAATAGGTGGGTCTCACTTAGGACCGTTAATGACAGTTCATGCCTTGTCCAGCTTGGCTCCTAAAGATTTACACTGTCACTTTATTTCAAATATTGATAGCACGCATCTCGATAGTGTATTGGATCATATAGACCCTGAAACGACTTTATTTATTATTTCATCCAAATCATTTACTACCTTAGAAACGATAACCAATGCAACAACACTTATACGTTGGTTTAGAAACAAACTTCATACAAATGATCTCAGTGCTCACTTTGTTGCAATCACTGCGGCACCAGACTTAGCCATGTCACTTGGGATCACACAAGAAAATATTTTTCCTTTATGGGATTGGGTAGGAGGACGATTTTCTATCTGGTCAGCGATCGGTTTACCTCTAGCAATCATGATAGGCATGGATCATTTTATGGCATTTCTTGAAGGCGCTCATGAAATGGACTTGCATTTTCGCTATAGTGATTTAACAAAAAATATGCCTGTTATTCTCGGACTATTAGGTGTTTGGTATATTAATTTTTTTAATGCTAATCATCAAGCTGTTGTCCCATATTCGGACAGCTTGAATTATCTACGCATGTATTTACAACAACTGGATATGGAAAGTAATGGAAAAAATATTTCAGAAGACGGTCATACGATAGATATTCCCACTTGTCCTGTTATTTTTGGCGAACAAGGCTGCAATGGACAGCACTCTTTTCATCAATTATTACACCAAGGCCCTCATTTTATTCCGGTCGATTTTATTTTAGTCTGTTTGAGTCAAAATAAGCGTGAAGATCATCAAGATCTTTTAATAGGTAGCGCCTTAAGCCAATCACAAGCTTTAATGTGTGGAAAAACTTATACTGAAGCTTATGTTGAATTACAAAGTGCAGGACTTTCTGAAAGTGAACGTGACTTACTCGCTAGGCATAAATCCACACCGGGCAATCGTCCGAGCAATACCGTACTATTAAAAAATATGACGCCTAAAAATTTGGGAGCTCTCGTTGCGCTTTATGAACATAAAACTTTTGTTCAAGGTGTCATTTGGCAAGTTAATTCTTTTGATCAATGGGGTGTAGAACTAGGAAAGAAATTATTACCCAATATTTTACATGCTTTTAAATCGCCAGAAAAATCTCAAACTTATTTTAATGATTCATCTACCATGGGGCTTATTGAATATTATAAAAGTTTACGAGGTCAGTCATGAAAATTGTTTTGCTTGAATGCATTATTTTAGGAATCACATGCAGCATGTTAGCAGCTTGTGGACAAGCAGGAAAACTTTACATACCTGCGCATGATAGTACTACTCAAACATCCCCAGGAGTAAAAACAGATGAGTCCAATACTCAAATTCGTCAAAATGCATGGCCTAGGTAATGATTTTATTGTCATAGATGGCATAAATCAGCAGGTAGAACTTACTGCTTCCACTATTAAACAATGGTCTCATCGTCACACTGGCATTGGTTTTGATCAACTTTTATTAATAAAAAAATCGCAAACCGCAGATTTTTATTGTTATATTTTTAATTCCGATGGCAGTGAAGCAGAGCAGTGTGGAAACGGCATGCGCTGTGTTGCGCGATTTTTGATAGAAGAACATTTAACAAACAAAAAAGCTATTCAAATCGAAACCAAATCAGGCATTGTTTTAGCTAAAGCACATGATTTTGACACTATTGAAGTTGATATGGGAGTTCCTATTATAAAGCCTAATTTGGATCTTGCTTCAGAAGACATTAAACAAATGGCGATTGTTTCTATGGGAAATCCACATGCCATTCTATTTGTTGATACTCTCACGAAATATCCAATCCAAACGATGGGTTCTGTGATAGCTACACATAAACTCTTTCCTAAAGGTACGAATGTGGGTTTTGTTGAAGTGATAGAGGCCAATCGTATTCGTTTACGTACTTTTGAACGCGGAGTGGGTGAAACGTTAGCCTGCGGTAGCAATGCATGTGCTGCGGTTGTTGCAGGCATTATCAATCATCATTTAACCCATACAGTCACTGTTGAACTGCCACTCGGCAAACTTAATATTCAATGGAGTGGAGCGAATCAACCCGTGTTGATGACAGGACCTGCGAGTAGGGTTTTTGAGGGGATGGTTGATTGAGCGTCTGTCACCCCGCAAAATTTTTGCACACAGCTCTGCATAAAAAAACTGGTGCTTACGCAAAAAATTGGTGCGGGGTGACAGTTAAAAAGACGCCGTAATACTCACTTTTCGCGATTTACCCGCTTTTCTTAACGTAATGTTATTCTTACTAATGCTTGTTACCACAGAGTTATCCGGAGGTAACACATCACCTACGCCTACGCTAAACATAGTATCTTGAAGTGAAACTACCGCTGTCCATTTGCCAAACAACATAGAGACCGACATGAGCTTGTAAGGAGCTACTTCTTGTGGTGGAGCGGGTACTATGTTTGGAGTTGCAGCTGCTGCACTTACTTCGATCGGAGCCGTAGGATTAAGAGAAGGAGAAGTCACATCAACGGATGTTTTCACCATTTGACTTGAGAAAGCTGCACTACCAGAAGAAGGTTTAGTCAATAGATCACTAATATCTTTTTCAGCAGTGACTGTTGCTAATTTTGCTGCTGCTATAGCTTGATTGGTCTCTGCAATTTGACGTTGTATTCTTAATTCTTCAAGTTCATTTAGTTTACCCACGTATTTTTCTTCTGTTATACGTTGCATTCGAGTGAATTGTGGATCATTTACCAGAGAAGCTTGTCTTAAACTCTCATCAACTTGTGGGCCCGATGCGGGTTTTTGAGCACCATTAGTAGATGGTGCAGCTGCGGCCTGAGTTGGAGTATTTTTCATCTCTTTTTCACCAGGCTTTGAAGTATCCATCTTAGCTGGCTCTATAGCTGGAGCAGGGGGAGGACTTGAGCCGCCTACTAAACCAACAATTTGCCATATGATAATCAACACAACAATGATCATCACCACAATAATTACTTTCTGTCTGGATGTTGTTTGCGTCATTTTTTCTTTCATTTTATTTAATTCCCCAATACTGTAAGCATCATCGAACCTGACAAACCCTCATCGCTAATATTCATTGTTATACTATTCAACACAAGAGGCAAGTTTCTTAACTGTAGTCCAATTAATCCTAATGTAGCTGGAACGATGGTATTAAAATTTATCGTAATATTTGTTCTAACGTATTTACCTTTATTCATAGAGGTACCAATAGCTAAATGATTCCCTGGTAAAACATAGGATAGCTTATCGGTCAGATTTGCAATAACACTTCCAGTACTATAAATTTTATCGGGTCTTGGTCTGTTTAACAAAGCAACAGGGTTAAACACCACATAAAAACCATCTGACCGGACCGAAACAGTTGCATCATTCTTTTCTGCCCACGCATAAAGTGTATTAGTCCTAGCACCACTGGATATCACAAATACTTCAAGATTATTGCTTTTGTAGTTTAATGTTGTGGGTAGCCATCCTGGCATGCTATATAAACGAATAATATCGCGTTGTATGGTTTGTATTTCTAAATAAGGATCGGCTGATGTGAGTTCATTAATATAGGCTTGATAAGGATCGGAGACACTCACAATAGATACGGGTAATACTTCTTTATAAGATGACAAATAACTCCAACCAATCCACAAAAGAGCTACTAATCCTACAATTAAAATGACCATTTTAATTGGAAAAACACCAATGCCCTGCAATTTTAGTGCATCATCTACCAATTTTAATTCAAATTGAGAAACGACAGGCAATTTTGGGAATAAAGGCTCTTCTAATACATTAAATGATTTGACAGACGATGCATCAAACGAAAACTTTCCTTCTTCGCTTGTTTTACTAATAGGCACATTGCCATAAATATAAATTTCAAAATGATTGCTCTGCGTTTGAAAAACCAATAGTTCATCTGCAATGCTATCGATAGGAAATTTACCATCAAGATATACGCTGCCCGATTTTACAATAACAAGTATAGCTTCATTAGAATTTGCAATTTCTTCACAATAAATGAAATCCTTAGGACGCTTAAAATAATTCCAGATTGTTTCACCTAACAGGTAGCCAGGCTCTGGTGAAAAAGCGACTTCGTATTGGGTAGGGCCTTTTTTCTGTATGGCAATATATTCGCCGTAATTGCTTGCAACTAAGCGAATTTCTTTTTGTAAGAGACCAGCCTTTTTAGCACTTAACACATCGCGATAAGATGGTATAACAAAATGCTGGCCATCATCACGTGCTATGTAAGTCATTAGCCAATCTCACGCAAAACAATAGGAGTAATAAGAACGATACTTTCAATAGTCTGTTCTTGGGCTGCTTTACCACCTAAGGCTTGAGAAGTCATTAATTGCATTGCATTCGCTCTGTTTCTTACCACTCTATAACCTGACAAAATCATCGTCGCACCTGAAGAAATCACACTTCGTTGGTTAAATTGTTTTTGTGTCACATTCGGTACTTGAATAATGGACTGACCTGCGGATGCTGTCACTGACCCCGATGTTGTCTGACCTGTGGTCGATGAAATCGTTTGAATACCATCATTGGTAGAAAGATCTGCATTGACCTGTAGAAAAACTTTGTTGTCTAAAATCTTAGGTAAGATATAAAGTGTTAAACCCGTCACCACATTTCCTGGAGTCAATTGTGATGTTACCGAAGCACCACCCGCTGTTGAGGAACCTGCAAGCGATGTCGTTTGCACACTCGCTAAATAACCTTGTGACTGAATCACTCGCATCACACACACTTGGTTATTCAAACAAACTACCCGAGGTTCAGTGACTAAAGATGTTTTGCCTTGTTGGTTCAATGAACTTATGAGTGCCGTTATTTGAGTCACACCATTACCTTTTACACCAAACTGTGGATCAGTATCTCCACCAGTAAAAGGTGGCATTTGCGAAACACTTATGGGCGTACCCATATTCATATCTAAGAAAAACTGACTTCCTAAAGTCTTTTTCATGGCATTCCAATCAATACCATAATTAAAGTCATTTTGTAAGGTGACTTCCAAGACTTGAACTTTAATTAACACTTGTTTGGTCAAATTATGGTTTAAATTTGAGATATAGCGCCCTACTAATGCTACATTCGTAGGTCTATCCCGTACCGTCACACTTGAGGTGGATTCCGAAACCATGACGGTACCATCGGGAGAAAGTAATTGTTTAATCGTACTTTCAAGATCTTTCCAAACGGATAAAGTACCTTTTAAATTACTGTATTGAGCACCCGCGCTGTCATCGATAATAGCAGAAACTGCAACAGCACCTGATCCACCACCGCTTGCCACGCTAGAAATACTACCGCCACCACTGGCTTTACCCATCATATAATCGGATGAGCCTGGCATAAATGCGATATCATAGGACTTGCTAATAAAAGCTTGCCAAAAAATGTTTTGGCCATTCACCGTAAATACATAGCCCGATTTAGCGCCTAAAGCATCGAGCGCACCGCCAACTGTGCCTGAATAATTCATGGAAATTTTCAGACTGTCATTCAGCCCTGTTTGATAATGCGTCAAAATGTCTTTACCGCCACCATTTGCAATGGTACGACTATAATAAGAAAAAGGCAGTTGATCGCCTCTTATAACAATATGATTTTTTAACCAGGCAGGATCTTTTGCTAAACTAATTGGGGTTTTATCCACATACAAACTATTTTTAACTTGTAACTTAGGAAGAGGTTTTCCTGAGGCATTCGATTTTTTGATAGCTTCATCTGCACGAATTTTAACTTCTGCAATATTACCTTCAGCTTGATTATAAACAGGTGAATTACAACCTGTAAGGAAAAGCATTATTCCAAACAATAAAAAAAATAATTTTTTATAAATCATCACGCCTTCCTCGGTTCTACCAACATCGTGCGATTAGACATATACAATACCGCTTGCAATGGGAAAGGTTTGATTAATTTTTCCATCACATTGGGTAAACTCGTTCCAGTAACTCGTCCATCAAAGTTGTAATCGTAGGGTGCTTTCCAAACTACTTTCCAATGATATCTGTCCATAATGCGCTCTATGTTTTCTTTTAAAGAGCCACTTACACTAATAGCATAAACTTCTGCGGGTCTACCAAGATTTGCAAATTGATTGGGAAATGCGGCTGTTCCATATGCAGAAACAGGAGATGTAGGCGCTTCTCTTTGTTCTCCCGCCTGAAAAAAAGGTTCGTTCGGAACAGAAGATTCTGGTCTAGCAATTTGCCAACCAGCCATCACCACGGTTGGAATGGTAAGAAGTAAAACACTTAATTTAAAGATGAGGCATTTCATTGAAGTGCTCCATAACCGATCCGAATAATCATTATTATTAACTATGTTTGTAATTATATGCGATTTATTCAATATGTGTAAGTATTTCCAATCAGTACTCTAATTCAACTTTGGCCGTTTTAAAACACTTCAATATTTTTGAAACACATTAAAACCTGAACCAGAAGGTTCATTGTTAGGCACACACCGCGTAATAGCCATAATAGTTCCTGAATTTGAATCCCATACTGACCAAGGTGTAGCGCCGCTCGTTTGCTGGTATATTTTACCTCTTTCAGTCACTACCTCTAAACAAACACGCCAATAAGTACCTGATGTCAGACCTTTATCACCTCCCGAGGTGCTATCACAGAAATCTGACGATGCAGAAGCCGTACATTTCCCAGGCTGACTAGCTGGATCACCATTGCCTGATACATTACCTACTGCATAAGCTGTAAAACTACTCAAAGGATAGACCTCATTTCCGCCATAGTAATTTCCACTCACGGAAACTGGAACCACCATAATAGTTGGTTTCATGCCAGTAGGATTGTCAGCAGGATCATAGGGATTTGGACAAACTGGAGCTGGAACACAAGCCCCATTATGATAAAGACCTGCAAAGTTCATAGACCTTGCATTATTTAAATTTTGTCCCGGAATATTAACCGTTGAAATGACTGCACAAGTATTGCTTGTACATGTAGCAGGATCAGGAATAGTTCCAGTACAAGAACCCGCCACATAAGCCATGGGCAATCGACCTGCAATGATGCCAGATTCTCTCGCCGCAGTATAAACTGCAGTAGCACCTGATCCAATCGTTCGACCCTTAACCGTAGAACAAATCGAAAATGTTCCTGAGGTAGTATTATTATAAAAAGTGT
Source organism: uncultured Coxiellaceae bacterium (assembly GCA_964533645.1). Taxonomy (GTDB): domain Bacteria; phylum Pseudomonadota; class Gammaproteobacteria; order DSM-16500; family DSM-16500; genus JABDBK01. The sequence goes on from CAZHMQ010000042.1 coordinate 11,628, forward strand.
AACTCTGGCCCCAAGCATTAACGATGGTCTTATTAGGCAAATATTTATCTGTTTTTAAGTCATCTATGGAAGTAGGCCATGCTGAATTATTAATATAATAAGCAAGGCCCGCATTAAGTATTTGTTCGTATTGTATCACCATGGAATCACGTTTGGATTCATCTGTTTTAGTAGTAGTGTAAGTCACCAACATGAGAATGATGCTTGACACAATAACCATGACTAGCAATATTTCAAGCAAGGTAAACCCGTCATATTTTGTTTTCTTAAACATCATTTTTTATCCGCCACAATAATAATATTTATACACATCGGTTGGTAAAGCATCTGGGTTATACAGCTCATACATAGGATCATGGGTATATTGTAGCTTAAACTCTTTTGTCACAGGATTCGAGATCCAATGTGATGATCGAACATTGGGTGTAGAAAATGAAGGCATACGTTGCCAAACCATATATTGTGCGCTCGTTCCCATAGCTACACCGGCCGAACAATCGACAGGAGCATCCGTTGGAACAGTATTCACGGCACAATCAGCTCCAGCCATAGCCACATAATAAGTGGTTGTACTTGGATCTCTCATTTTTACTGCAATTTGTGATTGCCATAGCACGATACTACTGCCCGTTATTTGCGTAGGAGCAGAGCATTCAGGTTTTCCTGTTCTAAACGATGAACAAACATATGCGTTTTTATTTGCATTTATACTGGATGTGCTAGGATTAAATTGAGCAAAATAAGTTTTATCTACCGTATCATTCACAACGACGGATACATACCGAGGCCAAGGGAAATCCATATAATTTTTCATTTTTGTCACATCAAACTTAGTCGTGTTAAACTCAGTCGATGCGCCATCAGGACTAAAGGTCAAGTCACCTTTGCCATTTATAGCACCCTCTGTTGAAAAAAAAAGATCGCATTGCTGTTGATAATATTGTTTCATTGCTTGAAACAAAAAATCCACATTGGATCTTAAAATAAGATAATTTTTATCTCTTTCAGAAGATTGATACACTCGAAGTCCTGCCAAAATCAAAGCGGCAGCAATAGCAAACACAAGCATCACTTCAAGCAATGTCATTCCTGTGATTTTATGCTTTTGCATTAGGCTTGTCCCATCGACATCGCAGTTAAGTAAATACCTCGAACAATCATCAAAATTAACACTGCACCAACGATAAGCAAAGCACTACCCACAATTCTTGCAATAAATTGCAAAGTCTTAGCATTTTCTTCTGATCCTCTAACCCCCATACGGACCAAGCCATGCTCAAATCCTTTAACTTCAGCCATCACCCGCAAACGCAACAAATCTTTTTCGCTAATTAATCCTGTTGATAACACATCCGCAATATTTCCCTTACCCGTACTCAGCAAATGTTCCATCATGACGAGATGCGAGCTGACATAAGGTGACGCCTGATATTGCATCACTTTAATCGCATTTTTAAATACGATTCCATTCGAAACTAACAAGCCCAATGTTTCCAATAAACGTGAGGCAGCAAAGCGTCTATATAGTGTAAATGGTGGAATTAAATCTAAGGCAGATCTTAATTCACCCACATAATTAGTCATCAAATAGCGCATTGTAAAAAATACAACAAAAAGCACAACCAAAACTAACCACCACCATCCTGTAATAAGATTTGCAACACCCACTAAATCTTGCCCAGCTGATGGCCACTGTTCTATAGGTTTCATTTGTCTAAATTGATCAAATACTGAATTATTTAAATAAACAATAATAATACAAGCCATGAATATGACTATCAAAGGATAGGTTACCGCTGTTGCAAGTGCGGCTAAAGATGTACTGCGTTGACCTAAGGTATTAATCGCTGATTTTACCGTTTCAACTAATGCGCCACCTTCTTCACCCACACGAATAATTTCTACCACATTAGGCGTAAACCATTCACGCATTCCATCTGCTAAAGGTTGCCCTTCAGAAATTCTTTGTGCTATCGATAATGAAACTTCTCGATTAATGCCAGTACCAACTTGTGCCAACATTTCAATGGCCCTATTAGCAGGTATACCGTCATTTATTAAAGTATAAAAATCTTCTAAATAAGCTAATTGTGCCTTAGCACCAAATTGAAAATGCTTAATATTTTGTATGATATTCAGCAGGGAAGAGCCTTCTTCGGAGCCAACAGCCATTTCATTCCTCACTTCACAACGAATTATTGATATTTATAAACACTAGAACTGGTAGATACATTGATAGGACCCACAACTTTTTCCGCATCCAGTGGATCACAGCTTCCTTCTTTAATTAATTGTACTGCGCGTCCGTGGAAATCAACCCAATTATTTTCTTTTAAATATTTTTCCCAGTTAAGGGTATCGCATTTCTGAATGAATTGCCTACCACTTTCATCAACCCAAATCACTTCGGCAACGACAGTTCGTCCGCTCACTCCTGTGCGGTTACAATCAACACAACCTGGACCTCTTGCTAATGCGCTATCAACGATTTCTTTTCCGAGTACAGCTTCCCAATCTGGAATAAAAGGTTGATGTTTAGATGAATTTCTTAAAGGAATAGCACATTTTTTACAAACTTTGGGAATAAGTCGTTGACAGATCAAACAACGTAACACACTGCTATCGCCCAAGAGCACAGGCGAAACACCCATATCAACTAAACGAGTAATAATCGCAGTTGCTCTGTTCGTATGCAAGGTTGTTAATACCAAGTGGCCCGTGATAGATGCTCTCACCATCACGTGTGCAGTATCCTCATCACGCATTTCACCTAAAATAATAACATCAGGGTCCATACGCAATGATGCACGGCCCATACTCGCAAATCCGCGATCTTCTTTTTCTGTATTCACAGGAACTTGGGTGGCAGCTTCAACGACTTTTTCAACTGGATCTTCGATCGAATAAAGTTTTTGTACGGGTTCGACCATTTCCATACAGCTTGCAAGCGTCGTAGTTTTACCTGATCCTGTAGGTCCTGCCACTATAATAGCGCCGAACGGTAATTTCATTGCCATTTTAATAATATCAACTTGATTCTTGGTATATCCAAGTTCTTCTAAGGTTTTTGATCGACTTTCGCCGCTAGCTAAAATACGCATGACCATATCAAATCCGCCATGCGCGGGAACGCTCGCAAGTCGCAAACGAATTTCTTTGCCATGTATGTTTAAAGGCATAGAAGCATCTTGCGGTATGAGCGGATTAAAATGCGAAGTCGCATGATCCGTTTCTTTATTGAAGGCAACAGAAGCTAATTCTCTACCTAGCTTTTCTGCCCATTCAGCATAAAGATAAAGTTCGCCATGTTGGCGCATGCGGATTTTACTGTAATTATTCCTTACCTGAATATGTATATCGCTGACGCCTTGCAAGACGGCTTCATAAACTAAATCACGTAAATGACGTTGTTGTTCACTAAAACTAACTGTTGATTCGCCTTTTTGTTTTTTTCCAAAATCTTCTTTTTGACCGCTCGCTAACAATAAACTAATGAGTGAAGGCGTTGCTGCAAAGACTTGTCCGGGATGTATACCTTTGCTTAACAGAAGTGATTTACAATTTTGTACAGCTCTAGAAGCTGGTTCAGAAGAAAGAATGGATCCACTTTTCAAAATTACAATATTATTTTGTTCCTTACACCAAAACAGCATCTCATCTAAGACTCTATCTCTGTTATCAAGATCTGATTGGCTAGTAACAACTTTTGTACGAGTTGCTGCTGCATACTGTTCGAGTAAGTTCATTTGATCCTTACTAACTTCCCCAACCTCAGGATTAGTCACATCACCCATTTCCGCGCCTCTCAAATCGATTGGTTATAGAGCAAGGGATAACATCAGAATCCTTCTCACACACCTTAATTATATAATACATATACCAAATGTACTTATATTTTAATTAACGATCTTAGAGCCTGTTCAAATAAATCAATCTATTACGAGGAGAGCATAGCACCCGTAAATATTTTACATGTTGCCATTCCTCCTGGAGGCAGAACTTATTGATTTATAATCAAATATCTAAATTAACTACATCAAGTGCATATAATTCAATAAACTCACGTCTGGGCTCAACTTGATCACCCATCAATGTGGTGAACATTTTATCTGCAGATACTGCATCTTCTATGGTTACTTGCAATAATCGACGGGTTTCTACACTCATTGTTGTTTCGCATAGTTGATCTGGGTTCATTTCACCTAAACCTTTATAGCGCTGTATAGTCTGGCCTTTTTTTGCTTCTTCTATAAGCCATGCAACCGCTTGGCTAAAAGTCTTAATGGAATATTTCTTTTCACCACGTAAAACAAATGCACCCTTGTGCAGTAAATCTTTAAGCTTTTGTCCTAACTCAAGAAATTTACGATACTCCGAAG
>CAZHMQ010000043.1:0-15949 GCA_964533645.1 uncultured Coxiellaceae bacterium
TTATCTGCAGACATGCATAATTCTATAAAATCATGCCAACCATTTTTTGTCATATTAATTCTCTACGATGAATGAAGGATTGATTAAAGAAACTTTATTATAACGCAATTCTTGACCTAAATTCGTCAACTTAACTTGCTTACCCACCTCACTTACTAAAATATGACCCGCAGCAGTATCCCACTCCATGGTAGGTGCAAAACGCGGATAAATATCTGCAGCACCCTCTGCAATTAAACCAAATTTTAAAGCACTGCCCGAGGTAATCACGCTGACTTGCTTGCCATCTTCATTAAGTTTTTGTAAATACATTGCTGTCTGTTCGCAGTGATGTGAGCGAGACACCACCGCACGAAAAACCCCATCTAAAGGCTGATGTGTTGCAAGTTTTATGTGCTCATTATTTAAAATTTTATATGCACCTTTACCTTCTTCTGCATAATAAATCAAACCAAATGCTGGAGCATTCACAACTCCCAATATAGGCTTGTCATTTTTAATGAGAGCGATATTGATAGTGAATTCGCCATTGCGCTGAAGGAATTCTTTGGTACCATCTAAAGGATCCACAAGAAAAAAATAATCCCAATGTTTTCGTTCTTGATAATCAATCTGTTTAATGGATTCTTCTGAAATAATAGGAATGGAAGGGTAAAGTTTTTCCAAAGAACTGCAAATATAAGTATTCGACTCAATATCTGCTTTGGTTAATACAGAATGATCCATCTTTTTCATGATTTCTAATGATTGTTGCTCATAAATCATCATTACTAACCTAGCTGCTTGGTTGGAAATTTTGAGAATTTCATTGATATCCACTTGAATCATACTAAAACCACCTAAATGATTTCTTAATTGAACACTACGCCAGTCATTATACACCTTGCATTAGCTAAGTGTTAATGTATACTTTTTGCGTAAAGTTGAACAGTAAAATCGATTACTATGTGCATGGAGATAGCATATGTTTTTCAAATGGATTGTTACCCCCCGCCAACGCTGTGACCTTGAAATGCTATTAAGCGAAGCATTTGCACCATTAACTGGGTTTTTAACACAAGATGACTACTTAAGTGTTTTATCCTGCATGCGCCTTCAAAATAATCATTTATGGCCTATTCCCATCACATTAGACGTAAATGATAAATTTGCGGAAAATATAAGCCTAGGAGATACTGTCGAGCTTTACGATTTTGACAACACTCTTTTAGCACGTATGCGAGTGAGCGATAAATGGCGACCAGATAAAGCCGCTGAAGCTTTAAAAATATTTGACACAACAAATCCCGAGCACCCTGGCGTAAATTATTTGTTAAATACTGCCGGAACCTGGTATCTAGGCGGTACCGTAGAAAAAGTACAAGCACCCAAGCATTTTGATTTTATTAACTACAGACACACCCCTGAATCACTTAAAAGATTATTTTTATCGCTTGGCTGGGAACGTATTGTTGCATTTCAAACACGTAATCCTATTCATAAAGCCCATATGGAATTGACGCTTCGGGCAGCGCAAGAAATACATGGTAATATACTTATTCATCCTGTCGTAGGCATGACCAAACCGGGTGATGTTGATTATTTAACACGCGTGCATTGCTATCTGAAAATATTACATCATTATCCTGCAAACAAATCATTGCTAAGCTTACTACCTTTAGCCATGCGAATGGCTGGACCAAAAGAAGCATTATGGCATGCTCTTATACGAAAAAACTACGGTTGCACTCATTTCATCATAGGTCGCGACCATGCAGGGCCAGGTAGTGATTCGAGTGGAAAATTATTCTATGATCCCTATGCAGCACAAAAGCTTGTGAGCCAATATCAAGATGAAATCGGAATTGGCATCATGCCATTTCAAGAAATGCTGTATGTCAAAGAACGTCGTCAATACTGTACTCAAAATGAATTAAAACCTAATGAAACCACACTCACGATTTCCGGCACTGAATTGAGAAAAGCATTACTTAATGAACAAGCTATTCCATCATGGTTTTCTTTTCCTGAAATCATAGAAGAATTGCGTTTATCTTATCTGCCAAAACATAAAAAAGGATTTACTGTTTTCTTTACTGGATTATCGGGCGCTGGAAAAACCGTATTATCTCAAGCCCTTTTTGCAAAACTCCGTAGTTATGGGATAAAACACGCATCGGTACTTGATAGCGATGTCACTCGTAGAATATTAGGTCAAGGTCTTGGTTTTTCAAAAGCTGATAGAAATCTAAATATAAAACGACTGGGATTTGTCGCCTCAGAAATCACTAAAGTTGGCGGCATTGCCATTTGTGCTGCTATTGCACCTTATGCTGAAGCAAGAGAGGAAAATAGGCAATTGATATCACAATACGGTGGCTATGTTGAAGTTTATCTAGAAACATCGTTTACTGAATGTGCAAAAAGAGACACAAAAGGTTTATATGCTCAAGCACTCAGAGGCGAGTTAAAAAGTTTTACAGGCTATAATGATCCGTACGAACCTCCTCTTTATCCTGAAATTCGTATCGATACATCCGTACTATCGGTCGACGAATCCGTAAAAATGATTATCGATTTTTTACAACATGAAGCTTATATAAAAACCTCTAAAGAGGATATCAAATCCTACGAGGAGGTCAGTGTATGATAAGCAACACGACGAATCCTCAAACAAAAAATATTTTTATGGTGCTTGGATTTGCTCGAAGTGGCACAAGTGTCATTACTCGTGGACTTAAAGCTCTTGGTATAGATCTTGGCGACAAAATCATAGCACACTCCCCAAAAAATCGCTGGAATCCAACCGGTTTTTTTGAAGATGAAGAAGTTATATATCATATCAATACAAAAGTGTATGACACATTGAACCATCACATACGTGCCATACCTATTATTGATAAAAATATATTTAACCATCATGATTTAGCTAGCCTTAAAATATACGCTGCAAACATGCTTACTCAACGATTCGCAAAAACCAATCATTGGGGATTTAAAAATCCAAGTAGCGCGAAAATCATACCTTTTTGGCAGTCTGTATTTGATGCAGAAAAAATAAATGATCATTACATCATTGCCTTAAGAAATCCTCTGTCTTCAGCAAGTTCCTTTGCTAAACTTACTGATGTCGATCTCGAAACAGGCTTGTTATTGTGGCTTACGCACATGATTCCTGCTATCGATGAAACCATGGGAAGAAAACGGATAGTGATAAGCTATGAACACATCATGCAAAACCCTCATCAACAACTTTTACGCATGAAATCGCAATTAGGAATTCATACTTCCTCAGAAGATATTGATAGTTACGCTAAGCAATTTCTAAATAATGAATTACATCATCATCGTTTTAGTGACCATGACTTACTCACACACCCTGCCCTGAAAATTTCGCCATTATGTCTTAAAGTTTATCACGTGCTTATGAAAGTAGCCTCGGATGAATTAAGTTTTGATAGTAGTGAATTTTTTGATGCATGGAAAAATATTAAAAATGAATTTGAAAATTATTATCCTATCTATTGTTATATCGATACCATATTAAAACGAAATAAAGCATCACAAAAAATATTACGAAACATACAAAAATCCATTATTTGGAAATTACTTTATCCTATACGATGGGCAGATGATTTTTTCAGAAAATTACGTGCTAAAAAACGTACTAAAAAGCGATTAGTGACAGCTTATGAATAAAAATTGAGCACGGCGGACACGTCGCAAAAACGCTTCTTTGCCCACCCTACCAAACCAATATCCTTTATAATAGAAATATATACCTCTCGCTATCGAGTTTTAGGTATATTATGAGGATAATGCGATGAAACTGCTTATCATTATAACGGCAAGCCTACTATGTATTATCACCGGCTGCGCAAGCGAAAAAGCTGGGACACCTACACCTCCTTATGTTACCTATTATTTTCCTGTTTACTATCCCGCATACACCTATGCACCGTATTTTGATCACTATTATCAACCAGGTCCTTATAATAATAATTTTAATTACTATGGTTATTATGGATATTGGGGAAAAAACTAGATACACTCAAAAAATCTTCTCATAAATGGAATGTTTGCCGTGTTAGAAAGAAAGGATGTATTAGCTACAAAACCAGAAACTACCCTTCAAAAAATAAATATTATGACATTTAATATTGCTTGCTTACCAGGACTTGGAGCAATCAATGCAAAATTTTTGCGACTTAATCGCACGAGAACTAATCTCATTATCGAAAGGATAAAAAAATGGAATCAAAATACAGGTCCTGATAGTGCTCCTGATATACTATGTTTTCAAGAAGCCATGGCTTTAGATACACGAGCCTTACTAAAAAAAGAACTTTCAACGAACAATAATGCACCTTACCCTTATCAAACGGGTGATCTAGGAACTGAACTCACGAGAGGTAGTGGATTATATATTTTTAGCAAATATCCTATCATTGAATCTTCATTCGTTAAATTCAACAATGCAAAAGTGGGTGAAGAAACCTTGGCTATCAAAGGTGTTATGGGTGTAAAACTTAAAATTTCTGAAAACCAATTTATCACTGTTTTTACTACCCATCTTGAAGCAGATGGAGCAATACTTGGCGATCAACAACAAAATAAAACGGGTAAAACTAATTCCTACGAGCGCGGAGAACAAATGGGAATGATAGATCACCAGTTTAAAACCTGGGGAATAAATCCTCCCAAAAATTACCCTCACATGCAGCATTGCAAAACCATGGTGTGTGGCGATTTCAATACGCCTCTTAATGATGAACGTCGAATGCTTAGCATTAGCACCGGAAAAGCTAAAAATAATTTTAAAACAGACATGATAAAATACCCAGGGCAAAACGAATTATTTCAACACTTAGAACATACTGTGCCTAGTAATTTTTTTGATGTCAGAGATGTAGAACACTACAAAGATCATGTGAAACAAATAGTACCTGAATTATTCGAGAAAGCTAAATCAAAAAATAATTTTATTGGCACTTATATCAGTGACAAAATCTCGAAAGAAAATAAAGATTCACTCAGACCTGTTAACCCTTATGATGCAGATTGCAATGTTATCGATGGTATGTTTTGCAGTCGTTTAACTGAATCAGAAAAAACAAAATGGAAGGTTTCTGATATGCCTGGCATTTTTCAATCAAAAATTATTTCCATGAAATTAGATGGTCAAGAAGGCGAAAGTGATCTTAGCCTAAGCGATCATTTTCCTATCGTAGGTACATGGCAAGCGCTGATCAAAAGATAGAGCAGGACGGCATGGATCAAGATTGAACAATTTCGCCCGGGTTGCTTTATCCCTCCACACCCCACATCAATGAATCATAGCTTTCAGGCTACCTTCAAACAAAATATGATAGCATTAAGGTAAGTCCTTGACATTCTCTCCGACCTAAAGGACGGAGATTCTTGATGGTTAATAAAAAAACTCACGAATAGGACTACTATGGCACTACCCATAAGTATAAATTTTTTTATACACGACACCAACAAGCTAAAACCGCTTACCTATTCACACGCGATAAATATTATTTATCTCAATTTACTTATTACATTAGTTCTGCCTGTATTATCTTTTGTTTTTTACATATTTAATGAGACAACTAATGCTAGTTCTATACTGATATTTGAAGTATTCTTGCTGATCCCTCTCCTTATTACAAAATATACTAACAAACTTACGCTAGCGAGTTATACCCTCATCATCATACTATTTTTTTTAATAAACTGGCTCATGTTACATGAGTATAGGCTTTTATCTACATTTGGATATTGGCTGGTTTTCATTCCAATTTTAGCTACCTTACTCATTAATGTAAGAGCTGGATTTTATTGGGTGCTAGTGTGTCTTTTAACTACCATCGCTTATTTTATTTTTCAAAAATACTCTGATTTTCCTGTCATAACTACGATCAGCACATTACCATTAAGAACCTTATCCATTAGTTTTTTAATTTTAACTGTATATTTATTAATTTATTTTTTCGAAACAAACAAACATAAAGCATCTCTTAAATTAAAAAAATTGTTAACACAAAACGATAAAAACAAAACCTTTCTCAATCAAACCATTAAAGAAAGAAATAACATTGAAAAATCGCTTCGATATTTTGCACACTATGACCAACTTACGGGACTACCAAACAGAACGTTATATTATAAACTGTTAGAAAAAAACATTAGTAAAGCTAAAAAAAAGCATGCCAAATTTTTCTTACTTTATCTTGATTTAGATAATTTCAGAGATATCAATAATATGATAGGTCATTATGCGGGTGATCTTTTTTTAATAGAAATATGCAAACAATTTAAAAATGCTATACACAAAAAAGACGTTCTTTGCAGATTGAGCGGTGATGAGTTTATTTTCATTCTCAAACATGTAGAAACCATACATGACGCAACCATGACGGCAAGTAAACTCATTCAAATTCTTTTGAATAGGATTTCTATCAATAAATATAATATCTCGTCTGGAGCAAGCATTGGAATAACTATTTACCCAGATCATGGCAATACCAATGTTACACTCACAAAAAATGCGGAAGTTGCTATGCACCATGCAAAAGCGGGTGGCAAAGGAATCTTTAAGATTTATGACGAAAAACTCAACCAACAAACACAAAAACAACTTCTTATGGAAAATTATTTACGTGACGCTCTTAAAAATAATGAATTTCATATTGCCTATCAACCTCAATACGATTCAAAAAACAAAGACATTATAAGCTTAGAAGCGCTTATTCGATGGAACAACTCTGTGCTTGGAATCATTGATCCTGAAGTATTTATTCCTATCGCGGAAAAAATGGGTATTATCCATATCATTGGCGAATGGGTATTAAAAAATGCGTGCCTTCAATTTTTACAATGGCAGCAAGCAGGTCTAGTCAGCTTCTCAACAAAAATTGCGGTTAATTTATCTATTTTACAAATGGAGCAATCCAGCTTTTTTAAAAACATCAGACATTTATTTAATGAAGTAAATATAGATCCAAAATATGTGGAAATTGAACTTACAGAATCCACTATTAATCGAAGTCGTGATAGCATGCTAACCTTATTTAATAATTTAAAGTCCCTTGGCGTAAGCATTTCAATGGATGATTTTGGTACAGGTTACTCCTCCTTTACACGCCTCACAACCTATCCACTCAATGTCATAAAAATGGATAAGTCTTTTTTATTTAATATGGCTGAGAATAACCAACATATTATTCATTCTATTATTTCATTAGCGCATAGTTTAGACCTAAAAATAGTCGCTGAAGGCGTGGAATCAGAGGAACAGTATCACTTTTTAAAATTGAGTGGCTGTGATTATATGCAAGGTTTTTATCTTTGCCCTCCCCTTGATGCGATCAGCATGACAGATTATTTTATATCATTAAAAAACCCACAAAAATGATATTATTTTAACCTGAACAAAAAAATAAGCTCTCAATTCGTACACCACACCCAACAGTTCGCTTTTCTTAACAATGTTATAATAAGCTTGTGTGCTTGGAACATTATGCTTATATCGAATTTACGTTACTTTGGCTTTACTACTCTCACCAAAAGAGGATATCTAAAACGGATTCAGGGAGGGAGAATAGAATGAAAACAACATTCGCAACGATAGCAATAGGATGTTTTTGTTCACTACTCATCAGCGCCTGTACGTCGATAAATGGCACTGGACCATGCCTAACCCAATACGGATGCCAACGAAGCATGATATGTGCCAATGGCCCTAATTGTGAATGCACCGATCCAGGTTGTTACTCAGGAAATGGTAATTTTTGCTTAAGTACTGGCACATGTTGTCGAGCGTTCGGCAATATAGGTAATAATGGATTATGGTAATTTGGTATTATTCAGCGATTGCCACAGGTCCAATCGTAAACGTTCACGATTGAACCTATGACAACCACCGAATAGTTACATTTTTCCTTTAGTACAATCATGATTATGGGATATGATGTGGTGTGTGTATTATCAATCAAAGGACGTGTGTATGATGCCCATGCCATATGGATCTTTTTCGTTACAACTCATTGCATTAACTGCCGGAGTCGCACTCTTTATCTGGTCACTCAATCTCGATGATAGAGGTAGCATGTTAGGTCGATTTTTTGGATTTATCATCATGATATTGGCTTTATTTTCCGTCGTATGTACTTTATATATGAGTATAAAATTCTGGACGCAACCTGCCAGCACCTATGAAGTAGTACAGATATCGGATCAAGTCCAAAATCCAAGCATGCAAGAGCATGCTGCACCACATAAAGAGAAATCTTCTGATAAAAAGAAATAACCATGAAATCAGCCATTCTCGCGCGTGCGGGAATGGCAGTGATAGCCATGCTCTATGTCCTCCACACGATGCTTTAAATTACGCCTAAAAATAGCATTAACACCATATTTTTCATGGACAGGAGAAAATATATCACTTTGTAACATATCTCGACACATTGCGTGATAAACCCTGATATTTTTTTCTTTTAAAAAAGTCGTTACAACTTCATGGTCCATAAAATACTCCACAATATTGCGCTGAATATTTTCAATAAATATTTTTTTTATCTTACTATAGGGCTTCCTAAAAATACTGAAATAATATTTATTATGTAAATAAGGTTCGTCTATGTGATCTCTATAAATTTTCTGCCATGCTTCAGGGGTTTTAGCATCTAAAATACAATGTAACAGATAATCAAGAATCACTTTTTTATTAAGTGGCAAATGTTTCGCTGATTTGAGTAGTTTATAAGCAGCCTCCTGGCAGGCTTCGTGAGAAAATATTTTTGTTTTATTTTCCACAGTCAGCTGTAGCCCTTTAATATTCCAGTCCTTCAGCTTACTCAAACTTTTTAAGACGATATTCACTTCATCTGTTTTATGACTAGCAACAAAAAAATCTAATACCTTTGGGTCTTTATGAAAAGCCGCGAAAAACATATAGTCAGCAATAATGTTATTACCATAATCGTATCCATGCGACATCAGCCTTTCATCATTAACTTGACGAATCATATCTAGCGGAAATTCAAAAGCCACTAAATTTGTTAACAATAGCCCATCGGGAAAAACACCGTATTGCATTAATATATTCAAAATGTTAGCTTTTTCAGGAGCACAACTTAAGCTATGTAAATATGCTCGTATATCTTTTTCTGTCTCTTCATAGGTTAATTCACTAAGATTTTTTACATCGCCGGGGTGGGGATATTCAGGTATGATGTCAACATATGAAAGAGAGGGAGTCACAGAACTTGTATTTTTTTTTAAAAACCTGTTGAACATGTTTCGCACCCAGTAATATTTTTATACGTTTTATTCAGGCTGAAATTTATAGCATAATTTATACAACTTGTGTAAAATACACCATTTTTAACCACTCGAGAACAAGAATCATGCAAATTCTCTGCGTTATCCCAAGCCGAATCAGCTCAACGCGTTTACCACGCAAGCCTTTATTGCCTATACAAGGCAAGCCTATGATTCGATGGGTTTATGAAAACGCATCTCGCTGTAAGCTGTTAAATGACGTGGTTGTGGCAACAGATAGCGAAGAAATTGCTGCTGTCATTCAACATATAGGTGGGAAATACTTACTTACCGATCCTAATCTTCCCACAGGATCTGATCGAATTGCAGCAGTCGCTGAGCATTATCCTCATGTTGATGTGATCATCAATTTACAAGGCGATGAACCCTTCATCAAACCTCATATGCTTGAAACATTAGTTGCACCTTACTTAGCTGGCGAAACACCCGATATGACAACACTTGCCTATCCTTTAGATATGGCAAAATGTCATGATCCAGGCACGGTAAAAGTTATCACCGATATCAACGGTAATGCTCTCTATTTCTCTCGATCACCCATTCCTTATTTTCGCGTGCCAAGTATTGCGCCGGTTTATAATCATATGGGCTTGTATGCTTTTCGCCGTGATTTTTTATTGCAATACACTAAACTACCGCAAACGCCTTTGGAAAAAACAGAAGCTTTAGAACAATTGCGTGCGTTAGAACATGGCTATAAAATTCGTGTTTGTTTAACGACAAGCAATACCCTTGAGATCAATACGCAAGAAGAATATGAACGAGCGCAAGAGTTTGTTTATTCCGAATAATATTTCAGCTATGATACCGCGCATGACAAATACATCTGATCCTATAGGCATATTCGATAGCGGCATTGGTGGGCTTACCGTAGCCCAGGCTATCGTCACCAAACTACCCAAAGAAGATATCGTCTATTTTGGCGATACGGCACATATGCCTTATGGTGAAAAATCAACTTCAGCCATCCAAGCATACTCGGTTAAAATTGCAGACATGTTGCTCAAACAACATTGCAAATTGATATTGATTGCGTGTTACTCAGCCACCTCAGCAGCATTTGATTTAGTCAAAGAATATGTAGGAACCCAAGCGATTGTGATGAACGTGATTGATCCCATGGTACACCACATTCAACTGCATTATGCAAATAAACGCCTAGGACTGATAGGTACACGCCAAACAGTTAACTCTAATGTCTACAAAAAGAAAATTGATACCCTGAATAACGGCGTACAATTAAACTCTTTAGCTACTAATTTATTAGCATCCGCTATTGAAGAATTTGGTGATAATAGCGTCATTGATAGTTTGTTAGCAGAATATTTATCTCATCATTCATTAAAAGAAATAGAAGCACTGATCTTAGCCTGTACCCACTATCCTGTAGTCAAAAATAAAATAGCACAGTATTTTAATCAAAAGATTACTATTATTGATCCATCTTATGTCGTTGCCGAAGCCGTCACTAAACGTTTAGAGACTGACAAATTACTTAATGACAAAGGTTTAGGCCATAAGCATTTTTATGTTTCGGATTACACTGAATCCTTTGCATCAGGTACCAAAATATTTTTCGAAGAAAAAATTAACCTAGAACATTATCCATTGTGGGAATGACATGAATTATAGTCACTCTTATCACGCCGGCAATTTTGCTGATGTGTTCAAACATGCCATTTTAGTATCCCTTATTGAAATGCTTCAACGTAAAGAAAATGGATTTTGTTATATTGACACGCATGCAGGGGCGGGTCTTTATGATTTATGCTCTGAGGCTGCCAAAAAAACTAAAGAATCTGCGGCAGGCATTGACTTATTATGGAATGGATCCCGCGAACAAGTCGCGGGACGACGGGTTGAAAGCTTACAAACTTATCTAGCGTGCGTAAAAAAAGCTAATCCTCAACCTGCATTACGTTATTACCCAGGATCGCCTTATATTGCGCAATGCTTAATGCGACCACAAGATAGGATGGTACTTTCCGAATTGCACCCCGATGTATATCAAACCATTAAGCAAAGGTTTGCACATGACAACAAAGTAAGCACCCACCGAT
Source organism: uncultured Coxiellaceae bacterium (assembly GCA_964533645.1). Classification (GTDB taxonomy): domain Bacteria; phylum Pseudomonadota; class Gammaproteobacteria; order DSM-16500; family DSM-16500; genus JABDBK01. Next base: position 11,388 of record CAZHMQ010000043.1, read on the forward strand.
TGGATGGGTATCAAAGCTTAAAAGCATTTTTACCACCCAAAGAGCGGCGTGGATTAATTTTGATCGACCCTCCTTATGAGCAAAGTAACGAATTCAATCAGCTTGTCATCACGATACCCTTAGCGTTAAAACGCTTTGCCACGGGAGTTTATGCCGTTTGGTACCCCATCAAAGACCGTCCACCCATAGAACGGTTTTATCAAACATTAAAACAAAACATTCAACAGCCCATACTGGTTGCAGAATTCTGCATTTACCCCGAAACCAGCGCACAACATCTGAATGGCTGTGGAATGTTAATCATTAATCCGCCCTGGCAACTTGATGATCAAATAAAAAGCTATCTACCCAAGTTATGGTCAATATTAAGTCCTCAAGGCTTAGGACAACAACGTGTTTTAACCTTAAGTTAATCAATAATAAATCATTTTTTTATACTTCTATATAATCAATGAGTTAGCCCCTAACCACCATTTGCTATGAGCCAACTATGTTACTATCAAAGAGGTAGGCCATAGCTATTAAAGATAATAATCATAAAGGGGAGGATGGGTGCCATGAAAAATCTAATTGCAACATTGGTTATTGTTTTAGCAACCACATCAATCACAGGCTGTACGACGGGTCAAAAACAAGCTGCGGGTATTGGCGGAGGAGCCGTACTTGGGGGTGTTGCTGGTAGTGCTTTGACCGGCGGCAGCGTCGCAGGAACAGTCGTTGGCGCAGGATTAGGCGCATGGGGTGGTTACGAACTAACTAAATAAAATAAGTGTTTTATAATAGCTAGTTCGATTTCTAAGGCAACACAAAGCGGTTTACGTGTTGCCTTTTTTTTATTCCTGATTCATGATATCTGCAAATTTCAATGAACAAAGAGATCTCAGCATGACACTCAAAGTGGGCGATAAAGCCCCCGATTTCACATTACCCTCTGATGAAAACAAATCTGTATCACTAAAAGATTTTCATGGAAAAAAAGTAATCTTATATTTTTATCCTAAAGATAACACTCCAGGCTGTACGCGCGAAGCTTGTGATTTTCGTGATGCATTGGCACAATTCACCAAACAAAACACCGTGGTTTTAGGCATTTCCAAAGATAGCCCAGAACGCCACCAAACATTTAAACAAAAATATATCTTGCCTTTTATACTCCTCGCTGATGAAAATGGCGATGTATGTGAAACTTATGGCATAATCAATAAAAAAAGTTTATTTGGTCGAACTTTTTTAGGTATACAACGCTCGACTTTTCTCATCGATGAAAAAGGTAATATTCGCGCCATATGGCGTAAAGTCAAAGTCACAGGACATATAAAACAGGTGCTAGATGAACTCAACCAACACTAAACAAACGACAAAAACAGCCATTACTCCAACACGCGCAGAAGACTACCCCGAGTGGTATCAACAAGTCATCAAAGCCGCTGATCTCGCAGAAACGTCTCCTGTACGTGGCTGCATGACCATAAAACCTTGGGGTTATGCCATATGGGAAAATATCCAACACGTTTTAGATGCTCAATTTAAAGCGACCGGCCATAAAAACGCTTATTTTCCTCTGCTGATTCCAGCAAGCTTTTTAGAAAAAGAAGCCGCGCATATCGATGGCTTCGCGAAAGAATGTGCCGTGGTCACACATTATCGTTTAAGTGCTAACGAAGATGGAAAATTAGTTCCAACCAGTCCACTTGAAGAGCCTTATATTATTCGCCCCACCTCAGAAACCATCATAGGTGAGGCATTTTCACGCTGGATTCAATCCTATCGTGACCTACCATTATTGATAAACCAATGGGCAAATGTCATGCGCTGGGAAATGCGCACACGCATGTTTTTACGTACTTCAGAATTTTTATGGCAAGAGGGTCACACCGCGCATGCAAGTGAGAAAGAAGCCGTTGTTGAAACTTTAAAAATCCTCGATTTATATACCGATTTTGTAGAAAATTATTTAGCCATGCCGGTCATCAAAGGTGAAAAATCAGAAAGCGAACGTTTTCCTGGTGCTGTAAATACCTATTGCATAGAAGCAATGATGCAAGATAAAAAAGCGCTTCAAGCTGGTACATCCCATTATTTAGGCCAAAATTTCGCTAAAGCCTTTCATATTAAGTTTTCTAATGATAAAGGCGCTGAAGAACTTGCCTATACGACCTCGTGGGGGACTTCCACACGTATGGTGGGTGGTCTTATCATGACACACAGCGATGACAACGGTTTAGTTTTACCGCCTAAAATCGCACCCTTGCACGTTGTTATTCTCCCTATGGTACACAAAGAAGAACAACGCGCAGATATTATGGCTTATTGCGAACAATTGGCCGCGGATTTGCGTAAAGTTTATTTTGATCATAAACCGCTAGCCGTTGAAATTGACAAACGCGAATTAACAGGTGGTGAAAAAGCCTGGAGCTGGGTCAAAAAAGGCGTACCTATTCGCGTCGAAGTGGGTGGAAAAGAACTACAAAATAATGCTGTTTTTGTGGGACGTAGAGACAAAGAGTACAAAGACCGATTAAGCATGGATCGCCAACAATTTATAAATAACATAGTCACTGAGTTGGAAAATCTACAAACCGCATTGCTTGAGCGCGCGCGTGCATTTCAACAACAAAACACCCGCATCATTGATAATAAAACTGATTTTTATGACTTTTTTACCAAAACCGATGGCGGCTTTGCACTTGCTCATTGGAATGGTGATGCTTCCATTGAAGCAAAAATCAAACAAGACCTCAATGTCACTATACGCTGTATTCCTCTGGTGGAACAATCCGAGACTGGTCAGTGTATTTTCAGTGGTGAAAAAAGTGCGCAGAGGGTGATTTTTGCGAAGTCATACTGAATACATATTAAATCTTTTATACAAAACTTAAAAAAGGAGCAAATAATGACTACTAAACGCGGTGCTCGCGACATACAAACTTTCATACAGCATTGTTCGACGATTGATGCATGTAAGCCACACTTAGATGACTTACTTTCTCAATCTCCTATTGGCGTTAATTTTGCCATGCGACGTACTGGCACTGAACTTATATTTGATGATAATGGTGCTAATCATCATCCTTCACCGTGGTTTGATATCGCTCCTTGTCTTTTTTCTGAGACTCGTAAAGCAGTTCAGAACGCAGAAGTATTTTGGCCTCCAAAGAACAAGACAAGCTTTAAAGAATATATTTTTCATGGTTGGAGTTACACTAACAAATGTAAGTTCGAATTTTCAGCCGAGCAATGGGCAATTATTAAAAAATTAAAAACCATAACAGACGAATATGCAGTGAAAGAATCAGCGATTCAAAGAGAACTATGTTCAACTTATAATACTCCTCAAACTTCAGTTCCGCTTGAGAAATCCTTGCTAGACGAAAACAACACGACTAAAAAATTCACTGCTTAGGTAAAGAATTTTATAGCAGATAGGCAGGCTGCGCTTATATTATCTGCTGTGGGTTCGGGACGACCGACAGGGCTGTCCCATTAAATTCCTCTTTTTTCCAGAACACTTGTTGTGCAACATCATGTGTCATGCTGTGAGTTCCCCTCTCCCGGAGCGCTTTTTGCGAGGGGAGAGGGGGAAGGGGTGAGGGTGTTGCCGATCTGCACATTTTCAAAAAATAAAGAAGTATCAAAATCATTTGATTTTAGGGCTTGTTTACAATTCGCTAGGTTGAGCCAAGAAAACTTAGCGTAGTTTTGATCCCTTATTTATAAATTCAGATTTTAATATAAATTGCGCTGACTCATCTAACATATTAATAGCATTGTTCTCATCAATATTACTTTTTCTAATAATAAGCAAACCGCCATCAAAACTATCATTGGCCGATTTATAAAGTCTACCCGCTTTGAATTCTCCTTCTTGGCACGCATATTCACATAAAATTGTGGATGAAAAATAATTTCCTTCATACTTAGTACTTTTATATTTACCTAAAGGAAGAAATGATAATGCAGCTGTAGCAATTGCGCATATTCCATCATCGGATAAAAGCCGGTAACCCTTGCGCATCAACAGCCATATGTATTTTTGTCGTATTTCCAGCTACAGATTTACCAATTCCTTGATCTTCTTCACCTGATGCGCCAGTGCTATGTTGATGAGCTTTCACAATGCTACCATCAATAAATTCCCACTCAAGATCAGGATCAGTAACAAGCGATTTAAAAATTCTCATTATTTTGTTTTTTGATGACCAGCGGTTAAATTGTTGGTAAATCGAAATCCATGTACCAAAAAAAGATGGCAGATCACGCCAAGGTAATCCTGTTCGCATACGGTATAAAATCCCTTCCACTGTTTTTCGTAAATTGGGCTTGTCATAAATTCCGTGTTCGCGCATGATAGTCCTTAGCTTTGCAAACTCGTTACATTGTAGATTGTGGAATCGCAATTTTACGAGTTTGCTCTTATAAATCAATTCATTACCGCAAATTGTAAACAGGCCCTATATTAAAAGAGAGTTTTTTAAAAGAATGAAAGAGCGAGCACGTGCTTTTAAAAAGAACATGACTGAATCTGAAAACCGTATGTGGTATTTTTTAAGAGATAGGCGGCT
>CAZHMQ010000044.1:0-15913 GCA_964533645.1 uncultured Coxiellaceae bacterium
GTACCATGGGGAATAAAGTAGTGACTACACTTGCGCGCACTTTTCATGATCACGGACTTTCGACGATTCGTTTTAATTTTCGAGGCGTAGGCAAATCGGAAGGGGTGCATGATCAAGGTCAGGGTGAAACCGATGATGTATTGGCTATAGCCGCTTGGATAAAAAAGGAGCGGCCGCAAGATACACTTTGGTTGGCAGGGTTTTCTTTTGGTGGCTTTGTCGCAAGAAGTGCTGCCTCGCATCTGGAAGTTGCTCGTTTAGTGGTGGTCGCGCCCCAAGTTTCACGGTTTGAAATGGCTAATTTATCACCTATTTCATGCCCTTGGGTGGTCATTCAGGGTGAAGAAGATGATGTTGTATCACCAGAGGCGGTTTATGCATGGGTGGACCATCAAGAGCCTAAGCCTATGCTGGTCCGTATTCCTGGTGCAGGGCACTTTTTCCATAGGCAATTAGGTGATCTTAGCATAGCCATTGAGCAATCTTGCTTTAGATGCGAATAGTTCTCAATTGTATTGACAGTTTTATCCAAAAAAGCGATACTGGTCTACGATGAGAGCAAGAGTGGGATGACTATGCGGCTAAAAAATATGAAAATAGGCGGCCGTGCGATGATTACCGCATTGAATAAAGCCGAAAAAATTTACAGACATAAATTAATTTCTATGGGGCTTATTCCCGGCACCGAATTGTTAGTGTCACGAAAAGCGCCTTTGGGCGATCCTATTGAGATTATTGTTCGCGGTTTTGCGCTTAGTCTGCGTAAGGAAGAAGCCGATATTTTAGAGCTTCAGGAGATTACCGCATGACCACTATTACCGTAGGTTTAGTTGGTAACCCTAATTCGGGTAAAACCACCATTTTTAATGCTTTAACCGGTGCTCGTCAAAAAGTGGGTAATTGGCCAGGTGTGACGGTAGAGCGCAAAAGTGGTTTTTTTAAAATGGCAGAAAAGGCCATCGAAGTAGTCGATTTACCCGGGACATACTCTCTTGTCGCGGTTTCAGAAAACTCCTCGTTAGATGAACGTATTGCTTGTGACTTTATCTTAAGTCGAAGTGCCGATGTCATTGTGAATGTATTAGATGCGAATAATCTTGAACGCAGTCTTTATGTAACGTTGCAATTATTAGAAATGCGCGTGCCCGTGATAGTAGCGGTGAATATGCTGGATGTGGCGCGTCTACGTCAAACCAAAATTTTGTTAGATGTATTGCAAAAATCTTTAGCTTGTCCAGTGATTGGTTTAGAAGCGAACAAGAAAAAAAATATTCATATACTCAAAGAAAGTATTGTGCAACATAAAGCAATGTCGAATGTTACATTACCAAGCCTTGATCCGGTGATAAAAAAAATCGTAGACGAGATAGCTGATCAAATGGCTGTTAAGCAAGATCAACGTGAGTGGATAGCAGAAAGACTATTAGAAAATGATGTTTTCGTCCGTTCTCTTATTCCAAAAGAGGTATTACAAAAAATTCCAGCTTACCAAGAACAGATTCAAACCATCTTAGGTGAAGACGCTGATATTTTATTTGCGGATCGACGTTATCGTTTTATTCAACATTGTATTAAACAGTGTGTAGTAAAAACAGGCGCGCTAAAAAAAACCATGACAGAGCGCATCGATAATATTGTGCTAAATCGTGTGTTAGGTATTCCAATTTTTTTAAGCATTATGTATGCCATGTTTTTATTTGCAATCAATATAGGCGGCGCTTTCCAAGATTTTTTTGATATTAGCAGCAACGCGATTTGTGTGGAGGGGTTCGCCCAAGTTTTAGCAGCCATGCATATGCCTAACTGGTTGATAGCCTTGCTGACTCAAGGGGTAGGTAAAGGTATTAATACGACTATTACCTTTATTCCTGTGATAGGTGCTATGTTTTTATTCTTATCGTTTCTTGAAGACTCAGGCTATATGGTGCGCGCGGCTTTTGTGATTGATAGAGTTATGCGTGCTTTAGGTTTGCCAGGGAAATCCTTTGTTCCTATGATAGTGGGATTTGGCTGCAATGTGCCATCGGTCATGGGTGCGCGAACCTTAGATAATAGACGTGATCGTATTCTCACCGTATTGATGAGTCCATTTATGTCATGTGGTGCGCGTTTGGCTATTTTTGCGGTGTTTACGGCAGCATTTTTTCCTAAGGGTGGTCAAAATGTCGTATTTGTGTTGTATATCACGGGTATTGCTATTGCCATGTTAACAGGACTTTTATTGCGTAAAACTGTATTAAAAGGCGATCCTGCGCCTTTGTTGATGGAATTGCCACCTTATCATGTGCCTAATGTTAAAAAATTAATGCTTCATGTTTGGCAACGTTTAAGTGGTTTTGTATGGCGCGCAGGTAAGTTGATTGTGCCTATATGTGTGTTGTTAGGCGTGTTAAGTGGTTTAGATGCCGATGGCAGTATGAGTATAGGCGATGGTGATACGCAGTCTTTATTGGCCATGGCTGGACGATACGTTACACCGGTATTTGAACCTATGGGAATTTTTTCGGATAATTGGCCTGCGACAGTCGGTTTGTTAACCGGTGTGTTGGCTAAAGAAGTTGTGATTGGCACGCTCAATGCATTATATACGCAAATGGGGCATTTTGCAGATTTGCATGCCGAAGGCTTTAGTTTTTGGGGGAATCTACAGGCAGCAGTGACTTCTATTCCTGCTAATTTAAGTCATCTCCTGGGAGCTTTTAGTAACCCAGTGCTCGCGCAAGCACCTGTGTCTTCTTTATCGGAAAATGTTTATGGTTTGATGTATCAAAAATTTGATGGACAAATCGGTGCGATGGCTTATTTGTTTTTTGTCTTGCTTTATGTGCCCTGTGTTTCAACCACGGCTGCAGTGTGGCGTGAGCTTAATCGTGCTTGGGCCTTGTTTTCAGTCTTTTGGAGTACGGCGGTAGCTTACGGTGTTGCGGTTGGATTTTATCAACTTATGACATTATTCCGTCATCCCATGGCATCCATGGGTTGGTTAGTGGGTATTGTGATGTTTTTCATGTTAGTTATGATGATGATGCGTTTCGTTGCGGCGCGAGAAATCACATTGCGAGGTAAGTATGGGTTTACTTGACATTAAAAATTATATGATGAAAGTTCGCATCGCCAGTTTAGCTAGTCTTTGCGTCTATTTTAATAATGATGCTAATGTATTACGAGATATGCTTGCGCATTGGGTGCGTAAAGGAAAAATGCGGCTATGCATGAAAACGCCTAGCTGTGGTGTAAAGTGTGGAAAATGCAGTATTTTGCAGACAGAAATGTATGAATGGGTTTCAACCTGAGCCTTCTTGAAGAATCTCATGTTGTTTTTTAATTTCTTCTTTAAATGTTTCAGGTATCATATTCCAATCCAATATATCGATTAAAATGGGCAGATTGCTTTCAGAAAATGCTTCCCGTAAATGAACGATTTTTTTTGACGCGTCTTTATCAGTTGAAATTAAAACCAAATCAAGATCGCTGCCAGAATGAGCTTTATTTTTGGTGCGACTACCATATGCCCATACCGTGTCGTAAGGCGCATACGTCGCTAGAATGTCTAGTATCATGTTGAGATAGCGCTGATCAAGATTGAGCATCGCTGTAGCCCAATTTTTTTTGCAGAATATCTTGAAGTTGTTTTGCATCCTCAAGGAATGCGGGTAATAACTTGAGAGTCGTTTTTGTAAATGCAATGCCATAATCATGAGCAGTATTACTTCGGTTGTCTCTATAGGCAAACCATCGTTCTATCGCTTGAGTTTCTAATATCCCATGTTTGGTGGCATGACGGAATAAGTCTTTGTAAGTAAGTTCATCGACTGTTCGTGGATTAAGCGTATAATTTTTCAGAACTTTGCGTAATAGTTTACCCGAAGTTTCAAGTGTGAGTTCGAAACCTTTGACTGTTGCATTTCGAAAAACTTCATACTCTATGCTTTCAGGTTTGGATGAGTTTAAATGATCCATGGAATATTCAAGTGTTTTAATGCATTGGGCGAGATGATCTGTATTGAGTTTTACCATGTTGTATTCCATAAACTATACTGTTTATTCAATTATAACTTAATCCCAAATGGTGTGCTTATAATATATTTTCTCTTGAATTTCCCAATCAATCGCGCAATCATCGGAAGATGCACTATAAGAGGGAATCCCATGGCAGACGAATTAAAATCACCCGTATTAACCACTGAAATTCCTGCACAAATTGTGAATGAAGGTGCAAGTTATACACTCCAATTGAAAAATTTTATTGAATCCCCTGATGAAGCCAGCGGGAAAGTACGTTTTTTTGCAGAACTGGTTGATGGGCAGTCGTTGCCAGAAGGTCTTATTTGTACACCTGAAGGTTTAGTGAGCGGTATTCCCGCAGATGAGACGCGAGGTGTGTATCACATTGTGGTTATGGCAGAAAATGATTCAGGCATTCCTTTTACCGCATCATTTGATCTTACCATTAAAGAGCGCATTAAAATTGAAGATGAAAATCAACATTACACTGAGTTAAAAGCTAAAGTCTGGGAAGCTTTAGGTGAAGGATTACCGCTGCCTGATTTAACGGAACTTTTAAACCGTCCTTTAACGCACGATGATATTTATTATTTATTAAAACGATTTGCTACTTTAAAAATTTGGGATGTCTATAACTTGGATTCACCCTCCGAGCCTAAGCTCCTAAATCTCGAAGGCGTCAGTAAACATTATTATGTTTACGATAGGGGTTGTTATATCATCGGTGTACCTAAAGATTTATTTACCTACGAGCGTACGATTGAAGATGCTCTGATGACCGCTAAAGCCATGGCTGGCGAAGTGTATAAGCGTGGCTGGACAGTGGAATTTACAGGCTTTGGTAAGATGGCAAGGGCCTGTTGGGTGGAGTTGCAGATTTTAGGGGATAAACACGATAAAGCCATTGAAATCATACATTATACCCCCACCTCTAAGGATATAAGTTTATATGAAGCAGAAAGTAAAGCGGAAACGGTGTTCGGTAGAAAAAAATCAATAGAATAAATAGGTTAATATTTATGGTAAGAATTTAAGCCTATTTTAAGAATTTTGAGTTATATTTGAGTTATAACACTACGAGGTGATGTATGGCTGCAGCGCCAGAAGCGATAGAAACCCCAAAGGATGATTTATCGAAATTGCATAGACTTCAAAGCCTCTATCTGGATATAGAAGGATATAGATTTGGTCAAACCGAGGAAGATAAAAAAGTAGGCGGGGATTTGGCGAAGCGCATCGGAAAAACACAAGCAGATGTGGGAGTGGAAGAACTAAAAAAACTAGATACCCTCTTGAGTGAAGATAACCTTAAAAAAATGGCAAATGGGGATGAAGGTGGAGCGAAAGATTTAAAGCGACCCGATCCAACAAATGCGGAAGGTACTCAAGCTATAGAGGACTTTAAGAATAATATCGCTCCAAACCTAGTTAATTTAGCTAGGGAAGCGGTAGACGAAGTCAAAACTAAAGTCGGCGCTGAAGTTGAAAAGTTTAGAACCGGTACGCCACCTACGGATGAAACATGGAAAGCTGCATTTGAAGAAGAAAAACAAAAAGCATTCGTAAAACAAGTCGACGATAAAATACAAAGTCTAAAGGAAAAAAAACAAGAAGTAGAAGATAGGCCTGCCCCTCCAGCTTTGCCAGTGGTAAAGCGCGATTTAAATGCTATTTATGATGCCCAAATAGCAAGTTTAGAAAAACTAAAAACTGAGTTTAAAGCTGAAATGAATAAGCAAAAAAGTCAGACTTTGCTTAATGCTATAAGTAAAGCTAAGCATCCACCTAACCCAGAAGATATTAAAGCCGGTGGTTTGCGTTCACCAGGTAGTTTGACTGAGCAGGATCAAATTGAGAGAAAAGTCCTAGAGAAACATAACGAGCCAACTGCTGAAGATTACGCGCGGGTAGCTAGAGTTCAAAGAAGAAAAATGCGGTTTGCAAAGCTAGCATGGACTAAGGGCGAAGAGATAGAGTTAGAAGAAATGAAGAAACCAGAAAATCGGGCAAAACAATATGTGCTCTGGGGGAAAAAAAGTGGTGCATTTACATTTTCCGATGATGGGATACATTTTAAGATAGATGGGTGGCTTACTAGAGGTGCTAACGTAAAGCGAAACATCAATGATTTACTGAATGTGTTTTACGCTGAAACCGGAAGCGCAAAAGCTGTTTTAACAATAGATGAGAATATTTCTTATAATTACGTCATGAAAATGGCAGAGATAGTGCAGGAAAGACAAGCCCATGGCGATGACACACGTGCCGAAATTGATAAAAGGCCAACAGTTACTCTTAGTCCAGAGGCTGTTAAACTACTAATAGCAAAAGTACAAAAAGATGATGGTCTTAAAGAAGAAGATGCACGAGAAAAAGTTCGAGTATTGAATGCTATGTTGTCGGGTGAAGGGCCTCAACCCGATGGTAGTTATACAACACCATTGCCAACGGGAGAGAAGAAACAAGCGAAAGAAGAAAAAAGAGAAGCAAAAGATCAAAAAAACGCAAAAGATGCAAAAACGGCTGTATCAGCCTCAGGGCGGAGGCTTGGGAATTAGTATGCAATGATCATAACTTTAGGAATAAATTGAACATTTTATAATAAATTCACAAAGACATTGTGCTATAATTAATCATAAGTGGGTGCATAATATAAATAGGGGGGGGTATGCCAAAGAATACATTAAATAGGGAAACATTAAAAGTATATGCGGAGACGGTTGATAACGCTCAGGTGGTGAACCAAGCTGATGCAAAAGCTGTGCTAGACTTAGCTCAAGCACCTGGTTTAGCGGCCGCTATCAATGTACATGCTGCGCCATCTATTGTGAGAGTATTGAACACGAATAATGAACATAAACTTATAAAAGCAGGAGGTGTTGATCCCGCGGAAGCTGCGGACTTAAAGGCGGCTTATTTTGCAGATGACATTAAGGATGCAAATCAAACGGAAGCAAGACGTGTTGCTCTATGTCCGTCTCGTGATAAATTGCTAACAAGATATTTTACAGATCTAGATTTAGCCACATCGCCATTAACAGCCGCACAACTTTTTGCTCTAGCAACGGCTGGGTCTGCGGCAGATATGGGTGCACAGATGCATGCTTTAGGGGGCAACTCTGTTTATGGAACACAAGTAGCCAGGGATGCATTTGTAGAACCCGCTAATCAACCTGATGCAGCAGGGCACGGCTGGCAAGCAGTGCGGGCAGCTGCATTGTCAAAAGCGCAAATTAAAATAACACAAAATTTAAAAAATCAATTAGAAGGTCTTGCCGATGATAAATTAGCGGGATTGACAGCAATCCTACAGGCTGGACCTCCAGCAGCCCTTGCTATCGATAGAGGAAGATTAAGAGATGCTCTCAATCATGCTGATGTAAAAGGGGTAGGTCCAGATATAGCTGCAGAGACGTTAACTGACGCCCAGTTGACGACATTGCTCAACGCAGCACAAGCACGCGCAAAAACAAATTTTGTGCAAAGAAAAGTACTAGCCGCACAAGCTATTGCTAATGAGTTGCCTAATAACGATCAAGAACACAAAGCTAGTGTAGCTGCGATAGCTGTTTTGAATGCTGCGAATCCTAGAGCTGAATTATGGATTCAAGAAGCTCCTCTAAAATTACAGGTTGCAGCAGCAGGGGCTCCTCCTGCATTAACTCAAGCCGCATTAAACGCGACTACCACTTATACAAATCAAGAGATAAAAAAGGATGCATTAAAAGTAGTGGGCGCAATGTTAGCTAAAAAAATAGACTCGGTAGATATTGCTGCCAACGCACCTGAAATTACGGCGATTACAAATGCATTAGCTTTAGGCGGCCAGGCTGGGCTTACGGCCTTGCGAGCTGTACCCGGTCTTGTTAACTATGGTCTGGCTGGTTTGACGCTAGATCAGTACAATGATCCAGGCTTTCAGTCAACTGTTAGAGCTCCATTAGAGCGTCAGAATACAGCTATTGATGTAGCAGCCCTAGGTCCTAGATTTGATGCAGTAGTGGGTGCCGCGCCATTTAATGTTGGTAATACTGCTCCGATATTAGCAGGGCATAAAGCTGACATACTAAAAAAACTAGGTCCTAGTCTTCGTGGGCTTCCGGATGATGCTGCTAAAGAAGCAGAGCTTAAAAGATTAATGGAACCTCTGACAACAGTAAGAGGAGCGACCGCTGCGACACGTATATTCCAGCAAATAGGAGTAACTCCTGTCGCAGGTCAAGCGAAGGCTATTGCTGAGGCAAATAAAACTACGCAGGATGCAAAAATTGCTGTGGATGTTAAGGCAGAGGAAAATCGTTTTTTTGTGCCGCCAGAAGATAAACGTCAAGAACTGAAGGTTCGTAGTTGGGATTGGGAAAAAAGTTATGTTGTTCGTGGAGTACGAAAAGCTGGAGATGTACTTAATCCTAAACAAAAGCTAAAAAGTTTGCATGACTGGAAATTAGCAAATAACTTGCCTCGTGTTGATACAGTGCTTGGAGATATAAGCGCTAAAATTAAACTAGCTGAAGCTTCCTCAGCTGGCGCTAAATTAATAAACGAAAATACTTCTGAGGTTTTAGCTGGGCTTAAAAAGGAGTTGCTTACCTCCAAAACACGTTATGAAGGAGATGCGAAAGATTCTTTCGTATTTGGAGAGACGAGAGGTAAAAAACAAGAATATGAAGAAAGAGTAAGAGAGTTTGATGCACGACTTCAGCAAATTGAAGCTTTGGAGCAGAAGCTGTTAAACATTAGTAGTGCGCCAAGTCAAGAATTGAAATTTTATGAAAAAGCCATTGTGTTAAATAGAAAGGAAGCGGGAGAGATTAAAGCAAAATTGAATGAGTTAGATGTGCTTGGTGGACTACATACACAGGGACTCCGAGCAATAAAAGGTGATGATGCAAAACAGTTGGTTGATGAAAAAACAGGTGAATATACAGGTGATAAAGCTGTCTTACTAAGAATGACGGGTGGTGAAACAGATGCAAGTAAGTTTTCTTGTGCAGTCATTGAGAAGAAGGGTGGGATTACCCAAACTACTACTTATTTTGCGGATGCTAATAATGACATTTTAGATAGAAATCCATTTCTAGCTCAGCCCCATGTTAAGGATATTGCCTTAAATGCAGTGGCGTTAATTTATGCACACATAAAAGAATCAGGTGAAACAGGTGTTGACATTGATCAAGGTATACCTCCAAAGGGATTGACTAATGAGCAAATTAAACAAATGATTTTGTATTGTGAGTATGCCGGTTACGGTTGTGGACCTGCTGCGCTGATTAAAACGATTGCGATAACGAACGGAGAGAGGGAGGCATTTAAAAAGCTTATGCAAGATCATGCTAAAGTCGATAACAATTTGCCCCCAGCAGAAAGGGTAAAACAAGCAGAGTTGACTGCTAGATATTTGAGCAAAGCAGAGAGAGAAGCAATCATTAAAGATACTGCAGGTACTTTGAAACCTTCTAGATAAAAGAAAAAACTATGCTTCCCGTATAAGAGGATTGCGGGAAGCAAGCTGACGTTGTATTTTTAAAATCCATTTAAAATGAAATAGTTACATTCATTTTTTGATAAATGAATAATATATTATGCTATAATAAATTATACTCTTTTAAAGGTATTGTGTTTTACTTTATCAGGGAAAAACGAGGCACATATGAATATTGTTCAGTGGTTGGATGATGTTTTTGTAGATCCATTTAAAAGTCTTTATAGAAGTAAACATCCATTGATGCGTTTTCTGGATAATATTCTTCCTATAACTGCACTATTAGGAATTGTAGGTACTACTGTAGCTGCAGCAACCGGATTTGGAAGTGCGATAATAGGAGCTGGATCTGTTTTAGGTCTTTCAACCGTGGGAACTTGGGTAGGTACCATTGCCATTCCTGCTATTTTATCGGCAATAGGTGCAATAATACCACCATTAGCGCCTATTTTAAGCGGAGTTGCGGGCAGTGCTGTACTCGCATCAAATCCTATTGGTTGGGGTATAGCTGGTATTATGGCCTTACCTGCTATTACAGGTGGATTCTTGGAAATGGCTGCCCGGATTGCTAATGCAGCAAAGGATCCTTGGCCTAGAAAATTTTTCTCATTGTTGGTAGCTGTTGGATTTATGCCTCTAAATTTTGTTTATGGTTTTTGTAGAACGGCTTATCATCTAGCATCAGGTCGAGGTTATTTCGGATCTGTGTTGACGTCCTTTCGAGGTATTGAAATTGATTCACTAAGAGAAACGGCTGCTTCAGATGCGGGAGGTGGATCGTTTGCTAGAGGTGCAGTGCCAGAAGTTGTCGATCGATTAGTTTTAGCCCCTGTGCTAGGTGTAGGTGCAGGGATTGCTGCAAGTGTTCGTAGATCCGCTGAGATTTTTGCGGATAAAACTTCGAGATGGCCATGGCTTTTTAAAGTAATACCAGGTGTTATTCCAATAGGCATTGTTGGCGCGGGTCTTTTATCTATTGTGAATGTTCCAGCAGGCATTTGGCGCGGAATTTTCAGTGGGAGTCAGGCTGCTGTTGATACTTTTCAATACAGAGGCACAGCTAAACCTGACATTGATAAAGCTAGCTTTCATACTAGCGACAGTATGGAAATGGTAGAGTTAGGGCATATCTCTCGCAATGCTAGTACGATTAAAGCTATGGAATTTAGTAAAGATACAGGAGTGCATCCATTAACAAAAGGTAATATGAGTAAGTACGAAGCTGCGGAAACTTTTGGAGAACAGGCAGTGGCTTTATATAAGCAGAAGCAAGCAGAGAGCACAGAGCAAACCCCTGCTGAAAAAAATTTATATGAACTTGAGTTGAATGCTAAACGAGGGGATGTTGTTAATGCAGTGAACAGAGTCCCAAAAAAACCACGCCAGCCATAGAAGATTCATCTTTGCAATCCTATCCGAAATCCAAATGACTTCCCCGCACTGTAAGGTGAATAAGTTTATTCCAACTATTTTCAATCAAATGCATGTCATGCCAGCATATTGCCATCATTGCTAGCGCATGCTATCATATAAGTGAAGTCCTAACGATCTAGAGGCGTGCCATGGCAAACATTAGTATAAGAAAGTTAGATGACAAGGTTTATGAACGTCTTCGTGTACGTGCGGCTCAGCATGGGGTATCGATGGAGGAAGAGGTCCGTCAAATTGTTTCTCAGGCTGTGTTAGTGCCTGAGCGAATCAGTGATATTTTCAAACAATATTTTGGTCATAACATGGGGATTGATTTAGAAGCTTTTTTTCAGGATAAAAAACCCCATGATCCTATGGATTTTGATGAATGATAATTCTCGATACAAATATTATTTCAGAAATGATGAAACCTAACCCCTCTACAAAGGTAGTAGCTTGGATGGATCAACAAGCATCGATGCAATTGTTTATGACTACCATAACGATAGCAGAAATAGTGTATGGTCTGCATGCTTTGCCTCATGGTAATCGAAAACAATGGCTAGAGCAGGCATTTCACAATGCTGCATTGGAAGCATTTAAAAATCGCATACTTTCTTTTGAAGAGCGAGCTGCTTTTCAGTATGGAAAAATGATGTCGCTTCGAAAAGCAGAAGGTAGACCCATGAGTGTGCCAGACGGACAAATTGCAGCTATTACATCTGTTCATCGTTTTGCAATCGCTACCCGAAACGTAAATGACTTCTTGAATTGTGGAATAGAAGTCATAAATCCATTTGAATATAACCCAAAGTAAGCATAAAAAAATCAAAAGGATGTTTCTATGAGTTCAAATCGAATAAAACAAAAACCAACACAATTAAAATATCTTAAATCGGGGTATCAAAGAGAAGGCGATTACAAGGCAACAGTAGAAAACATTGGCATTTGTGAAGTCAATGGAAACCATCCCATGAGAACTCAGGAAGATGCTATTGTTGTCGATATTCCACATATAACGTCCGATGCATTTATGGCGTTATCCATACAAGATAGAGCGCTAATTGCAAAAACAACTTTTGCAAATCTACAAGAAAAGCTAACGCACGTTGCTGAGGCGGATAATTGCGGTAGTTGTGCTTGTATTTCGACCGGTCAAGTGCTTGATGCCAAAGATGGCAAAATTACCGCTCGTGTTTCCACAAGTTATGTAGGCGATAGTGTTGGCTTTATTGTGGTTCTCTATGCGAAAGGAAAGCTAAAGTCAGTCACACCGTGTAATCCTGCTTTGCATGATGGAGACAATGATGCAGAATGCATAGCGATAGCACAAGGACTGGGTCGAAAGAAAGGTATTATCATAGAAGATAGATTGAGCGCAGGTCCTTACGATGGTCTGCTGGCTGTGACCAGAGCTTTTGGCGATAATGTGTATGCAGAACATGGTCTTTTGCATACGCCTCAAACAACAGAAGTTACCGTCGATCTAGCCGCGGATGACCGTGTTTTTATGGTGGTCACTTGTGATGGGGCGATGGAGCATTTCAAAGGAGATAATAGCGTCGCTAAATACGCTGAAGAGCTAGGGGCGCTCTTTGAAAACCATCATCAACTTTCTCACGAAGCATTGGCAGAAAAAATCGTAGATAATGCTTTAGAAAAAGAATCCATGGATAATATTACAGCCATGGTAGCTCCTTTAATCCTAGGTAAGCCTGCTATCACTGTCGGTGTTTTTGATGGGCATGGTGGTGCTTATGTGTCAAAGCATGTCAGCGCTAATTTTGCTAGAGTTTTTCAAGATAATCTGGATCATCTAGGATCATATGGATGACATTAAAAAAACAGCAATTTAGCGCGTGTCGTCAAAACGTCGTCCCGCGACTTGTTCGCGGGTACAAAATTGCTCACTTGTAATGACTTCCATGAAGATTCACGGTTAATTTGTGTATCAATTGTTGACGACAGGTGGCGGCTTCTTCTTCCGAAAAATCAGTCGAAAAAATCTGATCATCCGACACCGATTTATTATGCAAAAAATGTAAGAAATTTTTTTGACGTTTGAGGCTCATGGTATTTTTGTCATGTAATTTTTCACGTGAAAGAGAGTCATAATTTTCGACATGAGCGCATTCAGAATGGTGTGCATCAATAAATTTTTGGATACGTTTTTCTTCGCATTGAAGAATATTGTGTTTGCGTGTTGCATCCATGCCAACTTCCGTAAATCCTATGCCATGGTCATAAAGTTGTAACACTCGTAAAGGGTATTTCTTTTTAATAGTGTCGCGGTTTTTGTTTTCAGGCGTATAGATGTCCATGCCGCAAATGAGATTAAATAAACGCATTTGTACGCTGACTTTTAAATTTTCCCACCAACCAGTGATGGCCCGGATAGGATGATGAATGAAATCTAAATCTTCCGCGTATTCTACGCGCACACCCAGTACATCAAGATCTTGTCTATGCTCGCCACGTAAGAATTTTTTTTCAAAGTTATTGGCATACGATCTGCGGCTTGCGCGTTGAATAGGAAAATTATCGGCGCAACCACCATCCATATAATACATGCCTTGATCATACACGGCTTGATAAATAAGCGGCGCTGACATGGACATGCGTACACCTAAATGAATAGGTTTATGCGGGGATGTTTTGTAATTAAGAATTTTTAAACGACCTTCTTTTGTTTCTTGGCAGCGTGTTACGGTTAAAAAAACATCTTTAAAACCCAAGCCTTTAATAGTGGATAATTGATGAAAATGTTTAAAAGTAATGTCTTTAGTGGCAAGCACCACTCGAATTTTTTGAGTTGTGGGGTCTCTTCGAATATTTAAAATAAGTTTATGATGATTCGTGTGAGTCATAGGATTATCGCCTAACCGCATAAGCTTATTTATCATGCGTTGTTGAGTGTTAGGGTCTTCAATATGATTTAAAAAATGTTCGAGAGATTTTTTTGTGCTGTCATGCAGTGCATTTTTTATGTATTTTTGCAATTCCTTGCCGCGATAAATGCCGCCGCGAGTGATTAAATTATAAGCCCCCGCCATGAATTCTGGGTGCGTGATGACGGATGCAAATTTTACTAAGCCTGAAATGATATTCAAAGGAAAACTCAGTAAAGATCCGCCTCGTACTTTATAGCATTGTTCGGCTGCGAATGAAAAACCATCGGAAATCCATGACAGAGGTTTTGAAATAATATATAAAGGCCACGTGATAAATTTATATATCTTGGATGCAGTTGAGTCATCAAGTATGTCATGGTGAAACTTGAGCTTATCAATAATATGATCACGGTCTTTTTGTTTTAAGGGCATAGCAGCTAATACAGCGCATAGCGAACCCGCAGAACTTCCGCCATATTCTTTGACATTATCGCTTAAGCCGTTTTCTTGAAGCATGTGAATGAATTTTTTGTAAACCCAGGTACGTCCTCCGCCTCCTTTAAAAACAATGACTCGAAAATGAGGTGCGCGCACAAAATAAGTGTATCGAAGGCGGGTATTTTTATCCTTAAGTGGTGATACTTTGAAACCATGAGAGAATAGTGTTCTGTTATAGGCCATTCTGCTCTCCTTGTCTTGATTTTAGAATAATGACATTTTTATGTGTACGTTTGCGTGATCAATATGTCAAGAGAATCCTTTTTTTTGTTCAAGTTATCTTGTCATCATGCCATTCTTTGTTTACAATCACCGCCACTCCAAATGGCGGTAATTTTTTATGCGTAAGAAGATGGTCGCAGGTAACTGGAAAATGCATGGTTCACGCTTTAGTGTGTTACCATTGTTGCACGCGATCAAAGAAGGGGTGCACGGTCTTTCGAATGTCGATGTCGTGGTGTTCCCAAGTTTTGTCCATTTGCATCTGGTGGAAGAAGTTTTGGCCGATAGTTTGATGGGCTGGGGAGCTCAAAATTTACACATAAGCGAGTTTGGTGCCTTTACCGGCGAAGTTTCTGGGCCCATGTTAGTCGATTATGGTTGCCAATATGTGTTGGTGGGTCATTCAGAACGACGTATGTTGTTTCATGAAGATTTAATGCAGGTTGCCTCTAAATTTAAGGCCGCCCTGCAATTTGGTTTGCAGCCAGTGCTTTGCATAGGCGAAACTTTGCAACAGCGTGAGCGTGGTGAAACAGAATCTGTGCTTGTTGATCAGCTTGAATCTGTGATACATACAGTAAGTATTAATTTATTTAAGCATGCGGTGATTGCTTATGAGCCTGTTTGGGCTATAGGAACAGGATTGACGGCGACCCCTGAGCAAGCGCAAGCGGTACATGCGTTTATTCGTGGTCATTTAGCTAAACATCATGTTGATGTTGCTAATACAGTGCGTATACTATACGGCGGAAGTGTTAAGGCGGATAATGCCAAAGGTTTGTTCGCTATGCCTGATATTGATGGTGGTTTAGTCGGTGGGGCGTCCTTAGATGCCAACAGTTTTATAGAGATTTGCAGGGCAGCAGTGCAATAGCCGCCCCCTTTTAAAAGGGGGACGATGCGCTAGCATCGGGGGGATTTTGTTTTTATTTAGGTAGGTTTTTATGTACCAATTAATATTGATAATACATGTACTTGCAGCGGTTTGCATAGTAGGCTTGGTTCTCGTGCAACAAGGTAAAGGTGCAACCGTAGGCGCTGCGTTTGGTGCTGGAGCTTCTCAGACGGTATTTGGTAGTCGGGGTTCAGGTTCATTTTTGTTGAAATTGACCATAGGTTTGGCGGTTTTGTTTTTTGGAACGAGTATTGTGCTAAATAATATGGCGACAAGAGCGGTGAAGCAATCATCACAAATGTTGTTACCTATGGAGTTGCCTGCAGCGCCAGCGCCTGCTGAGTCAAAGTCGACTGAAGCACCTTTAGTGACGCCAAATAGTATTCCTGCTATGCCTGCAGATGCGGCAGAGCCTGTGAAGAAAAGTAACAAATAGTTTTTTTAAATATTTTTTTTATGCCGGAGTGGTGAAACTGGTAGACACGCCATCTTGAGGGGGTGGTGGCGAAA
>CAZHMQ010000045.1:0-15826 GCA_964533645.1 uncultured Coxiellaceae bacterium
TTGCATTTTTTGTTGGCACAATTCAATCATTATTTGCACACACAGTCAATGAAGAAATTGCGGTATAATAGTTAGGGTCAACAGCCCCTAATAATGTCTCTTTAATTTAGGATGATTATCATGAATTATAAACCTTTGATGGTTATGCTGTATAAAATTGGTGCGGTTAAGTTCGGTGACTTCATACTGAAAAGTGGCGAGCAATCTAAAATATATATTGATTTACGACAGATTGTTTCTTATCCCGAAGTGTTAAAAGCGGTGGGCGAGGCTATGTGGCAGCAAGTGAGCGGTGAGCCATTCGAGGTCATTTGTGGTGTCCCTTATACTGCACTGCCTATAGCGACATGTATTTCATTACAACAAAATATTCCTATGGTCATGCGTCGTAAAGAAAAAAAGGACTATGGTACTAAGCAAACCATTGAAGGTAATTTTAAAACCGGTCAACGCTGTTTAATCATCGAAGATATTATTACCTCGGGTGCTAGCATACTTGAGACTGCGGATGATCTAGAAGTTGCAGGTTTAAAAATTAGAGACGCCGTGGTATTAATTAATCGTGAACAAGGTGGTGCTCATAATTTGCGCCAAAGACATTATAATTTGCATGCGACTTTCACTTTAAAAGAATTTTTACATATCTTACTACATTCTGAAGAATTAACTGAGCAAGATCGCATGATAGCGAGCAGCCTCATACATGAGGGAGAGGTGAATGCAAGTTAGGCTTTCTTATGCGGAGCGAGCCGCATACAGTAAAAATGCGTTAGCAAAAAAATTGTTTTTATTAATGGATGTAAAAAAAACGAATCTTGCTCTATCAGCCGATGTGACATTTTGTGAGCAAGTATTAACTTTAGCTGATACAGTAGGTCCTGAGATTTGTGTACTAAAAACCCACGTCGATATTTTGGAAGATTTTAGCCAAGCTTTTACCATGGAATTACGTAAACTCGCCGATAAACATCATTTTTTGATTTTTGAAGATAGAAAATTTGCCGATATTGGTAATACCGTTAAGTTGCAGTATGAAAAAGGTATTTACCATATTGTAGATTGGGCGGATATTGTCAATGCTCATAGCTTGCCGGGATGTGGTATTGTCGCAGGTCTCATGGATGCGGGTTTGAAAAAGCATCGCGGTCTTTTATTGTTAGCTGAAATGAGTTCGGAAAATAATTTATTTACCAAAGAATATGCGTTACAAACCTTGCGTATGGCTGAGCAGTTTCCTGAATTTGTGATAGGTTTTATTTCGCAACAAAAACTGTCCGAAGATCCCAGCTGGATTTATATGACACCGGGTGTGCAATTACAGGCAGGAAAAGATGCGTTGGGACAGCAATATGTCACACCTGAAATGGCCTTAGTAACACATCAAAGTGATATTATTATCGTCGGCCGTGGCATTATTAAGGCTGAAGACACGCTTGCTGAAGCGAGAAAATATCGCGAAGCTGGGTGGAGTGCTTATAAACTGAGCTGCAGTTTTGCTAGTTGACTGTCATTCAGGTTCTAAGACTTCATCTGCTCAATCCTTGACACAATCGTTTTTAAACGTTTAATTTCTTCCGGTAAAAATTCTTTATAATAAGTCGTTCCTACATTGAGAGAGAAACAAGCTTGGTCATTAATGCCTTTGATTAAGTCATGTCCAGAAAGTTCAATATAAGCCATTTCTTTGATGTGTTCACCTGCCCAACGGGTTAAGCGCTCTAATGTATCAAAAGCGAGCATATAATATCGCCCATCAATGTTGGCAAATAAAGGTGTAAAAGGTTCGTCGCTATGCGGTGGTTTTTCTTTAGAAACGGGAACAAATAAGGTAGTACGAAGCAATAATAGATATACTTTGTTCACATCGTCTTGCTTGCCTTCGCTTGCAAAAGCAGCAGAAATTGCTTTATCTAAATCTGTCATAAAAATGCTCGACTATAAAGTCAGGTATTCTAGCAGCATCTAACAGTTTGAGCAAAACATACACCAAGAAAGCTAGCGATGAATTTTGATTTAAAAATCTTGCTTATTCGTTGTATCATAGTGTCTTGAAAAAATATTTTGTTATAATTTTTTAAAAAATAGCATATATTGCTAAAATTGGAATCAGCGCCACGTAAGTGGATGTTCAATAATGTAACAACTTTAACTTTAATGAAGTAACAACAATGAATGAAAACACTTATCTGAATTTATCACCATCTGAATTAGTTGACATGGCTTTAGCTCGCAAAGAGGGCATACTTGCCGCGAATCAAGCTCTCAATGTGACGACAGGCGCTCGTACTGGACGCTCTCCTAAAGATAGGTTCATTGTTAGAGATAGCGTGACCGACAAAACGGTGGATTGGAATACCATAAATCAACCCATAGAGGCACAAAAATTTAACGCCTTATGGCAGCGTGCTGAACAGTATCGCGATCAATTGGATTCTGCTTTTGTTTCATATCTGAAAGTGGGAGCTGATGATAATCTTTCTCTTACTGTTAAAGTCGTTACAGAGCTTGCCTGGCATAATCTTTTTACGCAAAACTTATTTATACGTCCTGTTCAAGCGATTACGGAAGACCAGCCTGGACAATGGCAATTATTATGTGTGCCTGGATTAAAGGCAGATCCCGCACGCGAAGGAGTAAACAGTGATGCGGCAGTTATGCTTAATTTTGCGGATAAAAAAATTCTCATTTGTGGAACTTATTACGCGGGTGAAATGAAAAAAGCCATGTTTTCTGTGCTGAATTTTTTATTACCTGAACGTGAAATTCTTCCTATGCATTGTGCAGCAAATGTGGGCAAAGATGGTCAAACAGCATTGTTTTTCGGACTTTCTGGCACCGGAAAAACCACCTTGTCAGCTGATCCTGATAGATATCTTATTGGCGATGATGAACATGGTTGGGGTAAAGAAGGCGTGTTCAATTTTGAAGGTGGTTGTTACGCTAAGTGTATTGATTTATCAAAAGAACGTGAACCTGTCATTTGGGATGCGATACGTTATGGTTCTATTATGGAAAATGTGGTTCTTGATTCAACCACAAAAGAACCTAATTATCATGATGTAAGTTTGACGCAAAATACTCGTGCAGCTTATCCAAGAGAGTTTATTCCCTTGCGAATTGAGGAAAATAAAGCAGGCGAACCCACTGCTGTGTTATTTCTAACCTGCGACTTGTATGGCGTATTGCCACCGGTTGCTCGTCTTACAAAAGAACAAGCAGCTTATTATTTCCTAAGTGGTTACACAGCACTTGTGGGAAGTACTGAAGTTGGTCAAGGTACAGGAATCAAGCAAACATTTAGCACATGTTTTGGAGCACCTTTCTTTCCACGACCAGCGGGCGAATATGCTGATTTATTGATGAAGCGATTGGATGAATCCGATGCTGAAGTTTATTTAGTCAATACTGGATGGACTGGCGGCGCGCACGGTGAAGGTGGTAAACGTTTCTCTATTCCGACAACTCGAGCCATTGTACGAGCAGTAGTAGAAGGCGAATTACGTAATGCTATATATGAACAAGTTCCAGGCTTTAATTTAGCTGTTCCAACCGAAGTGTCATGTGTGGATGCTAAAGTATTGAACCCAAGCAAGGCGTGGAATAGTCAAAAAGATTATGATAAATATGCTAAATTGTTGATAGAAAAATTTGTTGAGAACTTCAAAAAATTTAACGTGAGTGATGCCATTAAGAGCGCAGGACCTGTTGTATAATTTATGTTTATAACACATGTCAACTTTTCGTCATTCCGCGCATGCTTGTAGCGCGGGATGACGAGATATGGAGAAAAGATATGGGCGTTCATCAAAATCTGATCACAATACACCAAAAAATCCGTGAATATGAGGAGACTTATTCACGTCTTTCTGGTTCTGTTCGCTTATTAGGCGCAAGTAAAGATCAGCCCATAGAAAGAGTTAAAGCTGCCATCGCAGCCGGTCAACGTGTATTTGGCGAAAATTACATACAAGAAGCTTTGCCAAAAATAGCTATGTTTACCAATGAAAACTTAGAATGGCATTTTATTGGTTCAATTCAAAGCAATAAAATCAAAAAAATAGCAGAACACTTTGATTGGGTACAAACTGTTACCAGTGAACATATAGCTAAACGATTAAGTGAACAACGTCCTCTTCATTTACCGCCCCTCAATATATGTATTGAAGTGAACATAAGTCATGAAGCCTCCAAATCTGGCATAGATTCAGTAGATCTTTTGCCTCTTACAGAAATATGCAGCAAGCTTCCACAATTAAAGCTTAGAGGATTGATGGCTGTACCTCAGCATAAAGATTCATTTAGTGAACAAAGATTAGAATTTCATAAATTACGTGTACTATTTGATGCATTGAACGAAAAAGGCTTTGGGTTGGACACTTTATCCATGGGTATGTCTAATGATATGGAAGCAGCTATCGCAGAAGGTTCAACCATGATTAGAATAGGCACAGCATTTTTTGGCCAACGTGAAAATACTCCGTCATACCCATCACCTCATGGATAGCTTCATAAACTTGCTGCATGAGCTTTTCTTTACATCTACATAATGGTCCATCGATTAATCGTTTATTATCTGAATAGCAATCAATGAAGTCTATCCGCCTAGGGCGTGTCGTCAATTATTTATTAAACAAATTCAATAAAAATGACGTACATATATACTAAAACGTCGTCCCGCGACTTGTTCGCGGGATCCAGGAGAGTTGTAACTGCTATTGCCGCGACTGGATCCTGCGGACAAGCCGCAGGACGACGGGGTAGTGGGCAATTTGAGCCATCTAATTGACGACAGACCCTAGTTCTTTTACTTTATTTTCAATCCAAGTTTTCGCTTCTTCCATCACATGTTCAGGCGTGCGACCTTCTGTTTCAATCAATTTTCCAATGACAAGCCGAATCGTGCCAGGATGTTTAATAAACCCACGCTTGGGCCAATGGCGTCCCGCATTATGAGCAATCGGTATCACAGGCGCGTGTGTTGTAGTCGCAAGTCTTGCGCCGCCTAAACGATATTTGCCGGTATGGCCTGCTGCAATACGCGTACCTTCAGGAAATACTAAAATCCAACGGCCCTCAGATAAACATTTTTTACCTTGAGCAATCACCTGATCCATAGCATTAGTCGGATCTTTGCGATTGATGGCAATAGGATCGATAATCGCTAAGCCCCAGCCAAAAAAAGGCACCCACAATAATTCTTTTTTTAAAATAATGGCCGAATGGTGAAACAAGGTTGGA
Source organism: uncultured Coxiellaceae bacterium (assembly GCA_964533645.1). GTDB lineage: Bacteria > Pseudomonadota > Gammaproteobacteria > DSM-16500 > DSM-16500 > JABDBK01. Next base: position 5,239 of record CAZHMQ010000045.1, read on the forward strand.
ACCATGAACGTTTCCCATGTGGATTGGTGTTTACATAAAATAATGCCGGTTCTATCTTTAGGAATATTTTCTAAACCTTCAATTTTATATTCGACGTTGCATAGCAATTTCAATGCAGAGATGATGCATTTATTCCAAAACATAATAATCGCATAGCGGCAACGAAAAGGTAAAATATTTGCAGCCACGCAAAAAAAACTATAAAAAAAAGTGAACGTTGACATGAAGCAAGTAAAAATAAATGAACGTAAAACAATGCTTATGTACTGACAATGCGTATATTTTTTCATGATGATTCCTGTGTATGGCTGAGTATATAATCTACTGCAGCAGCTAAATCAATAAAATGAGGGATGGCTAAAAATTCAGGATTATTTTGTAGTGTCTTTTCACCTTTGCTAGTTAATACAAGTATAGGTTTACATGGTAACTTTTCAGCAACTTGCATATCCGAATAAGAGTCCCCAATGAAATAAACCTCTGATAAATCCACGCCGTATTTATGTTGTATTTGGTGAAACATCCCAAGCGCAGGTTTGCGACATCCACACTTTTCATCTGGATGGTGAGGACAAAAAAATATTTCATCAATAACTCCGCCAGCGATTGCAAGTTCAGATGTTAATTTTTCATGAATGCGATGGAGCATGGGAATATCATAAAAGCCACGTGCCACACCTGACTGATTGGTTGCAACAACAACCTGGTATCCTGCGCGATTTAGCCTTGCGATAGCGTCCAGGCTTCTAGGAATGGCGTGCCATTCATCAGGGGTTTTAATATAATGATCGGAGTCATAATTAATAACTCCGTCGCGATCGAGAATAATAAGTTTTTTCATTGTAATAAAGCTATATCCGCAACATGTAAAAATAACCCGCGTAATTCTTTTAGCAATAATAAGCGATTTTCACGCAATGATTTATCATCTGCCATCACGAGAATTTTATCGAAGTATTGATCTACCGGTTCTCTTAAGCCTGCAAGTTTTGTTAAGATTTCAGCATAATCTCCATTTTCTGAGAGAGAACTGATGGAATTATGCATATTGGCAATCTGTGTTGCTAACGTTTTTTCTATATCATTTTCAAATAAATTTGAATTTATAGCTGGAGCTGAAATATTTTCTTCGTATTTCGATAAAATATTGCTGACGCGCTTGTTTGCAACACTTAATGCTGTAGCCTCAGGACGATTTTTGAAAGTTTGTACCGCAAGTATACGTCTATGCATATCATAGGGCTTAGTAATATGAAGTGCTACTACGGAGGCATAAACATCGGCAGAAATCATTTGTTCTTGATACCAAGGTTTTAAACGCTCAAGCATGAAGCCCAACACTTGTTGAATAGCGTCTTTATTTTTTAAAGTGTTGTCATAGGCTTTATAAGCTTGTTCAACTAAAGTTTGTAAATCTAAATCGATTTTATTTTCGATGAGAATACGCAATACACCTAAGGCTGCGCGACGTAAACCTAACGGATCTTTATCCCCAGTAGGAATTTGATTGATACCAAACGCACCCACCAACATATCTAATCTGTCAGCAATAGCGAGTATGCAACCAAGCTTTGTGGAGGGTATGATATCTCCTGAAAAACGCGGATAATATTGTTCTTTTAAAGCAACCGGAACATCGCCTGTTTGATTTTCATGAAGAGCATAATAATAACCCGCAATACCTTGTAGTTCTGGAAATTCGCCAACTAATTGTGTCGTCAAATCTGTTTTTGAAAGCGTTGTTGCAAGCTGGGCTTCTAACTCATTCACATGTAAGGCTTTTGCCATGAAAACAGCTTGTTGTTTGATGCGTTCTGACTTATCAAATAAAGTGCCGAGACCTGCTTGGAATACGATATTTTTTAATAATGGAACACGATCACTAAGCGTTGTTTTTTTATCTGTTTCATAAAAGAAAGCAGCATCAGAAAGTCGTGCGCGTAATACCCGTTCATTGCCATGGATGACATGCGGCGGACTTTTGGTTTTTATGTTGATTAAAGTAATAAAGTTTGGCAAAAGTTCGCGCGTTTTTTTATGGATGATAGGAAAATAACGTTGATGATCTTGCATGGCGGAAATAAGCGCTTCATGCGGAACAGCTAAAAAATCTTTATTAAAGCTACCGCATAAGGCAACAGGCCATTCCACTAAGCCTGTGACTTCATCGAGTAAAGCTTCATCAATCACAGCAAGAGCGTTTTCTCCCAAAGTGTTTCGTACGGCTATATCAATTTCATTACGAATAAGTGTTTTGCGTCGCTCAAAATCAGCAATGACAAATTGATTTTCTAAAATTTCTTCATATGTTGCAGGACTTGGGATAGATATCCAAGCTTTACTTAAAAAACGATGTCCACGAGTTTTTCTGTCGGCAGATAATCCTAAAATGTTCGCCGAGATCACTTTGTCGCCATATAACATTATCACTGAGTGCGCGGGTCTTACAAATTCTATAGTGCCATCACTCCAACGCATACGTTTTGCAATAGGCAAAGAGGCCAGTGTATCGCTGACAATAGAAGGTAAAAGCTCTCGTACGGTTTTTCCTTTGACAGCTTGCTTGAAGCCAACCCATTCACCTTGATCGGTTTTAATGGAGATCAGTTTTTTAGGATCAATCCCGCAGGATTTTGCAAAACCTAAGCACGCAGGCGTGGGGTTGCCTTCTTTATCATAAGCCGCTGTTAGTGCAGGACCTTTACGTTCAATGATCGAATCAGCCTGTTTTTCATTAAGTTTTTTAACTATCACAGCAAGACGTCTGGGTGTTGCATAACATTGAGCAGACTCAAAACTTAACTCAGCTTGAGTTAAGCGAACTTCCATTTCATGTAAAAAATGATTGGCTAAACGTTTGAGCGTTTTAGGCGGTAATTCTTCAGTGTGAATTTCAACAAGGAAATCACGCATGTTTTGCTCCTGATTATGTAGATTTATTTAACAGAGGAAAACCTATTTTTTCACGGCTGGTAAAATAAGCTTCCGCTACCGCTTTGGATAAACGGCGTATTTTTAAAATATATTGTTGACGTTCAGTGACTGAAATCGCTCGACGAGCATCGAGTAAATTAAAGGTATGTGATGCCTTCATTGCCATTTCATAGGCAGGAAGTGGTAGTCCTAACTCAATTAAACGCAAGCTTTCTTGTTCGTAGGTTTGAAATTGCTTAAATAAGATATCAATGTTAGCTTGTTCAAAATTATAAACGGACATTTCAACTTCATTTTGGTGGAAAACATCACCATAAGTCACGACAGTGCCATCAGGTGAACGAGTCCAAACTAAATCATAAATATTGTCTACACCCTGGATAGGCATGGCTAAACGTTCTAAACCATACGTGATTTCACCCGTTACAGGTTGACACGTTAAACCCCCGACTTGTTGAAAATACGTGAACTGGGTAACTTCCATGCCGTTTAGCCATACTTCCCAGCCTAATCCCCACGCACCTAACGTGGGCGCTTCCCAATTATCTTCAACGAAGCGAATATCATCGCTAAGGGTATCTATGCCTAAGGTGCGAAGCGAATCAAGATAAAGTTCTTGTATATCTGCTGGTGAGGGTTTAAGCATCACTTGCAACTGATAATAATGCTGCACGCGATTAGGATTTTCGCCATAGCGGCCATCGGCGGGTCTACGGCTAGGTTGTACATATGCTGCACGCCATGGCTCAGGGCCTATTGCGCGCAAAAAAGTGGCAGGATGAAACGTTCCCGCGCCCACTTCCATATCATAGGGTTGAACAATAACACAGCCTTTGGTTGCCCAAAATTGTTGCAGGATTGCAATCATCCCTTGTAATGTTTTGTTATCGTGATTTGTGGTTTTCATTATGACTCTTGATTTGTAGAAATGAGGGGTGATTATAGCTTAAAAATACGGGATTTGGGATAAAACTATTGATGGTGTTTATAGTTGGCGCAAGGCATACTTAATAAATAAAATTATAAGAGACTGTTTATGAATAATTCACTGCTAACAATAAGCACATTTCCTTCTTTTAGTACGATTTATCCAGATGAGATAGAGCCCACGATAAGCCAATTATTGACTCAAAATAGAGCGACATTTGCTCATCTTCTTCAGCAAGACAACTATTGCTGGGATAACTTGTTGGCGCCTCTGGAGGAAATGGGAGATCACTTAGGTCAAGTTTGGGCGCCCATTTCGCATCTCCATGCTGTGATGGAAACGGATAAATTACGTGAAGCGTATAAAAAATGTTTGTCCATACTGACTGAGTATCATACAGAGATGATGCAGAATTCAAGGCTATATAAAGCTATCCAATGCATTGCGGAAGGTTCTGAATATAAAACACTTACTCCTGCACAATGCAAAATCATTGATAATAGTTTACGTGATTTACGCTTGTCCGGAGTACATTTGGAAGCGCAAGCTAAAATACGTTTCGGTGAATTGCAAAAACAATTAAGCAAGCTTACGACACAATTTTCTGAAAATATCTTAGATGCCACGCATGGCTGGACTTTGCATGTGACTGATAGGGATGCATTAAAAGGCTTGCCAGAACAAACGATTGAAATGGCCTGCGATAACGCCAAAGAACATAATAAAACCGGTTGGGTATTAACATTGGATTACCCGTGTTATTCCTCGGCGATGAAATATCTCGCGAATCGAGAGTTACGTTGGTTAATGTATGAAGCTTATGTGACGCGAGCATCTGATCAAGGTCCTCATGCCGGACGTTGGGATAATAGCTCAATGATGGAAGATATTTTAAAAGTACGTCATGAGCTTGCGCAATTATTAGGATTTAAAAATTATGCAGAATATTCATTGAAAACAAAAATGGCTGCAACACCAGAGCGTGTTTTAACTTTTTTAAATGATTTAGTGGCTAAAGCAAAAAAAGCAGCGCAACTTGAAATGGATGAATTAACAGCATTTGCAAAAGCTATGGATGGAGTAGATAAATTAGAAGCGTGGGATCTCGCGTATTATTCTGAAAAACTACAACAAAGTAAATTTGCATTTTCGCAGGAAGATTTACGACCCTATTTCCCCGCAGATAAGGTTTTATCGGGGATGTTTACTGTCATGCAGAAACTTTATGGTATTACCGTGAAAGCATATTCAAACGTTGATACTTGGCATCCGAATGCAAAATTTTTTGAAGTCAGGGATGAAAATAAAAATTTACGTGGTTATTTTTATACCGATCTCTATGCTCGCCCTCACAAACGAGAAGGTGCATGGATGGATGAATGTCGAGTACGTCGATTGTTGCCTGATGGAAAAATTCAATTCCCAATCGCATTTTTAACGTGTAATTTTACACGTCCTATTGATAACAAACCTGCACTGCTAACACATGACGAAGTGTTAACATTGTTTCATGAGTTTGGACATTGTCTGCATCATATATTGACACAAGTGGATTATGCCGGAGTATCGGGGATTAATGGCGTTGCTTGGGATGCAGTTGAATTTCCTAGTCAATTTTTAGAGTTTTGGTGTTGGGAAAAAGAAGTGTTGAATTTGATTTCTTCTCATGAAAAAACGGGAGAGACGTTGCCTGATGGATTATTTAATAAAATCATCGCGGCGAAAAATTTTCATTCGGGAATGCATATATTACGTCAATTAGAGTTTGCATTATTCGATTTTCATATGCACTTAACTTATGATCCTTTAAAAGGTCCACAAGTTCAGTCTGCATTAGATGATGTGCGGCTACATGTTTCGGTTGTGAATACGCCGGCATTTAATCGATTTCAACATAGTTTTTCACACATTTTTGCAGGCGGTTATGCGGCAGGTTATTATGGCTATCTATGGGCAGAAGTATTATCTAGCGATGCATTTGCGAAGTTTGAGGAAAAAGGTATTTTTGATCACGATACGGGCCAGTCGTTTTTGAAAAATATTTTAGAGCAAGGTGGGGTGTATGATCCTATGGCTCTGTATATTGCTTTTCGAGGGCGGGAACCCACGACAGATGCATTATTGAAGTATAGCGGACTAGTTTAAAAAGAAAGAGGGAGAAGAAGGTACATGGAATCAACGTACATAGAAAGCATAAAAAATGAAAGTGTAAAAAGTCGACATCCCAAAGCATTACCCTTTTTGTTTTTGACGGAAATGTGGGAACGCTTTGGTTTTTATGTAGTCCAAGGTTTATTGGTTTTGTACATGACTAAAGCTTATGGTTTTTCTGACAGCAAAAGTTTTACTATTTTAGGTTCGTTTAGTGCGCTTGTTTATATTGCGCCTATGATAGGTGGTATTGTTGCGGATAGAATTTTAGGGTTTAAACAGGCAATTTTATGGGGCAGTATCATTTTAAGTTTAGGTTATGCTTTTCTGGTATTGTCAGGAGTTAATGCTTTTTATTATGCTTTAGCTATTATTGTTCTTGGTAATGGATTGTTTAAGCCTAATATTTCCAGTTTATTAGGCACATTATATGCTCCAGGGAATGCAGCACGTGATGCAGGATTCACTATTTTTTATGTAGGCATCAATGTAGGCGCCTTATTTGCTGGATTAGCATCGGGATTTATTAAAGACCGTTTTGGTTGGCAGGCAAGTTTTGCTCTAGCAAGCGTGGGTTTGATCATTGGGTTGCTGACGTTTATGTATGGCATTCGATCAGGCGCCATCAACTATCGAGCGGCAGAGAATGAATTAAGACAAAAATGGTTTTTAACCGAACCATTTTTATTGTTTTACGGAATACTTGTCATTCCCTTACTAGCAAATTTTTTAAGTAGTGAATGGGCGGGTAAGTGGTTATTACCTATATTAGGAGTATTTTTATTATTTTTTGTTTTTATCTTGGCTTATAAGCACGCTCCACGCGAACGTAATCGATTAATTACATTAAATGTTTTAATTATGGCATCTATTGTTTTTTGGATGATATGGATGCAAATATTTTTCTCGGCTAATTTATTTATTGATCGATTAGTTGATAAAGATATTTTTGGTTTTCATATTTCAACGACCGTTTTTTTAGCCTTGCAAAGTGTGTTTGTTGTGTTACTAGGACCCATTCTTGCGTGGGCTTGGCAAGATACGAGATATAGTCCTGCCTCACATTTTATAAAATTTGTTTTTGCTATATTTTTTGTAGGCTTAGGTTTTTTAGCATTAGCTTTTAGCACGCATTTCACAAACAGTCACCATTTAATAAATCCCTTGTGGGTAGTCTTATCCTATACACTTATTACGATAGGGGAGTTGCTACTTTCGCCTATAGGGCTTTCTGCAGTAACTATGTTATCACCTCGTCATCTTACAGGAATGATGATGGGTATTTGGTTTGTGTCGCTGGGTTTTGGTGGGGCATTTGCAGGTTGGTTAGCAAGCTTTTCCAGCGTACCTGAGACAATCAATAATGTGGCGATACAATTACCGATTTACAGAAAAGCGTTCATGGGGTATGCATATCTTGCATTTTTTATCGCTCTTTTATTGTTCATAATTCAGCTTTTGATCAATAAAAAACTAGCAAAATACGAGTAAGCAAGTCTGATATAATATGCATATACATGGAGTAAATAACATGTTAGATGCAGACCGCCCTATCCTCACAAAAGAACAAGATAGATTAGGCAGAGCTGTATTTGCCAAATATCTAGCGCATGCTATTGCAGACCATACCAATGTAGATAGCCTGGTCATCGGTTTATATGGAGGTTGGGGGTCAGGCAAAACATCTATGATTAATTTAACCCTCGAAGAACTGCGTTATGCTTCAAGTTATATGTTCGATGACGAACGGCCTATTTTATTAAACTTCAGCCCTTGGAGTTATTCAGGCCAAAACGAATTGATTTATAGTTTTTTTCGAAGATTATCTTCTGAAATGCGGGCTGCAGAATATTTTGAAAATTCTGATAAAATTATAGCATTACTTGAGTTATATATTTCCTTTTTTACACATAAACCTATTCCTAAGGTGCTTCGCTCTCATTACTCTTGGTTTACTAAAATGTTTCGTAGAAAAAAGGTTAAAGAAGAATCTTTCGGTTGGGAATCAGGCCGTGATTTAACGATGGTAAAAGCGGAGCTTAATCAGTTGCTCTGTAATCAAAAGCATAAACTTATCATTTTTATCGATAATATCGCACGGTTAAAAAATGATGAAATTGATCAAGTATTCCAGATGATAAAATCCATTGGCGATTTTGCAAATACCATTTATATTTTGGCAATGGATAAAAACTATATTATTAAAGCCATTGATAATTTACGTTGGAATGAAGGTAAAGATTATATAGAAAAATTGGTACAACTACCATTTGATATACCGCCCATTTCCAAACAAGATATTGAAGTACTTTTATTAGATAAATTGCAAAGTGTGCTTAACATAGTACCCGAAAATAGATGGGATACAGGATATTGGGCAGACATGTATTACTCAACCATTAAATTTTTCTTTGAAAATTCTCGCGATATTACCCGCTATGTGAATACCCTAAGTTTCAGTTATGCTTTTGTTAAAGATGTCGTTAATCCAGTCGACTTTTTTGCAATCACGGCACTTTTAGTGTTTGAACCGGGGGTTTTTAATGGTGTGCGTGAAAATAAAGATTTATTCGCCGATTTGGCAGAACATGTGCTCAGTTTTGATAAGGAAAAAATAGCCGAAGATAAAATACGTTGTGATGAAATATTAAATCGTTCTATTAAAGCACCTAAAACTATGTTATTACGATTGATCATTCGATTATTTCCTCGATTAGGTAAAATATACGAATCAGAATTATCATTTTTTCATTCTGAAGCTATTGCACGTAAAAATAAAAGAATTTGTACGTTTGATTTATTTGATATTTATTTTAGATTTATTATTGCCAGTGATACTTTCTCTGAAGCTGAAATGGATGCAGTACTTGATTCAGCAAATGATGAGAAAGGGTTTGCCATGGCACTTTTGCGTTTAAATCAAGATGACAGAATCATTAAATTTTTAGATGTGATGGATAGCCACGGAGTGTTTAACGTAAAACAACATAATATAGAAAATGTAATGACTGCATTAGTCGATAGTGGAGATTTATTCCCTCAAGGCGAAGATACACAATTACGTTTAAGCACAGCGATGCGTATTCATCGCATTATACATCAATTGTTGATGCGTTATCATAACAATGATGAGCGTTTTAATATTTTCAAAAAAGCCATCGAAAAAATCATTAATAGTATTTATACCACGGTGCATGAGCTTAATGAACAAAGCCTGCAGCACAATGAACAAGAAGATACATGTATCCCGGCAGAGCAACGTGATTTTAGTTATGAACAACTGCAAATATTGAAAAAAATTGCGGTAGAAAAAATCATGATGTGGGCTGATAAAGGACGATTGATTGAACATCCACAATTAATACCCATACTTTATGCTTGGAAAGCGTGGGGCGATGTGGAGCAATGCAGGCATTATGTAGCAAATGCTATAAAAGATGATAGAGGTTTAATTTCATTTTTAACTGCTGCATTAAAAATTCCTATTGAAGAAGCTATGAAGAAAGAAGAAAAAAATCTAACCTGGAAAGAATATTTGCCAAATATTGAAAATTTTATTTTTCTCGATAGTATTACCCCACGTGCTCAAGAATTGTTTGAGGATAATTATTTTGAAAAATTACGTGAGCCAGAACAACTTTCTCTTATGATTTTTCTTGATTTAGTGAAGCCGGGTACTGTGAAAATTATCCCTAAAACAACTGCTTAATAATCCTTACGTTATATCTTGTTATCTAACTTTTTGATTCAAATGGATAAAAAATATACAAAGCTAACCAAAAAAATGATCAATTTTCGGCTAAACTGATAATATAGTCTGTATTTTATAATTATTATTAAACGAGGTTTTCTCATGTCAGATTCACGTAACGATGACGAAGATATAATCCCTCCTCCTCCGGATGATGCATTAGAGGCAGGGGAACTTACAATGAGTAAAGATCAAATCAATAGTATTGTTAGAGCTATCCGTTTTCAGGCGAAGAAGAAGGGTATCACCGCTCTGATTGATGCTGATTGGGATTATGTTCATGATGCATTGGGAGCTCAACCATTTACGCACACTGGAATCCTGAGTGCTATAAGGAACTTGGAGCCAACTATCTCAACTATCTATAGCGGCGTTGTTGCAGAGACAGTTGTTAATTGGTTAGGTATTAGCGGTCCTGATCGTGGTGCAGAAGCACTTCAAGCACATATCAATAGTTGTGGTGGAGCTGCGCTTACAAATATTAAACCGATGCTTAAGAAGAAGAGTGATGATAAGCGTGGTGAGACTGCGCCGCCGTCGCCAACTGAGCCACCACCAAAAAGAAAGCGAAATCGACGGGCTAAAGCTGCCGCTGATGAGAAGAAAAAATTGCATTTTGATCAAGCTTTAGAAGATTCTTCAAAAGATCGTGCGATTCGAGAAGAAGATACACTTCCACTTCCCAAGCCAAGTGCAGTGGGTCATGTGCTCGAATATTTGGCTCCGTTATTAGGTAAATTAGATGATGTGTCTGTACCGCTTCAAGAGGCATTACGCTCACTTGCTTTTAACAAACATGCAGCGGAGATCATTGCAAAAGCTGC
>CAZHMQ010000046.1:0-15308 GCA_964533645.1 uncultured Coxiellaceae bacterium
TTAAAGCGTTGGCTAAAGGTTTTAGCCATAAGCAAGTTAACCCAGCGTATACTTCTCAGACTTGTCCTCCTTGCGGTTATGTTGATGCTAAAAATCGCAAGGGAGATAAGTTTCAGTGCTTGTTTTGTAAGTACGTGAATCATGCAGACTGGGTAGCTGCCATGAACCTAAAAAGTAGATATGATGATCCTGAGATCACGCGGTATACGCCGTATCGCGACGTTAAAAAAATACTACTTTTAAGGTTCCATCGCCGGTTGGAAATGGGTTTACCCAGGACTGTTAACGGCAGGACTCCAGACACCGCGATTGCATGAACCAACATCATGTGCGGTCAATCGGAGAGCGAATTGAAACATATTTATGCGTTAGTGACGTATGTCTATGTTTTTAGTAACAGTTACAAAGATCATATTAAACCACATTTTTAATCGTATGCATGATATCAATGAATCATTGAAGATAAATAGCGTGATTTCACGCTATTGTCTAAAAATCATGCATATAGTATGATCTGTTCAACTAAATTACAGAACGAGGTCATACTTATGGATCCACGAAATCCAGACGACAGCGATAATAAACAAATCGCAGATGAAGCAGGTCGCGTATCGCAAGCTATTAAGATTGGAGAAGTAGTTGCACACGCGGCACATGTGATGATGCCACCCGTTGTTAAAGCAATAGGTAAAGGTGCGGACATCGTTGCAGAAGCTGCAGAAGACCCATCGTCAAATAATGGCTCAGAAAAATTGATCTGCTCTATTGCATCAGTATGTGTAAAAGGTGTGATTGGAACGCCCTTTGTGAGTGGAGCTTTTGCGGCAGGAGCCGCAGGCGGACCGGTAGGATCAGCAATGGCAGCAGCAAGTGTAGCTGCTATTGTCAATAAGGCGGCGAAGCCAGTAGGACGAGCCGTACAAGCTGCGTGCCATGCTGGCTTTGATCGCTTATATGGACGTGAAAAAGCAAGCATTTGTATAGCTGATGCTTTACACAGAGAAATTTCAAATAAAAATTCTGCATTAACCACATCCATTGTTACCATGGCGCATTCTGGGCAGACTGTTCAGCAATTTATGCTTCCAGCCGCAAAAGCATTTCTTATGCAAGATGACTCAACCTCTCAAACTAAACGATCAGTGACGCCACTACTTGCTTCTGCATTAGGCGTTAATGCCGGTACTGCTATAGTACAACTTGGAAAAACCACCAAAGCACCTATACCAACCCCTAGTAACGTTGTTACTAAAATGAGTACGCTTGCCTATGCTATGGCTAATATATCCACAAAGGTGATTGATAAAAATATAGAAAACAGTGCATATTTAAAAGAATGGACAACAGAAGCTGCTAGAGATTTTTATAAAAGTGTAACCAAAAAAATTCAGCTTGCTGGAGAAAATAAAGCTGAAGAAGTATTTGATGAAGAATTAAAGAGTTATACATCAACATCTATTAAAAGATTTTCCGATCAAGGTTTGTCAGTCGACGAATTGTTAATATTTGGTAGAGCCATACAAAAATCATTAGCGGATACATGGCCACAATTTGTAGCTAAAAAAATTCCAAGAAATTCGAACACTGCTATTAATCCAAGCGATGTACTAGGCGATTTAAAGAGAATTAAAACTCGTGTTGAGAAAGCTGACCTGCATAAACAAGTGCGTGAATCCGTTTCTACTGTAAATTCTAATGAACAAGATATGGATAGATTACTTATCGATTTATTAGCTGACAGCGATATAAGCGGATTTGAACATATTCATGAAATTCAATTGTTAAAATCTGAATTAGATGCACATAAACAATCTTCTGATTCCACACAATTCGATATTTTACAGGCAGCACAAAAATTAAATGTGGCTAAAGCAAGAGTTGCTGAAGAAGAAAAAAGAAAAGATGAATATATCAAAAACGCTCGCTATTGCGTTGATATCGCATCAAATGCAGCTTATCTCTTAGGAAATAATAAGTGTGCGCAACAAATTTCAGTGGTTGGAAATGCATTGATTGATGTATCTTCAGTGATAGCTTCAATCGGTACAATGAATCCCTTAGCAGCAGCGAGCAGTTTGTTAGGAGCTTGTGCAAGTATTAAGAGTTTGTTCAGTCGTCATAAAGGGCAGAATGGAAACAAAATGATACTCGATGCGTTGCGAGCACTAGGCGAACAATTACAAAATCTACAAAAAGAAATGCATGAACGATTTAATCAGGTCATGGATACACTAGATGATATGAATCGCAATATGGTAAGAGGTTTTCTTGCTCTTAATTGGAAAGCAGATAATATTATAGAACAAATACAAGCATTACATGTTGAAATAGATCATTTAGCAGAACGACAAGCGAATACAGGTGCAACAGTAATTGAACAATTGGCAAGCTTACAAAGAACTATTGAACATAAAAGCCAAGTTGAAGAGGTTACAAAATTATTTACTCTGACAGAAAAGGCCATACGTGATAGTAATTTTCAATCAAAATATTCCGATTATGTGACGGAAGTCGAAACGCATGCTGTAGCATCGAATGTAGGCGCTAAACATATGCATATTGTCGGAAGTAGTGCTGTAACCAGAGAAAAGGATTTACCCGCCTTTTTGAAGTTGGTGACAGAAAATCATTTGCAACACAGAAGCGGATATTTTGCGCTCAATACATTGTTGAGTTATTTCGAAGGTTTAAATTTTGAAAGTGATTATCACTATCAACCTGAAAATTTAGACTATCTTGTTGATTACGTGACAAAAGACAATCAGGACTTGGCTTGTGTACCTGCTTTAAGGCTTTCTAATCTGCTTATCGATGAGCCTGAGCTTAAAGATTCCCCAGGCACTCATGTGATTTCACTCGTAAAAACCCTGAATGAGTTTGAACATTCAGATGCTGTCATACAGCTCATTCCCATTCAAAGTAACGGAACATGGCATTTACTAGTGGTTGATACACGGCATGAAACTTTCCATTATTATGGCATAGCAGATCAATTAACGATAAACAGGCTTTTTGCAGCATTAGATACAGTTCAAAAATATGAACATTGGCAAAAGCAAATGCATGTTACTTGTTTTGAAAAAGGATTAGGCCCAGAATCTTCGGCTTTGCTTGTCGTCAAACAATGCGGTGAAATTGCAAAGCAAAAAACATTTCCTGATATTAGCTTCACCCTAACTCATGCAGAAGCCATTCAATTACATAAACAAAGCAAGGAAGTCCTACGTACAGATAATCGTTATCCCCAAACTCATACTATTCCAGCCCATCCAATGGTCTGGCAATATTTGTCACATGCACTGAATTATCTTGTTCTAAAACAGTATCCTGATATTCAAAATGCTTCCTTATCTACCGATGAAATTGCCAGGTTTCAACGTTTTATTGATGAAGGCAATCATATACAAATTCAACTGCAACGGTTAAGAAATCCAGAATTTATTCGACTTTTAATACAAAATTATGAAGAAGCAGCGAGAGTATTATCGGAAGCACTCGATGCTGAGCGAGTCCAGTTTGAACAAAAAGTTTCACAAAAAATGGCATCTGGAAGTAAGCTTGTATTAGGAGAAAGCTTATTTGATCTATGCTCGCTGAAGCTGCAAGATATTCATGTATCAACTGATTATGCAACAAAGGAAAATGGCGGAAAATGGTTTTATACTACGTCAACTGAGACCAATCGCAGAAAAGGTGTTACGCTTCATCTTGTGGGTCTTAATCAAGTTGATGATCGTGGTTTAGGTAACGATATACGTGCTGAATATAAAGCATCTTATAAAACAGCTCGTGAGAATGATATCAAAAACAAAAAAAATGTTTATATGGATTATGTCGATCAAGGTAAGCAAAAAGAGTTATATTATTGTGAAGTAGATTTATATACAGGATTAAAAAATTGTTCAAAGCATTTGCCAGCCATGTTAGTTCCTATGATAGAAGGACTTCCTGTACTTCCCATGGCAGGATCACAACAATATTTATCCCTTATTCCAGATACCTATTATCATGCACAAATGATGGGATTAGGACAAATCAAATGTGCCTATCAATTAATAGGTGATCAATTTGTGTTGTCGTCTCATTTTATCCAACCTCATCAAATACCAAGTGAGCAAAATAAAATTTCATCGATATCTATTCCTTATAATCCATCCTTTTATAAAAGTCCCGAAGCCGTTTGGTGGTGGTGGGTTGGCGGCAACTATTGTGACAATCTACAAAAAGTATCTGTAACTGCTATCCCAAGAGGTCGTTATTCAGCAGGTTATGCTAATCCTCATAATGTATGGATGGATAAAACTATTGCGGAACCTATTTGTACTGAACATCAAGGTTTGTCTCATGCTATCACACCTTATATAAATTCTGTACAATTTCATAACTTAAACATGCAACAGCAAATAGATGCTCAAATGAAAGACATCATGAGAAATTTACGCGCTGAATGGTATGCCGAATTACGCCGCACGATGGCTTCAGATCACGTTTCATCATTTGGTAGAGCGGTCGCAACTTTTGAAGCTTGTTCTACATTGCTATTATTGGTTTCTGAAATCACACTCGCGGATAAAAATCAACTCGATATATTTACTCAATTAATGAATCAACATCCGCAACTTGCTTTTAACCAACATGGATTTGATACTCTCCTCACAACATCTCCAGAAAACAATATCACAACAATGATTGCACCAAAAACCCAAACTACGGATCTTTTAGCAAATGCTTTGTCATTTTTACAAAAAATGCGCTGGAAAATTGATTTTCCATTGGATAGTTACGTTATTGTTGAGTTGCTTCAATGCATGGATAACTATGTGCCAAATATGAGAATGGGATTATCAATCTCCAAAATAGTGGCATTACAGGAACAAATATTAGAAGTTGATAATATGGTACTGGGTGCAGCATGCCAAAACTTAAGAGCGATAAATATAGCTGATTCTGCAGAAAGACATAAACGAGATAAGTTAGTTGCTAAGTTAGAATACTATCAAGGAGCACAGTTTCAAATGCGGGCAAAGATTGCTGACAGTACACCGAATTTACTATTAATAAAAAACGCGCCGGAAAAATTATTAACATATCAAGAGACATCTCCAGCAGTAACGGGTTACGTTCAACCTGATCTTATGCGAAATCGTACCTCACCATCTGAATTAACGAAGTTTTCCGTAGCTATGGGTATTGATGAATCTTTGCCTTTTAAGTTGACGGGATTTAGCATAGCGCAGACTGATCATCGATGGACGGAAGGTACGATTGCTAGTTTAACCATACCTACTACTCAAGACAATAAGCCGATTAGACAGATTGTTTTTGAAACAAACGCTATTGGGATGATTTCAGAAGAGATATCCCAAACCTTAAAAGTTTCTATTGAAGGCATTGGAGAGAAAACGTATGTGTATAATCAACAAAATCCTACTCATAAGATAGTGATAGATATTCCGGTGGATTTCGCGAACGACATTGTCATTCATCTTGAGATGCCAAATGCTTGTAAACCGTTTGCAGTAGATCGTTCTAATACGGATCCTAGAATGCTAGCTGTTAGGTTTGGGGATGCGCATATCTACCTTGCAGCAGCAACTCCGGCATTAACTGGCTATCAACAACATGGTCTCATGCGTAGTCGTACTACATTGCCATCAGAACTAACGAAGGTTTCCGTAGCTATGGGTATTGATGAATCTTTGCCTTTTAAATTGACGGGATTTAGCATAGCGCAGACTGATCATCGATGGACGGAAGGTACGACTGCTAGTTTAACCATACCTGCTACTCAAGACAATAAGCCGATTAGACAGATTGTTTTTGAAACAAACGCTATTGGGATGATTTCAGAAGAGATATCCCAAACCTTAAAAGTTTCTATTGAAGGCATTGGAGAGAAAACGTATGTGTATAATCAACAAAATCCTACTCATAAGATAGTGATAGATATTCCGGTGGATTTCGCGAACGACATTGTCATTCATCTTGAGATGCCAAATGCTTGTAAACCTTTTGCAGTCGATCGTTCTAATACGGATCCTAGAATGCTGGCTGTTAGGTTTGGGGATGCACATATCTACTTTGGAAATAGCTCGCAACCCGTTTGTGTACCGTAAAATTACGCTATAGTGTCATAACTAATTGATAATCATGATAAAATTTAATTGACAGCTTAATGTTTCCTTAAGCTGTCAAATTGTATAATAATAGACCGTAAAATAAGGCTGTACTAAATCACATGCAACTATCGAGTAATCATATAACCTATACATCTTGTGCTGATATAGCTGAAATTGCCAAACCGCTTAAGCACCTTGGCATTATTGATTTTGACTATTTGAAATCATATCACAATGGTGAGCGAATATATTTAGGGAATAATACCAAATATTTTGATATATATTTTCAGGACGAACACTATTTATCAGGTAACACGGAATACAGACCCGAACTCTATAAAGAACAAGCTATCTTATGGTCTACATTGCCCAATCAAAAAAACCTAGATGATTGCGATCGCTCAAGAAACATAGATCACGGTATTGTATTATTACAACCTCAAGATGAATATTGCGAATTTTTTTCATTTGCAACACATGCTGGTAATGATCGCATTATAAACACTTACCTATCGAAAATGGATATCCTCAATTCATTTAAACAATACTTTCGAGAAAAAGCAGCGCCAATTATTAAGCCTGCAGAAAAACAAAAAATAATTATACCATTTAATGATCAATTTGATATCAGAAAATCGCTTATTAACGATGATTATCACAACTCATTTATATCACATAACAAGGCATATTTGACTGAACGTCAGCTAGAATGTTGCTATTTATTGATTCAAGGAAAAAAAATAAAAGAAATCGCCAGTATCATTGGTTTATCTGCAAGAACAGTAGAAGGTTATTTGAATCATATCCGATCTAAGCTTGGATGCAATAATAAAACTGAACTAATTATCAAGCTGACTACTATATTATAATATTATCACAGTCATATTTTATTACTAATTTAATTAAACCCAGGAATCCACCCGGGTAAACTCCTCCCCGTAATTCACTCCAAAGCATATCTCCCGAGAGTATTCCTCGTACATTAAATACAAATCTATAGCTATTCTTCTCGCTGTTAAGGATTACTACAAGGAGATGAAAATGGCACGTTATAGGAAAATTGATACACGTACCTGGAACGACAAAAAGTTTAATGAGTTATCAGATTCAGCTAAATTAGTATTTTTTCTCTTACTTACCCATCCTCATATGACATCTATTGGCGCTATGCGAGCCTCTCTTCAAAGTTTAGCAGGAGATTTGCATTGGCCACTTGAAAAAATTGAGCATGCATTTCAAGAAATCTTGCAAAAAAATATCATAGGGTGTCACCCATTAGCTGAACTCCGGTCAATAGAAAAAAGAGCTCCTTTACGAAATTTTTATAATTTCGCATAATTATTGAAGATATTTGTAAAAGTTTTATATAACTGTAAAGGACATGCGCCCAAATTTTCAACATAAGTTGCCAACTCGCCACTGAGTTGCAACAGTCACCCATCAGGATCAAGGTATGTAGCCACTATAAAGCTATGGCAAACCCCTGGCATTATAAAATGCCCCAGAAAATCTTAGGTGCCATACCGCGTCAACGTGATGTAATATCACAGACATATTGGCTACTATTTCTAGTTCCAGACCTCTTATAGGCTCACGATATAGGCATCTCAGTTTACCAGTTTTTAAACTTACTCTTCAATTAGATGGATGAGACAGCAGCCAATCAGACCTTATGGTTTTGCCAACCCCAATGATGGTTATGTTGCCTCAGCCAAACGGGATATCCTTATCAAAAACTTTTCTTTACATCAAAATCAACTCCGTCTTTTAAAATATAAAAACAAGCACGGGCAAGCTTGTGAGCTATTGTTTTAATCGCCACAACATTGCTCGCTTTGGCTTTTTTCTTTTGATAAAACTTTTTTATAATAGGATTAAATCTAATTGCAAAATTTGCTGCTTCAACATAAGCCCATGAGAGATAGCAGTTACCATTTTTTTTATTATTTTCACCTTTCTTTTTTCCATTACTGATTTTCTTGCTGTTTACACATCGACAGTAAGAAGCATAATTTCCAACTTGATGAAATCTACTTATTTCACCAGTTTCCATCATAATAGTTAAAGCAAGAATTTTTCCTATACCATCAACCGTTAATAGTTTCTCATATTCTTTGCTCAGTTTCGCTTGTTTTAATACTTCTTTTTCTGTAGCCGTAACCTGTTCGTCAATACACTGCATAACCAGCAAATTACTTTTTGCTGCAAGAATAATCGTTTCATCTGAAAAAAATTTCTTTAAATTTTCTTCTGTTAACTTTTTTATTTCGCTCGCTTTCAGTTGTATACTCGTATTACGTTCAATCAATGTTTGCAAGCTCAGTAGATGTAATGTTCGCTGCTGCACCATTTGCATACGTTTGCGCAACAAATCTCTTACACCTCGTCTCTCTTTGGGGTAAATATATCCCGTAGGAAGAATATTTAGCTGTAATAACTTTGCTAACCAGCGAGCATCTGTTTTATCATTAGTTTGTTTTAGTCCACTATACTGCTGAATGGCCGTCGTATTTGCTAAAGACACTTTGTGTCCAGCCGCTTCTAAACCATCGACTAACCAATACCAATTATATGTAGATTCCACTACAACACCTACTAAATGTTCCTTAAAGACATCTAATTCATTTAGGATTCGACCAATAATGTTGGGTAAGCGTCTTTCATATACAATCTTATCATCTGATTGCATAACTACTAAAAAACTATTATTTGAATGTAAATCAATTCCTGCATATAGTTGCATATGAACTCCTTTTGATTAAATTAACGTCCTTTATCAACGTTAGATTAATCGTTGTAGGAGGAGTTCAGCTAGATGATTATCAGGCCTAACAATCAGACTTTAAAAACAGAAAATTACGGAGCCGAAAGTCTGTTTGTCAGGCCTGACACCCTCAATTCTTGCGCTTCAAATCACTAAAGATCTATTTGATTTCTGATTAATCTATTGTGCTCATTATGCTCATTAATTAGTAGACTTAAGTTTTAAGCACCGGTAAGATAGCCGCAAATTAATACATAGTCAAAATGAGGATTCTAGTATGCGTAGTTTTAGCCCGCTTAATTTAGCTATTATTCGCGGTGATGAAAATGAAGTTATAGCCGCACTTAGAACGGGAGATAATATTAGTAGAGAAGATCAGGGTTTCACTCCATTAATGTGGGCCACATGGCATAAACGTGTAAACATTTTCAATATATTACTAGAACATAATGCTAATATTGATCAAGTATGCAGCCATGGTTTTACTGCGTTAGATATAGCTGTTCGTAACAACGATACTGATTTCCTAAAGTTATTAATGAGTAACAATGCTCATCTTAATATGGGTCGTGAACCTGAGTTTCATTGTGCTGCTATACATAATTGTACAGAAACCGTTATTACATTGTTAAAAGAATATAAAGTTGATATCAATCAAAAAGATAAAGAAGGCAAAACTGCTTTGATGAAAGCTGCTTACCTAGGTAATTTAAATGTGGTTAAGGCCTTGTTGGAGTTTAAAGAGATTGATATTAATTGTAAGAATAAATACGGCGAAACAGCACGCGATAGAGCTGTTAAAGAGGGAAAGTTAGATATTGTTCAAGCATTAGATGAATTTGTCTTTAAAAAAGAGCAAAACGAGGATCATATGCCCAGCTACAGCCCCCTTACTACAGCTATTATTGCTGGTGATGAAAATGAAGTGAAAAACTTGTTGGAAAGAAAAGCTAATGTTAACGCTGTTGAAGAAGATGGTAACACCCCATTAATATTTGCTGCAGCTTATCAGCGTTTAAATATCATTAGTATGCTATTGGAATATAAAGCCAATATTAATCACGTAAATTATAGGGAGGATATGACAGCTGAGACAGCATTATCTGCTGCTATTCGTGGTGGTGACGATACTAATATTGTTAAATTGTTGTTGGAAAACAAAGCAGATATTAACGCTGGACGTATACCAGCTCTAAACCAAGCTGCTATTGATGATAGAAAAAAAATTACCAAGATGTTGTTAGTAGAATATAAGGTGGATATAAATTCGGTAGATACACAAGGCAACACTGCTTTGATGAGCGCTGCTACAATGGGATCACTAGCTACCGCAAAAACACTATTGAAATTTAAAAATATTGATATGAGTCGTAAAAACTTTCGGGGTCACACTGCTCGTGATAGAGCTGCTATATCAAGAAATCATGGAATTGTAGAAGTACTAGATGAAGCAATTTCCTTTAGAAAAAAACAAGAAGCATTAAACCTTGAAATTCAAGCTGCGTATAAAAATGGTATGAATGATTTTATGCACGACAGATTCGACCAGGCCATTGAAGAGTTTACTGAATGTATCAATTCATCTCCTGATATTTCTGATTATCATCTAATCCGCGGCATTGATTATAGAGATCAAAACATCACCTATACTCAAGCTACCCTGATTCAATTAGCTCCCACTATCGCCGATGCCTACTTGCAACGCAGCATTGCTTATTCCAGAGGAAACATGATCCTTTTTTTCCTTTGTGACCTTTCTAATTTTCTCGAATTAAGTACCAACATATACAATAAAGTTGAAATTCAAGCTTGTACCCAAAGATTAGATGAAAAATTTTTAGTAGCAGTTTTTAAGTATCCTGAATTTTATGAAAAGTTAAAACCCTATTTATCATTTAGTCAACGTTTCGAAGCCTGTGGTATTAATGCTCTACCTGAAATGCTTCAAAATTTCATCGATCCTATTACCACTACTATCATAAATGATCCGGTTGCTGTTTCATCAGGCCAAACATACGATAGACAATCACTGATCAAGTATTTTGCTGCACACGGTAATCCACCTAGTCTTCCAGATCCTATGACGAAGGATCAGATAAAATATAGTGAATTAAACAATAAAACTAATATAGCAATTAAGAACACAATTGATCGATTAATCACTGAATTAGAACAGTCACAAAAGTCACGGCTTGTTCTAGAACTACAACAATCACAAGCGATCAAAAGAGAAAAACGGGCAAGAAGACCAAGTTTTACAGAAGAAATGAAACAGCAAAATGAAATGAGAAAAGAAGAGACAGAGCCAGCACAGCAAGCTACTACTTCTTCGGCAGTCAGTACATCATATACTCATTAAAAATTGATTGTTTTTTGGATGAAGCCTTAATAAGGTTATGGAGATGAAGTCAGATTCGATACTTTTGAGGGTTCTTGCGCTGAAGACCGATATTTGAGAGGGTCTTCACGTGCGGTTCTATCACTTTGGTGATTCTAGAAGATGCATAATTTTATCCAATTATATTTCAATTATCTTTAACATGCTTTTTTTTAGCAAATGAGGATATGGCTAATGATTGAGTAAGAAATGTAATAACTAAAGTATTCAGACTAACACCTTCTTCAGCAGCTCGTTGAACTAAACGTAAATGAATAGACTTAGGAACTCGTTGTACCCATTTTCCGCTTTGACTTTCTAATTCACCAGGCTCAGGAATTTTTTTGTTCATTTCTCTTGCGGTTTCAATCCAAACTTGAATAGCATCTTTTCCATTAGCTATAGCTTCTTCAATGGTTTCCCCATCTGACATACAGCCAGGCAAATCAGGATATTCAATCATATAGCCACCTCCTTCTTCTTCAGAAAGATGGCGCATAGTAAAAGGATAATCAGGTACCTGATCTTCCATTTCTCGCTCTCTCATATTCATTTTCATACTCATACGTTCTCCTCTTTCAACGTGTCAATTAAAGCCATAAATTTTTTTACATATACAGGCTTAATAGGTCGATGCGCTGGCACTGTTAAAATCTCTACCTATCTAGGATGAGTAAATGATACATGACTTCCTTTTCCTCGTCTTACCGTGATATCAAAACGCATAGCGATGGTTTCAAAATCAGCCAGCAGTAAGTTACAAATTCACTACACGGTGCAAAGATAGTTTATTTGCTGAAATAAAGCAACTTTATGTATTAAACTAGCAATAAATGTTGTACACTTTAAAAGTGAACGTAAGTGAGTTATAAATGGATATCTTTGAGGTCAAAATATCAAAACAAGCAGAAAAAGATTTAAGGCATATTCCTGCACACATCGTGTTCAAATTGCAGCTATGGATTGATGGTGTGAAAAATGAAGGATTACCTGAAATTCGCAAGCGACCTGGATTTCATGATGAACCATTAAAAGGAAAACGCCAAGGTCAACGATCCATTAGATTAAACAAAGGCTATCGTGCTATTTATGAAGTCGATACCCATGGAATCGTACATTTTATTGAAATTATAGAGGTGAACAAGCATGAGTACTAAAAAGAAATCGACACCTATGAGTGATAAGAGTATGGCATTTCTTGAAAAACTCACTGGAAAAAAATTAACCCTTGGCAATCTACTCTGGTCTATTCGTGAATGTGAAGAAATGAGTCAAGCAGAATTTGCAAAGTTGCTTCGTGTATCTCGACAATATCTTTGCGATGTGGAAAAAGGTCGCCGTATTGTGAGCACAAAAACTGCTGCTGCTTTTGCAAATAAACTAGGATATTCTCCTATGCAGTTCATCCGATTGGCTATTCAAGATGATTTGAATAAAAATGGTTTTCACTTTGATGTCGAGATTCACGCTCAGAAAGATGCAGCGTGAATATGAGGAACTAAACTGGACAACTTTTACCGTTACTGGATTATGATGCCACTCCAAAACACTAACTGGTTTCAGATAAAATTACCCGCTTTTAGCATCAAATAAGTGCAACCTATCAACCCGACTTAGAATATTACCCATCAAATCGGTTGCGCACACGGCAAAAAATTTGTGGGTAATGATAAGGTTTCGCTTTGCTCACCCCTACATTTAAGCTGAAAATAGCATTATTTGTTTGGTGAATATTTGCTTTCTATACTCACAGAATAAGCAGGAGGCTCTTGATTCGCTTGTTTAAAATGCAAGAAAGAAGCAATCTTATAACTTAATGAGGATTGTTCGCGCACTTCAGGAGTAGCGGCATCAAGTGATGCTTTTTTAGTTTGCATGGATTTTATAAAAGCTTTAAAAGCATCAAACTTATTTTGAATTTCTTTTTTTGAAGCACTATCCGAAAACAGATCATTCTTTATCAAACGATTGCAAAGAAGATCGGCTTGTTTAAGCATGACAGATAAATACCTCTCAAGATATTGAGATTTTTTAATATTAGATGAATGCTCATCCCATTCTTCTTTAAGAGCACTCATATCAAATCCGAAACTTGGCATCTCAGGCTTACCACCCTTTGCATATCCCGTTGATAGAGCAAAGGCTAATCCATCAAAAAGAAAATCAAAATATTCTAAGGATAGTTGTTGTAAAAAATTATTATAGGGAGCCTTAGTATCTGATACTTTTTCTGTAAACAGTTGCATACAATTATGAATTGCAATACGTAGATTTGCAGCATGCGCATGATAATTTTGTTGACAATCATAAAACATATCAAGAGCATAAATCATTCTTTCAACAAGTAATTTATAATCCTCACTTATCGCACCAACTTTTTCTGCAAATTCGTGTGTATTTAAACTAAAATTTGCACTTACATCACTAGATTCATTGTGTGTTCGTGCGCTAGTCGAACCCCATCCTTTGTCTTTAAATTCTTTTTCGTGCAAGTTAAAGTGATACTCTCTATGAAGATTGATCTTACCAGTATAAAATTTATTATCTAAAATAGTCTGATAGATAGCATTTCGTTTACATTCGATACCATTAACAGAATATTTTGTCCATTCTTCTTTATTAAACTCATTACGAGGTTGACCACTTTGCATATAACGTTCCTTTTTATTTATGAAATATATTTTTTCTGCCATATTATGAATAGCGAAAAGACTTATAAACTCGTAGGTAATTATTGTCAATAAATTGCTTTGATTTATTTTCTCTTATTAATATATTGAGTAAGTTTATATTTAGGCATAGTAGACTGCATTTGTAAATAAATTAGCGTATTCACCTATGCAATATTAGATATCAAGATTTAGTCTACCAAAATGGTAGTCATGATTAACCTGTAGGAGATGAATAGGTAAGTTCAAATTTTAAAAAGTGAACTTCGTAAGGTAACAAGCAATATTTTAAAATTTTTAATTTAATATACTGCATTTATTCACCAATTCGTTTGGAAGAGGTTCCTGATAAAAACTAATATGTTTATAAAAATAAGGTAGTTGACTACCCTTAACTGCTTGCTAAACATAGCTAGTTTAATCCTACCAGATCATCAATGAGTCTAATTTCAATCCGCTCCTTACCACCTCCAATATTGACTCTTTTTAGACTAATAGCTCCAACTTCTGAGGTTGATCTTACATGAGTACCACCGCAGGAAACTTTTGAAAAGCCTTCTATTTCCCAATAACGTCTTTGGTTCTTCACATCAGAAAAGCACGTTTTAATAATTACATCTTGAGCAATAATTTCATTGTATTCAGCCAATAGACTTTCCAAAACATCAGAAATATTTTTATCATATAAAAAATCAATTCTAGCTTTCTTTTCAGCAATATGTGCGCCGATTTTTTCAATGCCTTGCTTTCGAGTCACCAGTTCAAGAATTAACTCCGCAGCAAAATGTAAACGCATGAGACGATACCTGCGCGGCCAATCAATTTCCATTGTTACCTTATCACAGATAGAAAATCCATGTTCTTCAGGTAAAGTATAGTAAATCAAGTTACCTTCGATTTCAGAATTGAGAACATTCATGCCATTAACATAAGCTTTATCGCTTTCCTGCCCGCCAGAAAAAGAGAAAGCAATAGTTTCATCAAATAAAATGCGATTACCATTTACCGATGAGACATGAGTGAGTAAATGATATTGATATGGATTCTCCCAAAATATTTTTCGCATTTCACACCTTATTTAATGGAACATATTTTTCCATCTGTTAAACTTTCAAGGTCACGAGAATGTAATGAAAATACCGCATTAGGCGTTCCTGCTGCCGCCCATAATTTTTCAAATTTCAATAAATCTTCATCAATAAAAATATGATTAATTTTTTCTTTATGACCCATTGGCGGAACTCCCCCAATAGCAAATCCCGTTATTTCACGAGTAAAATCGGCATCGGCTTTTATAATTGCTTCACCCATTATTTTTTCTATGGCTTTCTCATTCACACGATTAATACCACTAGCCAAAATTAAAACAGGTTGCTTTG